>CAZIXN010000070.1:0-12730 GCA_964543215.1 uncultured Phycisphaera sp.
TCTGGTGGCGCTGGCCCTGGAACTGACGCCCGGCGACCCGCGCCGGAGAACTTTCCCGATCCGGCCACGCCGTGCGCCCTTCGCCGACGAGCGGACCCGCGCGTCCTCTATCATGCCGGTCTGCCCGAACTTTCCTCTCCTCGCGGACGCGCCATGACTGCCGATCAAACCCAACCCACCGCCCGCCTCGAACTGCCCGCCGGCCCGATCGATCTGCCCATCGTCGTGGGCACCGAAAACGAACACGCCGTCGACATCTCGGCCCTGCGCAGCCAGACCGGCTTCATCACCCTCGACGAGGGCTACCGCAACACCGGCAGCGTCCAGTCCGACATCACCTACATCGACGGTGAGGCCGGCATCCTCCGCTACCGCGGCTACCCCATCGACGTCGTCTGCAAAAACGCCAGCTTCATCGAAACCGCGCTGCTCCTGATCCACGGCGAGCTGCCCACCGCCGAGCACATGCAGCGCTTCTCCAAGCTGCTCACCAAGCACCAGATGATCCACGAGTCGGTGCGACAGATGTTCGACGGCTTCCCGCCCACCGCGCACCCCATGGCCGTGCTCGCCGCCATGATCAACGCCACCTCCTGCTTCCAGCCGTCGATCATGAACATCGACGACGAACGCACCTTTGAAGAAACCGCCGCGATGCTGATCTCCAAGGTCCGCACCATCGCCGCCGCCGCCTACAAGACCTCGATCGGCCACCCGATCATGTACCCCGATCCGCATCTCAAATACTGCGAAAACTTCCTGCACATGATGTTCAGCATCCCGCTGGACCGCTTGAAAAACCCCGACCCCGACCTGGTCGAAGCCCTCAACCTGCTGTTCATCCTCCACGCCGACCACGAACAGAACTGCTCGACCTCCACCGTCCGCATGATCGGCAGCTCGGGCGCGAACCTCTTCGCCGCCTGCTCCGGCGGGGTCGCGGCGCTCTGGGGCCCGCTCCACGGCGGGGCCAACGTCGCGGTCATGAACCAGCTCCACGAGATCCACAAGTCCGGCATCGACACCCAGGACTACATCGACAACCTCAAGAAAACCAAGGGCAAGCTCTACGGCTTCGGCCACGGCGTCTACCGCGCCTACGACCCTCGCGCCCAGGTCCTCAAGAAATCCGCCGACAAGGTCCTCGCCAAACTCGGCGTCGCCGACCCCCTGCTCGACATCGCCCGCGAACTCGAACAGACCGCCCTCAACGACGACTATTTCGTGTCGCGCAATCTTTATCCCAACGTGGATTTCTATTCGGGCATCATCATGCGCGCGATGGGCATCCCGACGAACATGTTCACCGTGATGTTCGCCATCGGCCGGATGCCCGGCTGGATCGCCCACTGGTGGGAAGTCAAACGCACCAAGTCCCGCATCTACCGCCCCCGACAGGTCTACACCGGCCCGGCGCAGCGCGAGTGGACGCCGATCGATCAGCGGGGGTGAGATGGATGTCGTTGCCGAGTTGATCGAAGACATCCGCGAGGCGTTCAAAGGCGTGAGCCGCGGATATGTCACGCTTCACGAGGCCGACGTGATCGATGATTACGGCACGCCCGAGCAACGTATCGAGGCACGAAAGCTCGATCGGGAGGGGAGTTGGGATCGAGTGCCGGATGCAGACATCGAGCGTTTCCACTGGGTTCTGAGCTTTTTCGATACATAGAGTTGGAAGTATTATCTTCCGGCCTACATGGTCTGGGCGTTGAAAAACTTTCGTGAGAGTTGGTCAACGAGCGTCGATACGACGAGTGTGAATGCGACGATCTACTCCTTGCTGCCCGAGAAGAAAAGCGATGATGTGAGGGCTTTGGACATCGAGCGCTACAACACGCTCGACTACTCGCAAGCACAGTGCGTTACCCGTTTCCTGCGATTCATGAGTTTGCAGGGATTTCACGCCGATGCCAGAAACGCGGGAAAAGCCTTGTCGGATTATTGGAAAGATCGTGTTGACGAACTAGAGGAGGCGAAGAAACCTGAACCCAAGATCAAGCGAAAAATTCGCCGACGCTGGCGCTGAACCCCGGTAGCGCCGCCCCGCCGTCGATCGTGTCGCTCGCCTGCAACGTCGTGAACGTCGCGGGGCCGGTGTACGCGGCGACGCTCTGCGTCGGTGGATCGACGAGCCAGACGAGCTTGGTGCCCGCCTGAAAGTACTCGCGGAGCTTGCGATCCATCTCGGCGTTGGTGTTGCCTTCGCTGAGGACCTCGACGGCGAGCGCGGGGACGAGTTGGGCGACGCGCGACTTGCTTGCGGGCAGCTTGCCGTCGTGGAGTTGGTCGTTGGGAATGAACGACACATCGGGCACACGGATGTTGCGGGAGTCGGGGAACAGACGAAGCATGCCGTCGGCCCCGAGGACGATGCCGAGTTTGCCGGTTCGCACATGCTGCATCAGCAAGAACGCGATGTTCATACCGATCGCGGATTCCTCGGTTCCCATCGTTTTCTCCAGAAGCACTCCATCAATCAGCTCGCAGGTGACGATGCCGTGGTCATCAAGGTCGAGCAGATCGGCTTCGGTCGCGGTACCGGGCCAGACGTCGAATCGGATGCGTTCGAGCGGGACGCCGCCCAGCGACGCGATCCACTCCTGCGCATTGGTCAGGCGAGGCAGCGCGGCGCGGTCGAATTGCACCACATCGGTTTCGGATGGTTCGCCTTTCGCGATCATGCCCTCATTCTACGGCTAAATCGCCGGATTCTGAAGCATCCGCAGATTCGGTCAGATGCGCCGCATTGGGGCGTGGGTGGAAGGTCAGCGCATCGCCGTTGATGCAGTAGCGCAGGCCGGTGGTGTTGCGGGGGCCGTCGTTGAAGACGTGGCCGAGGTGGCCGTCGCAGCGAACGCAGACGACTTCGATGCGGTTCCAGCGATCGTTTTCGGGGATCTCGCGAACGTGTTGCGCGGACACGGGGCGGTCGAAGCTGGGCCAGCCGGTGCGCGAGTCGAACTTGTGTTCGGTTTCGAAGAGGTGGTTCGCGCAGCCGGCACACGCGAAGTCGCCGGGGGTTTGCTCGTGCTTGATCTTGTCGAGCGGGGACGAGCCGGCGTATTCCGTGCCGTCTTCACGCAGGATGTAGAACTGCGGCTCGGTGAGGCGGTCGCGCCACTGGGCGTCGGTCAGTTCGAGTTTGTCGGCGGGATCGGGCACGACCCATTGGGTGCTGACAGCGTCCGCGGGTTCGTCGGCCGGAGCCGGTTCAGCGACCGAGGCGTTGCAGCCGGCGAGCGACGCGGCCATCAAGAGCAGCGGGGGAATCGCGAGTTTCATGGGGATGTATACGCAGGGATGACGCCGAGGGTTGGGAGACGCGGCCCACGGCTGAAAACCGTGGGCTTCGGGGGGCGGAGGGATCAACGCGCCGCAGCGTCGGATGATTCCCGCGTTTATCGTGCGCGGATGAGCCGGACGCACGACGTGATCGAGGCCGGGGCGACGCTGGGCATGCTCGGCGGCGGTCAGCTCGGGCGGATGTTCGCGGAAGCCGCGACGAAGCTGGGCTACGCGACGCACGTGTTCTGCCCCGAGGCCGACTGCCCGGCGTCGCAGGTCGCGGCACAGCACACGGTGGCCCAGTACGACGATCTCGAAGCGGTGGCGCGTTGGGCATCGTCGGTGGCGGCGGTGACGTACGAGTTCGAGAACGTGCCGGCGGCGACGGCGGCGGCTTGTGCGAGGCATGCACCGGTCCGTCCGGGGCAGCACGTGTTGGCCGTCGCTCAGGACCGCGCGGAGGAGAAAGGCACGCTGCGTGGTTTCGGTTTGCCCGTCACGCCGTTTGTGTCCGTTGCGACCTTCGGTGACCTCGAAAGCGCGGTGCAGCGGCTCGGCCTGCCCGCCGTGCTCAAGACCGCGCGCGGCGGCTACGACGGCAAGGGCCAGCGCGTGATCCACGGGCCGACCGAACTGACGTACGCCTACGAAGACCTCGGCGGCGGCAAGGTCCCGCTGATCCTCGAAACCATGATCGACTTCGAGCAGGAAGTCAGCGTCGTCGCGGCCCGCGGACTGGGCAACGACATCGTGACTTACGGCCCGATCGCGAATTCGCACCGCAACCACATCCTCGATGTCTCGGTCGTGCCCAGCGGCGCGGCGCGTGACGTCGATGAGCAGGCCGTGGCCGTGACGCGCGACGTCATGGAGAAGCTCGATGTGGTGGGCGTGCTCTGCGTCGAGTTTTTCCAGGTGCGGGCGGGGACGAAGAGCTTCGAGCAGTTCGGTCCGGTGCTGATCAATGAGATCGCGCCGCGGCCGCACAACTCCGGGCACCTCACGATCGAGGCGTACGCCGCGAGCCAGTTCGAACAGCAGGTGCGTGCGGTGTGCGGTCTGCCGCTGGGCGACGCGAAGCTGCTGCGGCCGGCGGCGATGGCGAACCTGCTCGGCGAGTTGTGGGGGCCGGGCGGGGAAGCGCCGCATTGGTCGGCGTTGGAGGATCGCGCAGGCTGTGCGCTGCATCTCTACGGCAAGGCGTCGGCCCGGCCCGGTCGCAAGATGGGGCACCTGACGGCGACGGCACGCACGGGGCACGAGGCGCTGCGCGACGCGGTCGAAGCGCGGTCGGCGGTGGCGTGGCGGCGAAGGTCGCTGGGGCCGCAGTGAACCGCGTCGCGACAAGCGCGCTCACGCGGCGCGCTGCGAAGATCGCGAATCGGTCTTGATTTGCGGAAGATTCGGCGATTCTTCCGGGAGCAGGATCGGGCCGTGGAAACATTCGGCGACGGCGGCGGCGGTGCGCTGTGCCGTGGCGGGGTGCAGATCGGTGACGACCACCGCCTGCGTGGCCGGGCGGATCGCGCGGGCCATCGGCAGGATCGGGATGCGGCGGAGTTGCGGGGCGCGCTTGGCGTCGTGGTTGGCCAGGTGCGTGTCGTCGGCGACGGCATCGATCGTCAGGCCGGCGACGTGCGCGGCGTGAACGAAGCCGAACAGGTGCGGATGCACGCCGGCGAAGACGACGCGGCGCACGTTGTGGTCCTTCGCAAAGGCCGCGACGCGCTGCCGGAGCGCGGACCATCCCAGCAGCGCTTCGAGCGGCGCGCTGCTGAGGGTGGAGCGGCCGCGTTTCTGCTCCCACGTTGCCCACCGCCGGGCGTCGCGCATCGCGCGCAGCAGGTGCGGCGAGGCGTCTTGCGGGTCCAGCGTCAGGCGGGCGAGTCGGATCGTGTCGCGGCGGAGGGCGCGGCGGTGCGCGCGGGGCAGGTAGCGTTCCTGCACGATCAGCGCGTCGCGGAGGGTGTCGGCCGCGTGCGTGGAACTGGGGAACACGGCCGGCCAGGCGGGGCGTTCAAAGGCGAAGTCGGCGAAGCGTTGGACGGCGTGGCCGTCGCGCAGGAGTCGGCAGGTCAGGTCCAGGTCGGCCGCGCCGCCGGGCGCGAGGAGGCGTGAGAAGCCGCCGACGGCGCGGAGCGCGGCGGTGCGGATGAGCGTGGCGCCGGCGTGGAGGACGTTGGGCAGGACGTGGGTTTCGATCGCGCCGTCGGCGCGGTGCACCGGTCCGGTGATCGCGGCGAGCCGGGGCGATGCGTGCAGGGCGGCGAGTCCGCGGAGCAGGGTTGTTGCGTCGGGCGTGACGCCGGGCTGGAGCAGAAGCGTGAAGGGTCGCGGCAACGCGTCGATGGGCGGCGCGTGGCCTTCGGGCCCGACGAGGGCGGGTCGGGCCGCGTGGGATTCGGCGAGCTGTTGGGTGGCCCGGCCCGGCAGGCGCATGGCGGTCAGCAGCGTGTTGCCGATGACTCCGAGGCGGGCGCAGGCGTCGAGGCTGAAGCGCAGGGCGTCGGCGAGGGCTTCGTGCGCGTGCGTGTCGCCGCGGGCAACGGGGGGGCCGTCGATGAGGATGCAGAGATCGCTCAGCCCGGGCGAGGGGGCGGACGGAGGGGGCGGACGGCGGGGTGGGCGATGCGTCACGTTATGGACATCGGCGTTTCGCGTCTGGGCGTGCCATAGGAAAACCGGCCGGTGGCCGACGGCCGATAATTCCTGACGCGGCAAGGCGGGAATCGCCGATGCGTTGGGGGATGTCGTCTGCGCCGAGTCAGCCCGAGATTCCGCGAACGCGGGCAGCGATGGATGCCGTGGCGGTGTCGGCGGCGTTGTCGGCGTTGGAGACGGCGCTGGGACAAGGCGATGGGAGCGGCGTGCTTACGTGCCTGCGTGCCGTGTTGGATCAGCCGAGCATTCCGGTGGGGGCGCTCGACGGCGCGGCGCGGCAGGCGGCGAACTGGTTGCTCAGAGGCCGCCAGTGGGCCGACGCGGCGGAGGCGCTGCGCTGCGTGCTTCAGGCGACGGATCAAGACCATCACCTGCGGAACTTTGCGGACAACATGGCGGCGGCGGCGCGGCACCGACCGGACCTTGCGGCGCTGATCGGTGAGCGCCTGAGCGGTGGTGCGGAGCTGCGGATTCAAGGCGATCCGGCGGCGCATCCGGTGACGTCGGCGGCGGCGTCGTCGTATCGCCTGTTCCGTGATGATGCGGGCGTGGTTCGGATGGCGCAGCGCAACGATTTGGGCGGGTTTGCGGTCGTGCCGCCGGCGCAGCACTTCGAGGCGTTCCTGCGGCAGACCCTGGAGAATCTTGCGGGCAAGGAGGGCCAGGCGCTGGGGTTGTTGAGCGTCGGCGATGGCTTTGCGCTTTCGTGGTTGGCCGAGCATCCGCCGGTGCTGTTTATGGATCAGGCGTTGGCGGTGCATGTGTTTGAGCCGGATGTGGATCGGCTGGTGATGGCGATGCATCTGCACGACTGGTCCCGGCCGGGCGGGCCGATCGGGGATGCTCGATTTGTGTGGCACGTCGGTCCGCAGTGGGAGGCGTCGTACGCGGCGGTGTGTCGGGATCGGCCAGGGACGCCCACGCCGACGCAGGCGGTGTGCCCGGATGCGCGTGCAGCGGCGGCGATGGGGCCGGCGTTGCAACGGCTCAGCGAAGCGTCGCGAAGCGATTGGGCGGGGCGCAGCGACGCGGTGATGCGGGCGTATGCGCGGCGTGACGACGCGGAGTTGGTGTCGCTGTTCGGGCCGAATCCGCCGAGGAAGCCAAGGATTGCGGTGCTCACGTCGCGCTTCACGACGGTGTTGCAGTACGCGGCGAAGGATGCGGCGGCGGCGCTGCGGCGGCTGGGTTGGGAGGCCGAGGTGTTCATGGAGTCGGCGCCGCACGAGCGCGTGTGCAACGCGGCGCTGACGGCGGTGTTCGAGTCGTTTGCGCCCGACGCGTTGTTCACGATCGACACGCCGCGACAACCGATCGGGCAGGCGGTGCCGCCGACTGTGCCGGTGCTGTTCTGGATCCAGGATGCGCTGCCGCGGATCATGAACGAGCGGATCGGTGGCTCGACGACGAAGCGCGATTTTGCGCTGACGTTCTTCTCGCCGCGACTGATCCACGACCATGGCTACCCGGCGCGGCAGTGCGTGGACATGCCGATGATGGTGACCACGCCGCGCTTGCGTAATCCCGAGCACGGGGCGGGCGTCAGCACGGAGACGGCCGAGGCGTTGGCGGAGGGATGGCGCCGGCGTAGCGGTCCCGACCTGCTGTACGCGTCGAACGTTTCGGCGACGACGGACGGGCTGCTCGCCCAGACGCTCGACAAGGCGCAGGGCGAAGCGCGGCGGGTGGTGGAGGTCGCGTCCCGTCGGATGATCGCGCTGTACGAATCGGGCGGAAGTCTGCCGACCGAGCCAGACATCGACACGATGCTCGAACAGCTTGTTTTGTCGGGCGAGATCCCGGCACACAACGCGGCGACACGGCGCGGGCTGCGTGATGCGCTGTGGAACCCGCTGAACACCGGGCTGTATCGCCAGCAGGCGCTGCGCTGGGTGGCGGATCACGCCGATGCGCACGGGTTGACGTTGCACGTGCACGGTCGGGGCTGGTCGGGGCATCCGCGCTTCGGGACGTACGACCGCGGCGCTTTGGATCACGGCGGGTTGCAGTCGGCGACGGCGGGCGCGAAGTTTGTGCTGCATCTCGAGCCGTACATCTGTTTCACGCATCACCGGATGCTTGACGCGTTGCAGATGGGCACGCCGGTGCTCGTGCGTGATCATCCCGGGCACCTGGGGCTGCAGCGGGTCGCGGCGTTTCTTGCCGAGCATGCGACGCGTGCGGATGGCGACGCGGCGGTTCGCGCGGCGCTGCGTGGTGATGCGGAGACTCTGGCGGCGTACGAGCGGCTGGTGGTGGAGTTGCGTGGTGTCACGTGGGACCTGGCGGGCGATGTGGCGGCGCAGGTGCGGGCGTGGCAGCGGGCCGGCGTGTTGCCCGACACGGTGGGCCGGGAGCCGGCGATGCCGCGGCTGGACGCGGTGTCGTTCCGGGATGCGGCGACGTTCGGCGAACGTTTGGAGACGTTGCGGTCACATCCGCCGCGGGTGGGTGAGGTGTTGCTCGCGCAGCGTCAGGCGGTCGACGCTCGGCTGACCTTCGATGCGGCGCTTCGGCGGGTGCTTTGCCGGGTGCATGGCCTGTTGCTGGATGAAACGGCCGCAACTCGGTCGGCGTAGACTGCTTGGAATTGCCGGCGTGTTGTTCCGGCCGAGCCCGCCATGACCGTGACCGACACCCACGCTGCGACCCCGCCGCCCGCTCCGTCTGCCGCCCAAAGGCCGGCCCGCGCCGTCGCGGTGCCCGAGCGTGCGACGACGGCTTCGCCCGCCCCTGCGCCGCCGCGCCGGCCGTGGTGGACGCTGGTCGTGCGCGGCGTGACGGTGGTGGTTCTGATCGCGATCGGCGCGGGTCTTTTCGCGATACTGCGGGCGACGGCGCCCTCGCTGGATCAGGCCGATGCGCAGCGTGCGCGGACGCGGGTGCTGGTCTACTCGCCGGTTGCCGTGCCGGTGCAGCGGCCGTTCCGTGGCTACGGCACGGCCCGCGCTCTGGACGCCACGAACGTGCCCGCCCGCGTCACCGCCACGGTGGTATCGGTGCCCGACGGCATCCTCGACGGCGCGGTCGTCGAGGCCGGCGACGTGCTGGTTCGGCTGGACCCGTCTGATTTTTCCGCAGAAGTCGAGCGGCTCGACGCGGCGCTGAGCGAACTCGACGCCACGCTCGCGCAGCTCGACACGCAGGAAGCCCACTTGATCGAGCGCCTCGAACTCGAGGAGCAGGACCTCGACATTGCCGGCGCTGAACTCGCGCGCGTCCGGCGCCTCGCCGAGCGCAACGTCGCCAACGACCAGGATCTCGACCGCGCCCGCAGCGCCGATCTGGCGGCGCGTCGTTCACTGACGTTGACCCGAGAAGCGCTCGACGCCCTGCCGCCGCGCCGCCGCGGCGTTGCCGCGCAGCGTGCTGGCCTGGAAGCCCAGCGCCGCATCGCGGAGCAGAATCTGGAGCGCACCACCATCACCGCGCCCATCGCCGGCGTGCTGCAGAGCGTCGCGGTTGAGCCCGGCGAATCGGTCGCACCCGGTCAGCAGGTGGCGCGCATCGTGGACCCCGCCGTGATCGAAGTGCCGCTGAGCCTGCCCGCCATCAGTCAGTCGGCGGTGCGCGTCGGCGACGCGGTGACGATGCGCCCCACGCACGACCCGAAGCGCTCCTACGAGGCGCGGGTCGCCCGCGTTGCGCCCGAGGTCGATCCGCAGTCGCGGTCGCTCACGGTGTTTGCGGTGCTCGAGCAGCGCGACACGTCGGCGACCGATCGGCTCGCGCCCGGCACGTTTGTCGAGGCCGATGTGCTCACCGGACAGCCGACGCCGCGTCTGGTGGTGCCCCGCCGGGCGATCCGAAAGCAGCGCGTGCAGGCGATCATCAACGATGCCACCGGCGTGCCCACGGTCGTGAGCCTGCCGATCGAGCCGCTGTTCCCGCTGCGGGTTTCGCTGCCAGCCACGGGGCTCGATGATGATCAGTGGGCGGTGCTGCGCGACGATGCGCTGCCGGCGGACACGATGATCCTCGCCACCGGCAGCAGCACCCTGCTGGACGGCCAACCCGTCACGCCCGTGCCGGTGACTCCCCCGGCCGGTGATGCGCAAGGAAGCGAACGATGAGCCTCGCGTCGTTCGGGGTGCGCAACCCCGTGCCGGCCAACCTGCTGATGTTCGCGTTGCTCGCCGCGGGGCTGGTTTCGGCGTCCACGCTGCGCAAACAGTTCTTTCCCGAGGTCGAGGCCGAGTCGGCGCTCATCCGCCTTGCCTACCCCGGCGCCACGCCCGAGGAGATCGAAGACACCCTGGCCATCAAGGTCGAAGACGCGATCTTCGACCTCGACGAAGTCGACGAGCTCAACACCAGCGTCGGCGAAGGCGGCGGCGGCATCACCGTCAACTTCGTCGAAGGCCAGGACCCTGATAAAGCGCTCGAAGAGCTCGAGCGGCGGATCGACACGCTGCAGGATCTGCCGGACGAGGCCCAGGAGATCACGATCACGCTGCTCGAGCCGCGCCTGCCGGTGATCATGCTCGCGGTGTTCGGCGACCTCGAAGAGCTCGCGCTCAAGCGGGCGGCCAACGCGCTCAAGGACGACCTGCAGAGCCTGCCGGACATGGGCGAGATCTCCATCGACGGCGCGCGGAACTACGAGCTGCGCATCGACGTGCGTCAGAGCGCGCTGCTGGAACAGGGCGTGTCGATCACGGCGGTGTCGGATGCGATCGGCCGGTGGATGCGCGAGGTGCCCGGCGGGACGGTGCGCAACGCTTCGGGGAACACGAACGTGCGCACGATGGGCGTCCCCGAACGCGAGGCCGACATCGAACAGATCGTCGTCCGCGCCACGATGATGGGCGACGTGGTGAAGGTCGGGGACGTGGCGCAGGTGACCGAGGGCTTCACCGACACGGGCATCACGAATCGCTTCAACGGCAAGCCGGCGGTGTATCTCACGGTGTTCAAGGTCGGCAAGCAGGACATCGTGAAGATGGCGGAGATGGTCCGGGCGTACGTCGCGGTGCGCGGGGGCGAACCGGCCGAGCAGAGCGTCTGGTCCACGCTCACCAAGCCGCACGTCAAGCAGGCGATCGAGCTCGCGCAGACCAACGCCCGTCCGCTGCCCGGCGGGGCGGAGTTGGCGGTGTTCACCGACCTGGCGCGGTTCGTCGAGGGCCGGCTGGATCTGCTGCTGCGCAACGCGTTCTACGGGGCGCTGCTGGTGTTCGGCACGCTGCTGGTGTTCCTGAACTGGCGTGTGGCGTTCTGGGTGGGCGTGGGGCTGATCACGGCGCTGGGTGGCACGCTGGTGCTGATGGGCTTCATGGGCGTGACGCTGAACCTGCTGACGATGTTCGGGCTGATCGTCGTGCTGGGATTGCTGGTGGACGATGCGATCGTGGTCTCCGAGAACATCCAGCGACGGCACGAGGAGGGCGAGCCGGCGCTCGAGGCGGCGGTGAACGGCGCGGGGCAGGTGCAGTGGCCGGTGGTGGCGACGGTGATGACGTCGGTGGTGGCGTTTCTTCCGCTGACGTTCATCGAGGGCAGTATCGGCGATCTGCTGGGCGCGTTGCCGGTGGTCGTGGCGTGTGCGCTGATCATGTCGCTGATCGAGACGCTGCTGATTCTGCCGAGCCACATGGGTCATTCGCTGATCCACCGCGACCGGCACCGCGAGCGCTACGAAGCGGGGCACGGCGGGAAGCACGGCCTGTTCCAGCGCTTCGAAGAGCGTCGCGACGCGATCATCAACGGGCGGATCATCCCGGCGTACGTGCGGGCGCTGAGCTGGGCGCTGCGGCTGCGGTACGTGTTTGTCGCGGCGGTGCTGGCGGTGCTGATGTTGTCGGCGGGGATGATCGTCGGCGGGCGGGTGCCGTTTGAGTTTCTGCCGCAGAACGACGCGGAGACGGTGATCGTGGATGTGCGTTTGCCCATCGGTACGCCCGAGACGACGACGTCGGCGGTGGCCGAGCGTATCGAAGCGGTGGCCGAGGCCTTGCCGGAGTTCAAGTCGATTTCGGTGACGATCGGGCAGAGCGCGAACATCGACACCGGTCAGGCGAGCGCGTATTCGCCGCACCTGGCGCAGATGTTCGTGGAGCTGTCGGCGGTGGAGACGCCGGGGCGTCGGCCCAGTCCGCAGATCATTCAGGCGATGCGTGACGGGCTGGTGGGTCGGGTGGACGAGGTGGACCGGATCACGTTCGAGCCGATCAGCGGCGGTCCGGGCGGCGCGGACATTTCGGTGAAGCTGCGCGGTCCGGACATGGAGAAATTGCAGGCGGCGACGGCGGAGCTCAAGGCGACGCTGCTGGGTTTTTCCGACGTGGTGGATGTGAGCGACGACAACGATCTGGGGCAGCCCGAGCAGCGGATCGTGCCGCGTGCGGCGGACGCGGCGGCGGTGGGCCTGACGCCGACGGACATCGCGCTGCAGGTGCGCGGGTTTCTGTTCGGTCTGGAGCCGCACACGTTTGCGGCCGAGCGCGAGGACATCGATGTGCGGGTGCGCATCGACGAAGACACCCGGCGAAGCCTCGCGGACATCGAGAACATCTGGCTGGTGACGCCGGCGGGCACGCCGGTGCCGCTGACGGAGGTGGCGGACATCGTGAGTGATTCGGCGTACGCGACGATCCGGCGGAACGATCGGCAGCGGGTAGTGAACGTGTCGGCGTTCGTGCGTGAGGGCGTGTCGCCCGAGACGGTGACAAGTGCGTTGACAAAGAAGCAGACGCGGGATTTGACGTGGAGCGAAAAGCTGCCCGGCTGGATTGCTTGGATCACGACTTGGGTGCCGCAGGGTTTGATGAATTGGTTGGAT
>CAZIXN010000071.1:0-5256 GCA_964543215.1 uncultured Phycisphaera sp.
ACCTACCTGGCCCCGATCGTCGGCGAGCTGCCGACCGTCGAAACCCTGATCTGACGCGTTCACGCCAGACGCGAAGCCTCCGTCAATCCTGCATTTCGCCGACGACAGACATCACCGCGTCGCCGGTGACGCGCATCTTCAGCGTTTCGCCCTGCTCTTCGAGTTCGCCGGTTACGGTCATCGGCCCGGTCGCTTCGAAGGCGAGCGTGATGCCGTGGGTCAGGCATCGGCGCTCGGTGGCGGTGAATTCCATTTCGACTCGTGCGGGCTCCTCGTCCTCATCCACCATGCCCACCAGCGTGATTTCGTAGGCGAACACGGCCGCGGGTCGGCCGCGGACCTCGTCGTTCCGCACGTAACGGACGGTGCCCTCGGCGTGTTCGATGTCCATAGCGCCGCCCGCGGCGAAGGCGGCGATCATCTCGGGCTCCATGTCCCACGCATCGCCCGGCGCGATCGGGTTGTCGGGATACATCACGTAGTCCGGCGGGCCCGCGTATTCCTCGTCGAGCGCTTCGCGCTGTTCCTGGGTTGCCTTGCCGCCCACGAGTTCGGCCCGCTGCACCCCATCGACCACTCGCACGCGCACCGTTTCCCCAACGAGCACGCCGCGCTCTTCTTCCTCCTCGACCTCGCCCATCATCGTCAAGGACGTGTCGGATCGATCGACAAGAATCTTCTCGCGCCATGCCACCGGCAGCCCGGCCTCGAGTTCGTCCAGCGTCGCCTCGCTCTCGGACACCTCCGTCGTGGACATCTCACCTTTGAAATTCATCTGGCCAAACGTCATCGTCATTTCGCCGTCGACGGACATGGTGGTCGTGTACCGGACGGTCGAGCCCACGGGCGGGTGCAAGCGATGGAAATTCACCCGGTCGCCATCGTTGTTCAGCAACTCGGCGGGCACCAGCGCATCGTTGGCCCGCGCGACGGCGATCAGGCCGACCGTCAACGCCCACGCGGCGAGCACAACGGGCACGAGTCGAACGAACGAGGCCGACAGATTCCGCATGGCTGGGTTTCGGACGAGGATTTCGGGCGTTAAAGCCCGTTGAGCGTAACTTGGCGCGATCTTCAAGCCGACACAAACCAGCGACCCGCCGGCACCGATCCATCCGCAGCCGCAACCCGACGGGTTGCGCGTGCTGGGGCACGGCGGGCACGCGCAGGCCGTCGCCCCATCAAGCGGCGGCCCCCCGGAAGGTGGCCGCCGAAGCGTGCGCAAAATTGCGACTCACAACTTTCGGCCCGCGAATACTCCCCGGGTTCCACGTTGGCCCAATCGGCGCGGCGGCGGCGGGAGAGGCGCGCGTTGCGACACCGGAGGATGACGGACGCTTTCGCGGCGGGGCAGCGCCCAAGGCCGGCGTCTCGACGTCCCGTGAGCGACGCCCACGCACCCACCGCAAAGATGCGCAGAGCCCCCGGATCCCGCTTCATGGATGAGGCGTCCCGGAAGTTGGTCGGTGGAGCGGTGGGGTGGTCTTTGACGTCTGAATATCCGCGGCGGCTTGCGGGCAACAAGCCGACTCCCCCCGGAAGTGAAAAAAAAGGGGGGGGAACGATCCGTCGCGCGAGCCGTGCGCGCGTCAAGCCCGGGGAGGGCCATCCCCGGGCGTTAGGGGTGCGGGAAGGTTCGGGTCCTGCCGGCCCTGCGGGGTCGCGGGGCGAAATTTCGTTTCGGCACGGGAAGAAACGAACCCGTTTCCGCATTCAGCCGTCATAATCAACGAACGGACGGGTCGCACTGGGGTGCGGCCCGTGCTGGTTTCACAGGAGTGCCCGTATGACGATCCCGACCTGGTTGCCTGCCCCGCGTGGCATCCGTTTCGGCGGGATCGCTTTGGGCGTGGGCTTGTCGGGGGTGTTGGCCGGCCAAGGCGGCGCGATCACGATCCGCGACAACCAGACCTACCCCGGCCAGGATGCGGCCCTGCTGACCAACGCCGGCGCTCCGCTGGCGGGTCTGGCGGGCAACTTCGTCCGCATCGGCGTGGGGTCGGGCGTGTACCTGGGCGATGGCTGGGTGCTCTCGGCCGCACACTTCCTGCCCAATACCGGCGGGCGTGCGAACGTCACGCTGCCCACCGGACAGAACATCGGGGCCGATGTCTTCCGCAATCCCGGCTGGACCGGCGACTTCAAGCAAGGCAGCGACTTCGCGTTGCTGCAGCTGGACCTCACGCCGACCGGGTTGCCCGAGATCGACCTGTTCGCCGGCCGGTCCACCCAGCTCAGCGGGCAGACCGTCACGTTCTTCGGCTACGGCGACACGGGCAACGGCACCTCGGGGACCGCCCTGGTCGGCAGCTCGGACGGCACGCTCCACGCCGGGCAGAACGTCGTGAACCAGATCGGCGGCAACCTGGGCAGCAACAACGGGCCGTTCACCAGCCAGATGGTGTTCTTTGACTTCGATCGTCAGGGCGGCCCGAGCCTGGCGGGCAACATCGGGTCGGCCAGCCCGATCACCTACGAGTCGATGGTCGCCGACGGCGACAGCGGCGGCGGGGTGTTCTTCAACGACAACGGCACGCTGCGCCTCGTCGGCGTCAACTCGCTGCTGTTCAACCTGGACGGCGGGCCCAACGCCGGCTTTGGCTCGTTGGGCGGCGTCATCACCCTCGACGGCGAACTGCCCTGGATCGCGCAGGTCACGGGCAACGCCATCGTCCGGCTCGGCGACGCCAACCTCAACGGCACCGTCGAGCAAGGCGACCTCGACGCGGTCCTGAACAACTGGGGCAACGTCAACCGCGCGTGGAACGCCGGCGACTTCACCGGCGACGGCACGGTGGATCAGGGCGACCTGGACGCGGTCCTGAACAACTGGGGCGCGGGCAACGCGCCGTCGTTCGTCGGCTTCTCCGCGTTGCCCGAGCCGGGGTCGTTGGCGGTGCTGACCGCCATCGGCGTGGGGATCGGGCTGCGTCGCCGTGCCGCAGGCCGCTGAAAGGCCGGCCGCTTCTCACGTTTCCAGCCGGGACCGCAACGCGTCCACACACGCCTCGATCACCGCGCCAATCGGCACGTCCCGCCCCACCGCGTCCCGCAGCGAAATCGCCGGCCGGCGGAGGTCGTCACCCAGCCCGGCCACGTCGACGTTGACGTTCACGCCCACCCCGACGATCAGCGTCACCGGCGAAGACGACGCCGGCTCGCCCCGCACCGCCTGCTCGCAGAGGATGCCCGCCACCTTGCGCTCGTCCAGCAGCACGTCGTTGGGCGGCTTGAGCGACAACCGCCCCGGCGACACCCACCGCCCCAACGCCTCGAGCACCGCCCGGGCCGCCTCCAGCGACACCAGCTCGTCCGCCGTCGCCCGCCGCAGCACCAGCGAAAACCACGCACCCCCCGCCGGCGATTGCCACGACCGGCCCCACTGGCCCCGCCCGGACGTCTGCGTGCGCGCCGTGAACAACGCGACCCCCGACCGATGCGCCGCCGACCAACGCGCCGCCGCCGCGTTGGTGGAATCGATCGTCGCAAAATGTTCGCGGTGCATCGCCGGCCCGTCCGCCGGGCCCTCGGCACCCGCCCCGCTCAAAGCCGCACCAGCACGTCGCCCGCGCTCACCCGCTGCCCCGCCGACACCCGCACCGCCGACACCACGCCCGGCCGCGGCGAAAGCACCCGCGACTCCACCTTGAGCGCCTCGACGATCGCCACCGGCTGATCCGCCGACACCGCGTCGCCTACGTCCACGAGCACCTCCACCACCACGCCCGCCACCGGACAGACGATCGGCCCGCCGTCCGCAACACCACGCCCTTCGGCAAAGCCAGCCCCGTCCGCCAACCCGCTCGGAATCGACCCCGGCGGTCGGCCCTCGCCGGCCTGGGCCTTGGGCGGCCCGACGCCCGGGTCGTCCACCGCACCGGACACCTGGTCCAACGGCTCGACCGCCACGTCGTACGACACGCCGTCCACCGTCACGCGAAACCGCATCGCCCCGCCCGACACCGCATCCTCGTTCATCTTCCCGGAAACCCGCGACGCACGCGGCGACGAACCGGCGTCGCGCGACATCTCCAACCCCGACAGGTCCGCCAGGCCGCCGTGCTCGCCCTCCGGGCCGTGCGCCGGCTCGGGCCGATCCGGGTGCAACTCACTCATCGCCCACCTCCGACTTGCCCACCTCCAACTTGCCCGCCGCACGCCGCACGTCCGCGACGCGCCAATCCGCCTCCGACAAGCCCCGGCTTCGCAGCCACGCCGACAACGCCGCGCTGATCGCCGCGATCACTTTGGGGTCCACGTCCCAAGCCATGCGTTCATCCTACTCACCGCTCATCCCTCACCGCTTCACGCCAACTCGATCCGCGGGTCCAGCCAGGCGTACGCCACGTCCACCAGCAGGTTGAACCCGATCAGCAGCGTCGAATAAATCAGCACGATCGCCAGCAGCAGAAACTGGTCCTTGTTCAGCACCGCGTTCACGAAATAGTTGCCCAGTCCGGGGATGTTGAACACCTGCTCGATCACGAAGCTGCCCGTCAGCGCGCTCGCCGCCGCCGGCCCCAGAAAACTCAGCACCGGCAGAAACGCCACCTTCAGCGCGTGCCCAAAGAGCGCCTCGCGCTGCGTCAACCCCTTCGCCCGCGCGGTCCGTACGAAGTCGCTGCTCATCACGTCCGCCAAGCCCAGACGGATCAGCCGCGCGACGTACGCCGCCGGCGCCAACCCCAGCGCGATCGACGGCAGCACCAACGCCATCGGCCCGCCCCACCCGCCCAGCGGAAGATGCAGGAACTCCGCCTCGGGCAGGTACCGCCGCGTCAGCCCCGCAAAGACCGCCAGCAGCAGATTCCCCGTCACGAAGCTCGGCAGCGAAATCCCGATCAGCGCAATCACCAGCGAACCCGTCTCCAACGCGCTGCCCGGCTTGAGCGCCCCCAACACCCCCGCCGTCGTGCCCAGAAGCAAACCAAACGCCAGCGCCCCCACCCCCAACGCCATCGACACCGGCAGCGTGTCCGCCAGAATCCCCCGCACCGTCTGCCCCGGATACTGCAACGACGGCCCGAAATCCCCCCGGAAGATGTCGCCCAGGTAATTCAGCGCGAACTTCCACGTCGGCTGATCCAACCCGTACTGCGCCTCCATCGCCGCGATCACCGTCGGGTCCACCTGCCGCGCATCCTCGGTCTCCAACGGCGAGCCGGGGATCACCCACACCAGCATCAGCGTCAACGTGAAAATCACCGCGAGAATCACGGGCAACTGGATCAGCCGTCGCAGGATCAGGTTGAGCAT
>CAZIXN010000071.1:5356-7016 GCA_964543215.1 uncultured Phycisphaera sp.
CGCATCTCCACCGGCACGACGCGCGCCGCTTCCAGGTTCATGTTGTTCCACGCGTTCTGATGCAGATCCAGCACGTGCTGCGACACCAGGTCCACGGTGACCGCTTGATACAACGGCACGATCACGTGATCCGTCAACAGCTTCGCTTCCGCCTCCCGCAGCAGCGCGAAGCGCTGGCCCTCATCGACCTCGCGGGCCGCCTGCGCAAGCAACCCGTCGTAGACCGCGTCGGCATACCCCGTCGGGTTGTTCGGGTCGTTGCCGCGCATCAGGTCCAGCCAGGTCGTGGGGTCCTGATAGTCGCCGTACCACCCGCTGCGCGACACGTGGAACGAGCCGTTCCGCCGACGATCCAGATACGTCCGCCATTCGTAGTTTTCCGCGGCCACGGGGATCTGCAGATGCTCGCGCCACTGCCCCGCAATCCGCACCGCGATGCGCTCGCGTGACGTGCTCGTGTTGTACAGCAGCCGCAGCGTCGGAAAGCCTTGGCCCCCGGGGTACCCCGCCTCGGCCAGCAGCGCCCGCGCCGCGGCCGGATCGAAACCCGGGTCGGCCTCCACCGGCGGCTCGTAGCCCGGCACCGCACCCACCGGCACGAACGTGTGCGCCACCGGCTCACCCAACCGCGTCACGTTCTCCACCAGCGACCGCTTGTCGATCGCCATCGAAAGCGCCCGGCGCACCCGCACGTCCGCCAGCGGATTGGGCTGACCATCCACCTCATCCCGCACGTTGAACGCGTAATACTCCAGACCCGCCCGCGGCACCGCCACCGTGTCCGTCGCACCCGCTTCCTGCAGACGCATCGCGAGGTTGCCCTCGATCGCGGGCACCCAGTCGAAGTCGCCGTTGAGATACCGCACGAAACGCAGCGGGTCGTTCTTCTCGATCACGCTCTGCACGATCCGCGGCGTCCGCATCCGCGCGATGTCCCAGTAGTGCGGGTTGACGTCCATCACCAACCGGCGACGCAGTTCCCAACTCGTCAGCACGTACGCGCCGTTGCTGATCATGCGCTTTGCGTCGGTGAAGTACGTGCCGTCGAAGCGCGCCCGGCCGGTGTTGTTGTCCAGCGTGATCAACGGCTCGACGCTGCCGCGGTGGTTGGGCATGAACGTGCCGAACGCGGTGAGCGACGGGAAAAACGCCGTCGGGCTGCGCAGCCGGACGCGCAGCGTGCGACCGTCGACGGCTTCGATGCCCACGGTTGCGTCGAGGTGTTGCTGGAACGCGTCCCATGCTTCCTGCGCGGTCTGCTGCTGCGAGTCGAAGTCTTCGAGTTGGCGCTCGCGCCAGCGATACGCATCCTCGGCACCGTCGATCACGAAGAACAGCGCCGAGTAGATCGCCGCAAAGTCCGGCGTGATCCCGCGCCGCCAGGCAAAGGCGAAATCTTCTGCGGTCACCGGGTTGCCGTTGCTCCACGCCGCGCCCGGCCGCAGCGTGAACGTCAGCGTTCGGCCATCCTCGGAAATCTCCGGCAACGACGCCGCCACGCCCGGCTCAAGCGACAGGTCCGTCGCCTCGACCCGCAGCAAACCTTCGAAGAGCGCAGTGATCACGCGGAAGTCGGTCAGCGATGATGTGTCCTGCGGATTGAGCGTGATGCAGTCCTCCAGCACCGCATACCGCAACGCCCCCCCGACCCCGGAAGCCC
>CAZIXN010000071.1:7116-10055 GCA_964543215.1 uncultured Phycisphaera sp.
GCTGCGACGCCTCGGGAACCGCCGGCGGCGGCGACTCGAAACCCGCCAGCGATGCGACCAGCACCGCCAGCCCCACCACCGCCGCCACGATCACGAGCATGCGCGTCACCGCCAGAGTCTACGAAACCCCCCGCGTGAGCGCCGCGGCTTGCTGCGCTTACGGCTCGACCGCGAGCAACTCGACTTCGCAGCGCACCGTCGCGTGCGGCGGGATCAAGCCGCCCGCCGCGCCGTCGGCTCCGTACGCCAGATACGGCGGAACCCGAAGCTCCGCCACCTCGCCCTCGGCCATGCCCACCAGACCCAACTCCAGACCCGCGATCACCTCGCCGGCCCCCAGCGTCACCGACACCGGGCCACCGAAACGCCGACTGTCGATCACCGGCTCGGCCTCGCCGCGGTCCCCGCCGTGCCCGACGTACATCGCCCAGTGCACCTTCACCGCGTCGCCGGGCCCGGCGAACCGGCCCGTGCCCGCACGCTGCACCTGCTTCTTCACGCCCGGCAGCACGTTCACCAACTCCACCTCGACCCGCAGCGCCGCGTCCAGCGGCGACCAGCCCGCGTCCGACGCCGCCACCCCCGCCTCCTCGCCCACCCCCGTCAGATGCACCGGTACCCGCAGCGTCCGCCGCTCCCCCACCCGCATCCCCGCCACGCCCTCGTCCAAACCCCGGAACACCTGCCCGGCCCAGAGCACAAAACCCAGCGGCTCGCCCGGCGGGGTCGCATCGACCTCCAGCCCGCTTTGCGCGTGGTACGCCGCATAGTTCACCACGGCGTAATCCCGGACCTGAGCCCGCGGTCCGTGACCCTCACGATCGACGCGGAAGCTCAGGCCCGAGGCGGTTTCGGTGAAGCCGAACGCCGAGTCGGGCAGGCGGGAGTTGGGCAGCGCGCCCGGCTCGTCGGACCGATGCGGCACGACCTGGCTCATCGCCGAGGCCATGTACGCCTCGAGTTTTTCGGACGACAGCGCGTTGGCCGTACGGGTAGACGGTGGGCCAAAGGGCGACGGCGGGGGCGAGGCCTTGACGCCGGGCGTGAGGTCGGGCGTGCCCTGGGGCGGATCGAGGTTGGGGATGACCGGCTCGCCGGGCAGCCCGGGCAGGTCGTCCGGGCCGGGCAACTCGGGCAGCTCGACATCGCTCCACGGCGGGGCGGGCAGCACATCCCGGTCGGCCAGCGCTTCCCAGCCGAACTTCACGCCCACCGTCACCGCCGCGAGCATCAGCAGGATCACGATCAAGCGCGGCAGGGGCAAGCGCCGCTTGCCGGTGGCGTCGTGAGCGACGGCCCGGGTGGCCCGGGTGGCCCGGGTGGCCCGGGTGGCTGGGGTGGGCACGGCTTCGTGCCGGTGTGCTTCGAGTTCGACGCCGCGTTCGACGAGCTTGTCGTAGCGGGCGAGGTCCTTGTCCGAGCCGTGCCGGGTCAGCGAGGCGTAGTGCGTGCCGCCGGTCGGGTCGTCGGCCGGCGCGGGCGCGGCTTCGGCGGGCCGGGGCACGAGATAGAACACGCGGTTCTCTTCGTCGCGCACGGCCCGGCCGACGTCCTGATCGCGGACCTTGACGGGTTGACCGGAGTACGGGCTAAGGACGGTCAGGGGCACGGGAAAGTTCCGGAGGGCCAGGGCGGTCGCGAAGTCTCAAGTTTAGAGGGTGATGCCCAACGCCGGAAACGCAAGAAAATCGGGACACGCGCGAAACGAAAGTCTGCGTCCGATACGCGGCGCCTGTTTTCCTGCGTTTCTTGATTTTCCCGCGTTTCCTGCGTTTTCCAACGTCCGCATCACTTACACCGTGTCCGCCCTTGCGGCGGCTTTGCCCGATAGCTCGAACGTCGGCACCGAGGCCGACGCCCCAATTGACCTCTCGCACGGATGCGCGACCCCCCCGCTTTTTTCAAGAAGCAGCCTCGCATGACCAAGCCGGAGTTGATCGAACGCATCCGCAGCCACAACCGCTCGGCCACCGAGCCTTTTTTGGCGAAGTTCAACGAACCCGCCCTCTTGGCCTACCTCGGCCGACTGGACCGCCTGGCCAACCGCCGCGGCCCGGCGTCCAAATGGGTCCGACGGGCGCCGCGCTTCGTCGCCCCGGCGCAGCGCCCGCTGTTCGCCGCCGCCGCGTGAGCGGCGGGTTAGGGCAAATGCCGAAAATCAGGGAAATCGGGAAAAGCAAGAAAATCGAGCTTGGCGCGATCGAGGTGATCGGCCAGTCTTCATTTTCTCCCTTTTCCCGATTTTCCGCATTTCCTGATTTCCCGCCGCTCAGCCCCCCGCCGCCTTGCCCAGCAGCAACGCACAAACCCACACCGCCAGCAGCATCGCCGAGATGTCCGCAATCAGCCCGGCGCCCACCGCGTGACGGGTCTTCTTGATGCCGACCGCGCCGAAGTAGACGGCCAAGACATAAAACGTCGTCTCCGTGCTCCCAAACATCACCGCCGCGGTCTTCGTGACCAGCGAACCCGTGCCGTGCTCCTCGGCCATCTCGGCCAACACGCCGAAACTCCCCGAGCCGGTCAGCGGCCGAGCGATCATCATCGGGATCAGGTCCGCGTCGATCCCGATCACGCCCAGCGGTCCGCGCAGCGTGCCGATGAGCGAATCCATCGCACCCGACGCCCGGAACATCGCGATCGAAAACAGAATCGCGATCAGGTACGGGATGATCGTCACCGCGATCCCGAAGCCCTCCTTCGCGCCGGTCACAAAGCTCTCGTACACCGGCACCTTGCGGAACAGCCCGTACACCGGCACCGCCACCAGCAGCGTCGGCAACACCAACAGCGACAACAGGTCGATGAACTCACGCATCGTCACGGCCCTCCCCCGGACGTGTTCCGGATTCGTCGTTGGTCTTGCCGGTGCTCAACTTCCGGGGGTCGGTCTTCCGGGCGACGGACTTCCGGGGGTCGGACTTCCGGGGGTCGGACTT
>CAZIXN010000071.1:10155-12200 GCA_964543215.1 uncultured Phycisphaera sp.
CGGCTCGAACGCCACCGGCAGCACCTCGCCGTTGCGATACCGGTCGCCGAGCATCTCGCCCACGTCCGTCCACATCGCAAAGCCAAAGCTCAGGACAATCAGTCCCGCCCAGATCCAATTCAGCATGCCGCCGATCCTCTCTCGGCCCACCCGCCAACGCAAGCCCAATGCCGCACTTGCCGCAGTATCGGGCCCCGCATCAATCGAGGTTCCACTGGCTGTCGTAAGCCACGTTCGGGCCGCCACGGCCGCCGGAGGGGCCGCCCCTGGCTTTGATATCGTCGGTCAGCTCGTCGCGTTGGTAGGGGTCGTTGTAGCGGCGGGTGGTGATGCCCGACGCGTGGCCGTCGGCGTACGCCACGTTCACCGTCGAGCCACCCAGATTGTTGTTGGTGGCGGCTTCCTGCGGGCTGAAGCCGCGCTGGTGCCGGGAATCCGCGAAACCGAACTGCTGGGCCGGCGGGTCCCAGTAGGGGAACAAATACGGCACGCCCAGCGGTTCCGGCGGCCCGCCGCGGCCCCCGCCGGCGCTACCGGCGATCAAGCCTCCGTAGTCCATCGCATCCGCAAAGGCGATCGTGGTGGTGACGTTGCGGATGTTGTCGACGTTGGGACTCTGCGAGTCCCTGACCGCATTGCCGGAGAAAAAGTACCGGCCCCGCGGTCCCAGCGACGTCCCGAGATACGCGAAGTTGTAGCCGTAGTCGGTGCGTGCCCAGGCCGAACTGCGAAGATTGGTGTCCGTGTCGGTGGTCGCGTCGAGGATGGGTTGTGTCCCGCCCATGCTCGGACAGGTGAAGGATTGGCCGCCCGCCAGGTAACTGTCGCGGGCCAGCCGGGCCGGCCAGTGGATGTGGTTGTTGGACGTCCGCAGGGCCGCCGCGGACGCGTTGAAGTTGTCCACGTGGGGCAGGGAGACCTGGTTGTTGTCCGTGGAATAGGCGTAGTAGGCGATGCCGATCTGCCGGATATTGCTCAGACAGGATGCCGTCCGAGCCGTTTCCCGCGCCGCCCCCAGGGCCGGCAGAAGGATGCCGATCAACAGCGCGATAATGGAGATCACCACGAGCAGTTCAATCAGGGTGAAACCGTCGCGGGAACGCTGGGGGCGGTGATGCTTCATGATGGGTTTCGGGTGGGGTCGAGAAAGCGGGCTCTTTCGATATTATGCAAATTCCGGCGATCGCCAAGCGCAAAATGCGAGCATTTTTTCCACCGCCGACGGCTGACCGGCAAATCTCCGCAGATTTGTCTTGGCGACCAACCATAATTCGTATATGTTTCAGAAGCCTGCGGTCTCCGGTTGCCTCGACGGCGCCGAATTCATCTTCCACTTTGGAGAAAGAACCATGTCTCTGTGACCCCTGCGTTGTTCGACCGGTCTGCTGATCGCCGCAGCTTTTTCGCTGTCGGCTTCGTCCCAGATTGTGATTTCTGACAACTTCGAGTCGGACTCCTCGGCCAACTACACGATCGTCAACGACGGCACGCCCAACGGCACCCAGGCCTTCGCGTTTGACTACGTCGCCGCGGGCATCCCGCTGGCTCCCAACTCCAGCGTCGGCGATGTGGGCGGCCTCCGCCTCACCGCCAACGACTCCGCCGGCGCCGTCGACGCCTGGACCCTCTTCCACAACACCGGCATCACCGCCCCGCAGTACTCCCTCTCCGTAGACGTCTGGATGAACTTCGCCGCCCTCTCGGGCAGCACCGAATACGCCCACGTCGGCGTCGGCGGCGACAGCGCCACGTTCAATTCGCTGTTCTCGCCCGTCTCCGGCTCGGGGTCGTTCGTGGCCTTCACCGGCGACGGCGGATCCGCCTCGGACTACCGCTGGTTCCTCGACCCCGCCAACGGCGGCCCGACCACCCTGCCCAACACCGACCCCAGCTACCTGGGCGGCGGCAGCAACAACACCCTGCCGTTCTACCAGGCACTCTTCCCCTCCACCACCGTGCCCGGCAGCCCCGGAAACACCTGGACCACCGTCACCATCGACGTCGACGAACTCGCCGGCACCATCGACTACAGCTTCGACGGAACC
>CAZIXN010000072.1:0-2521 GCA_964543215.1 uncultured Phycisphaera sp.
GGAAGCGCTCAACATCTTTATGCGCGACTTCGGCCTCGGCGACCTCTTTGGCGGGGGCGGGGGTGGGCGATGCCTGATCCGGGCCGGGCGGTGGACGCCAATGCGAACCGTGCGCGGGAAGCGCTGCGGACGTTGGAGGATGTCGCGCGGTTCGTGTTGGACGACGCGGCGCTGGCGGGCGAGGCCAAGCGTCTGCGGCACGGCCTGCGGGAGGTGCTCGGCGACGCGACGGTGCTCGCCGCACACCGCGATACACCCGGCGACGTGGGCACGACCCACACGACCTCGGAGGAAGCGAGCCGGGCCGACCTGCGGGCGATCGTCGCCGCCGCGGGCAAGCGGCTGGGTGAAGCGTTGCGCGTGCTCGAAGAATTCGCCAAGCTGCCGGCCGTGCCCTTGCCCCCGGACCTTGCGGCAGGCGGTTCGGCAGCCGCAGCCGACGCCGCGGCGATCAAGCAGTGGCGGTACGCGGCATACACGCTGGAGCAGCGGATCGGGTTTCGGCTGGCGTCGGCGCAGCGTGGGCGGCAGTGGCGGCTGTGCCTGTTGCTGACGGTGTCGAAGTGTCGTTTGCCGTGGACCGAGGTGTTGGAGCAGGCGTTGGAAGCCGGCGTGGACTGCGTGCAGGTGCGCGAAAAGCCGCCGCACCCCCCTGCTCGCTGCGACGCGGAACTTCTGGAGCATTGCGTGGAGGTGGTGCGGCGGGTTCGCGCGTTTGCGGCGGCGCACTCGGACCGGCCGGCCCCGAGCGTGATCGTCAACGACCGGCCGGACCTGGCGGTGGCCGCCGACGCCGACGGCGTGCATTTGGGTCAGGGCGATCTGCCGGTGGCGGCGGCGCGGAAGATCGTGGGCCCGCACCGTTTGGTCGGCGTGAGCACGCACGCCGTGGCCGATGCGCTCGCGGCGCAGCGGGCCGGGGCCGACTACTGCGGCGTGGGCCCGATGTTCCCCAGCAACACGAAGGCCAAAACGCCCGCGCAGCTCGCCGCGGCCGGGCCGAGGTATCTGCAGCAGTATCTGGACGCGTGCCCGCTGCCGCACCTGGCGATCGGGGGGATCACGGCGGGCAACGTGTCGGCACTGCGTGTCGAGAAAGCGCAAGGAATCGCGGTTTGCGGCGAGGTGTGTGGGTCCGAGAACCCCGGTTTGGCCGTACACTCCTTGCTGAACATCGGCCCGGGCACTGACCCGGGCCGCTGATCCGGCCGACGAAGAAGCAGGACGCCCCGGCGGCAGCGACGCGGACCCACGACGTGAGGGGTATTCGGCCTGAGCCCCTGCGTGTCCGCCCGACGTTCCTCGATGCGCCCGCGCGATGGCCACCACCACACGCGAACACCCCGGAACCCGGAACCCGGAACCCAGATCCCGGACCCCAGACCATGCCCGACCCCGCGAAACCCCCCATCCCATACGCCCGCCCCGCCGCCGCGCCCGCCACTGCGGCGCTGCTGCTGGCCCTCGCCGCTGTCGGTGCGCCCCTGGGCATGGTCGGCTGCGCGAGCACCGCGCCGCGCGCTGCGCAGACTGCGCCGGCCCAAGCCCCCGACGGCTCGCTCGTGCTGCAGCTCGACGCCGACGACCTCATCGCCGCCAACGCCGCGCCCCTGCCGCGCAGCCTCCAGCGCCGCTGGGCCGGTGCAAACCTCGCCCCGCCCACGTCGGACCCCGGCGATGCGCCGCACGAACTGGCCGTACGCCTCTCGATGCCGAGCAACCTGGACCGCAAAACACTCAAAGCCCTCGCCAACGACCCGACCCGCCAGGGCACGCTCGCCTTTGCGCCCGACCAAACCACCACCGACGACCGCGGCCAGACGCCGATCACCGTGCTCATCCGCCCCGCCGTCACGCTCACCCTGGTCACGCCCCCCGGCGGACCGGCCGACGGGCCGCTGCGTGCCGGCCTGGCGCGCATCACCTTCGACGGCGACTTCCTCGACGCCGTCGCCCGGCTCGACCCCTATGCCCGTCCGGCCGATGCGCTCTGGTTGGCGCTGCGGGGCCTGGATACCACCGACCTCCAACGACTCGCCGCCGCACGCACGCCCCTGACCCTGGCCGACGCGGTCCGCCTCGCCGACGCCGGTATCGACCCCGCCGGCCTGCGGCAGATGGAGCGCCGCGGCACGATCTTCCGCGTCGAGGAATGGCTCACGCTCGCCGCCGCCGGAATCACGGCACCCGAGGCGCTCGCGCTCGTCGAGGCCGGCACCGAGCCCAACGTCGATGCACTGCTGGACATCCAACAAGCCAAACAGCGCGAAGCCCTCGCCGCCGCGCTCGAAGCCGAAGCCGCCGAAGAACAAGCCGCCCGCGCCGCGCAGCAGGCGGAAGCCGCCGCCATTGTCGCCGAAGCCGAAGCCCAGGCCGAGCGTCTCGAAGCACAAGCCGAATCCCTCGAAGCCCAGCAACAGGCCGCCGCCCAAACTCAAACCCAAGTTCAAGCTCAAGCCCAAACGCCCGACGTCGCGCCCGAAACGCCGTCCGACGCCGGGCCCGCCCTCGTCGCCGAACC
>CAZIXN010000072.1:2621-12039 GCA_964543215.1 uncultured Phycisphaera sp.
CCGCCGATTCCGTGCAGGGCCCGATCGTTGCCGCCGGCGACATGACCCCCACCGAACCCGCCGAACGCGCCGTACCCGCACGCTACGTCGAACTGCTCGGCAAGCTGGGCATCACCCGGCCGGCCCACGTCGCGGCGCTCTACTCGGCCCGCGTCCCACCCAAAATGATCCACCGCTTCCAGCAGGCCGGCGTCCGGCCCTCGGTCATCGAACTCATCGACGCCCACCGCCTCCAGCTCGACCCCGCCGCCGCCCAGACCCTCACCGACGCCGGTTACGACATCTCCATCTACGACCTGGCCCTGCTCGACGCCGCCGGCGTCGATCCGTCCTACGCCGCCGCCCTCTTCGACGCCCGCTTCCGACCCCTCACCGCCACCCAACTCGTCGAACTCTGGAACAACCGCGTCAGCGTCGCCGACATCCGCGAAGCCCGCGCCAAAGCGCTCGCCACCCCCATGAGCAACCTCGAAAAATAAACGGCTCAACTCAGCCGCGACGCAGCGCATCCCCGGCCGCGCCAACCGATGATTGTCAGTACAACCCATCCCATCGCGACGCCCGGTTCGGGTACCACCACGGCCCCGAAGCTCGGCGTCACCGCGCTGCCCCACTGGTTCAACACGCGATCCAACTCCTCCTGATCCACCGCGACGGTCGCAAAACCGTCCGCGTTGTACCAGCCGTCCCGCGCCGCGCCCCAGCGGTTCAGCACCAGGTCCAGATCGCCCTGTTCCACCGTGCCGTTGCCGTTGTAGTCACCCACCAGCGATGCCGCGAACACATCGCTGAGCCGCAGACCCTCCGGGCCGACGGCCACGTCGTACACCCGACTCTGCCCGTCGACCGTCACTTCAATCCGATAGTCACCCTGAAAGACGCGTGATTCCGCCGAGCCGTTCGCCGCTGAAAGCAGCGCTTCGTCGGTCCACCATTGCCCGTACACCAGGTCCAGATACGCCTGCCCCGCCGGGCGGATCGTCCAGTCGGCGTCGAACAGCGCCGCATCCGGCCGCCAGTGCGCGCTCTCCCAGAATCCCCACATCACAAACTCATCCACCGCTTCGTGCGCGAACACCGCCGTCATGAAGTCCCGCAGGTAGTCCGCCTGAAGCTGACGATCGGTGGTCTCGAAATCGAACTCGGTGATCGCCACCGGCAGGCCCGTCGCGTCGTGAAACCCGTCGAGGATGGCCCAAACCTGCTCGATGTCGGTCAGCGTGTTGGGTCGGAAGTGCCCCTGCATTCCGATCGCGTCGAGCGGCACGCCACGCTGCTGCAAGCCCTGGATCTGCTGGAGGTAGAGCAATCGATTCGCTTCGTAGGCCTCGTTGCCGGTGATGATGTCGAACTCGTTGAGGAACAGCCGGGCGTCGTTGACCGCGTCGGCCTGCGCGAACCATTCGTCCATCACCGTGTCGCCGAAACGCTCGAGCAGGTCACGGTTGGTGCGCGGCTCGTTGACCACGTCCCAGTCCTTGACCAGCCCCTGTGTCTTGGCCGCGATGTCGCGGACATGATCGAGCACAAACTGGCGTTGCGCCGCCGGATCGTTCTCCAGCGCGATCGCCGATTGCGGCAGGTTGTTGTTGCCCGGCCAGACGATCGCGTGACCGCGTGCTTGCAGATCGTTGTCCTGCGCCCAGTTGAGGGCTGCGAGCGCGATGCTCTCGCTGAAATTGCCGCCGAACTCGCCTTCCAACGCGGGCCACTTCAGCGTGTTCTCGAGCGTGACGGTGTTGAACAGTTCGAGGATCTTCTGCCGGTAGATCGCGTTGGTGGCGTTGGGGTTGCCCGCCAGGCGGTTGCCCACGACCGCCGAGCCGAAGCCGAAGGCGTGTTCCTGCTGCACGATGCTCACGGCCGCGCCTTCGATGGGCGTGCCGTCGGGCCGGGTGAGGGCGATCTGCAAGTCGGCTTTGCGGAGCTGGTCGATGCGCTGCTGGGCCTGCGTCCGCCACGCCGCGTCGGGAGCTCGGCCGACATACGCCTCGGGGGCCACGGGCGTGAAGGCCACGCGGTCCAGCGCGACATCGAAGGGATTCGGACTGCCGAAATCGCCCAGCACGTTGTACCGGGCCACGTTGGCGTAATCGAAGTTGGCGAAGTCGCCGATGCCGTCATCGGGATCGGAGAACGGCGAACGGGAGGTGAAGCTGCGCGGAACGCCGGCGTTGCTCTGCGGCGTGGGCACGCTGAACTTCACGCTGCGGTCGGCGGTGTCGTAGAACTCCAGGACCAGTTGCCCCGTGCCGTGACCGGGCTGCACGGTGTAATCCACCTGCAGGTACTGATCGAGCACGCCGCGCATGTCCAGCGGGCTGGCGAAGTTGCTGCCCGCCCCGCCCCAGCCGTTGACCGGGTCGGCCAGGCGGACCTGCGTGGGCCCGAGGGTCTGCGTGAAACCTTCGAACGTGTATTCGAAGCCCGTGCCGTTGAAGTCCGACAGCACGATCGCGTGCGTCGCGGACGTCCACGCGGCCGTGGCCGCTACGAGCACACAAGCGAGGATGCCAGGGCGGAGGTACGACATGAAGTTGTGTTCTTGCGAGGCCGGGCGCGGAAGGCGACTGCGCGTGAAGTGTGCTTGAATTGTACGGCGTTACGGCAGTTGGACCGCCAGGTTTCCGCCCTCGCGTCCGAGTTTGAACGTCTGCTTGTGTGATTGCCCGTCGTGTTCAATGACCAGGCGGTATTCGCCGAGGAAGCCGCGCACCGCGAACGCGCCGTCGGCGTCGGTGATGCCTTGTTCATCCGTCCACCACGCGTCGTGCACGAGGTCCAGCCACGCCTGGCCGTGCGGCTTGATGTTCCAGCCCGAGTCCCACAGTCCGGCCTCGGGCTTCCAGTGGCGATCCGCCCAGAAGCCCCAAAGCAGGATCGCGTCCATCGAGGGATGGCTGAAGGCCGTGGTCATCACGTCCCGCATGTAGTCGGCCCGGAGCTCCTCGTCGATCATCACGATGTCCAGCTCGGTGATCTTCAGCCGCAGGCCGGTCGAGGCGAAGCGGTCCATGATCTCCAGCAACCGCGTGGGCGGCGTGAGCGTCGAGCCGAAGTGTCCCTGCATGCCGATGCCCTGCACCGGTGCGCCGCGATGAATCAGGTCGTTGATGATGCGGAAGTAGGTGTCCTGGTGGTTCGTGTCGTACCCGCCGTTGGTCAGGATGCCCCAGTCGTTGATGTAAAGGTTGGCGTGCGGGTCGGCGGTGCGGGCGAGGCGGAACCATTCATCCATGACTTCCTCGCCGAGGATGTCCATGAGGTCGTGGTTGTTGAACGGCTCGTTGAGCACATCCCAATCGAGCAGTTTGCCCGCGTAGTTCGAGGCCTTCTGCGTGACGTGGTCGGCAACGGTCTGCCGCAAGGCCTCGGGCTGGTCGGCCAACTCGCGGAGGACTTCGGGCAGGTTCGACCAACCGGGCCAGACGAGCACGTGGCCGCGGACGCCGATGGTGCGCTCCTGCAGCCAGGCGAACGCACGGTCCATGTCGTCGGGTTGGCCGAAGCCGTGCGACACCCACTTCAGGTCGTTCTCGAAAACCACTTCGTTGAAGAGGGATTCGACCATCTGGGCGTACTTCGCGTCGGACTTCGGTCCGGCCAGCGTCTGGGCGACCACGGCGGTGCCGAAGCCGAAGGCGTGGCGCTGCATCGCCAAACGCACCTTGGCGTCCGGCACGGGTTGGCCGGCGGCATCGACCACGTTGATCGATACGTCGGCCATGCGGAGCTGCTCGATGCGCTCCTGCGCTTCTCGTCGCCAGGGCGCATCGAGCTCGCGGCCGGCGTAGGACAGGCGGGTGCGCGGCAGTGCTTCGAGATCGAAGTCCGGCCCAAAGCTCTTGAGCACGATGCCGCCCATCTCCATCACCTGCGCGTCGTAGCCGAGTTGGAAGCTCAGCTTTGCCTCGCCGGGGGCGTAGTCGCGTTCGGCGACGAAGGGGAAATGGAACTGCGTCCATTGCCGGGTGTAGCTGACCTGCTGGCTGATGGATTGCGGCCAGGGATCGCGGTCCAACTCGAACTTCACGTCCGCGAAACCTTCGCCGGTCATCGACTCGAGGCAGCGGGCATGGAAGCTCAGGTACAGCACATCCCCCTTGGCGATGGGCACGTCGTTGGGCAGGTTGGCCTGCACGAACCACGTCGCGGACGGGCGGCGGGGCACGACGAGTTTTGCGAGCGTGTCGAAGGCTTCGTGGTCGGACGACTGGATCGTCAGCGTTGCGCCGATGTCGGTGGAGTCGGTGAGCACCATCGCCTGCAGGCCGGCCGGGGGAAGGAGGTCGGTCCCGCCATCGGGCAGCGTTGTGTCGGGTTCGGCCGAGGCGGCGGGGACGGCAGCCGCCATCAGGAGCATCAGCACGGCGAGGACACCGAGGGCGACGCCGACGAAGGCGGTCAGGCGGGCTGCGGGCAGCGTGATATCCATGCGGGTTTCCTTCGCAGATGCGTGATCGATCGTGACCGTGACATTCAGAACTGAACGTAGATGTTTTCGGATTCGAGGTCGTGGCTGGTCGGGCCTTGGTAGCCCAGCGGGCCGGCGTGGCCATCGACGAAGAGGAAGTTCGCCGTGTTGTTGGGGTGGCGGAAGCGGATCTTGGCGAAGGTGGCGGAGGTGCTGCCGTCTTCGTTGGGGCCGACGTTTGCTTTGTTGTCGTAGTTGAAGCCGGCGATGCCGGCGTGGAGCCAGGGCGAGGTGAACAGGCCGCCGGCGAAGTTGAACTTGTCGAGGATGGGGTGGCCGTTGTTGGCGTCGGCGGTGTTCTGGGAGACGTCGGTGACCATGAACTGTGTCGTGGCGTTGCGGACTTGTTCAGGCTTGGCGGGAACGATGAAGCCGACCGCTCCGGTTTTGCTGAAGTTGAAGAAGTCGTTGGTTTTGGTTTCGGGCATGAGCAGGGGGTGGGCGGCGTACTGCCGGATACGGTTGAAGTCGTCGTTCTGCACCAGGCCGGCCGGACACGCGAAGAGCGTGTTGATGCCCGACTGGGTCGAGCCGGCCTCACCTTCTTCTCGCCAGTTCTTGATGCTTGATCCGTTCATGGCGTTCACGGCCTGTAGGCCCCAGTCGGTGTTGTCGGGGAAGGTGTTGACGTTGCCATCGGGACCGCCGTTGAGGCCGTAGGGCAGCGAGCCTTTGTTTTCCTCGGCGTAGACGTAGAGCGCGATGCCCATCTGCCGGACGTTGGAGAGACACGCGATGGCGCGCGAGCTGGCGCGTGCGGCCCCCAGCGCCGGCAGCAGCAGGCCGATCAGCAGCGCGATGATGGAGATGACCACGAGCAGTTCGATGAGCGTGAAGGCGGCGGGACGACGGCGGCGGGGAGCGAACATGGCGGATGGCCTTTCGTGAAGGGACACCGGGATCGGGAGCAGACGCAGCGGCCAAGCCGTGCCGGCGTCGTTGGACGCCGGCACGGGCGACGAACACTTGGGTTTCAGGCGACGCGGCGGCGACGCAGCAGCAGGCCGGCCGATGCGAGCACGGCGGCGAGCGCGGGTTCGGGCACGGAGGAGCCCGCGAAGCTCGGGGCGTTGGAGCTGCCCCAGTTGTTGAGCACGCGGTCGAGTTCTTCCTGGTCCACGTTGGCGGTGGCGAAGCCGTCGGCGTTGGCGACGAAGCCGGCGGTGCGCGGCCCGCCCCAGTTGTTCAGCACGAGGTCCAGGTCGCCCTGTTCGACGCTGCCGGAGTTGTTGTAGTCGCCGGCGAGGCCGGCGGCGATGAGGGCCTCGACGATGGAGACGCGGGCGATTTCGATGCCGAGCAATCCGAGTTCGTCGGCGGCCTGGATCTGAATCTGTGAGAGGTCGAAGTTCTGCAGGCCATCACCGCCGTTGGCGAAGCCGAAGGTTTGTTCGATGGACGATTCGCTGCCGCTGCCCAGCGGGATCGTGAAGGTGGTCAGGCCGGTTTCGTTGAAGTTGGCGGTATCGACGGTGAAGATGAAGTCTTCGCTGCCCAGTCCCGGGCCCGAGTCGTCGCCGTCGTTGTCGCCCAGCAGGATGTTGAACGCGGTGGCGGCGTTGCCGGGGAGGAGTCGGGCTTCGACTTCGATGGCGGCCTGGGTGGCATCGAAATCGATGCTCAGGCCGGTGAACCCGATGCCGCCGCTGGTGCCGGCGGAGGTGGTGGGGTCGGCGTTGAGGATGAAGGCTTCCCCGCTGAAGTCGGCGGCGCCGGGTTCGCCGAACGAGCCGAAGGTGAACGCGCTGTTGGAAGCGCGGTAGGTGGCGGGAGTGAGTTCGGCGATCAGGGGGTTGTCGGGATCGACGATTTTGATGCTTTCGAGGTCGATCCTGAGGCGGTTGGTGCCCTGGAAGGCCGACTGCAGCTGGATCTGCGTGAGGCCGTAGTTCTGGATTTCGTCGCCGGGGAACTTTCCGAATTGCGGTTGGACGAAGACCGGGCCGGGGTTGCTGAGGTCCTGGGTGAGGGTGACGAGTTGGCCGGGGGTGACGCCGGTGAGGTCGAAGAAGAACTGGAACTCGTCGCCGGTGAGGTCGGTGTCGGCGTCGGTGAGGACGACGCGGAAGTCGGTGGCGAGGTTGAGCGGATCGACGCGGAGCGTGACTTCCAGGGAAATGCCGGGCGTATTGAAGGTTGCCGAGACATCCGAGCCCAGCCCGCCGAACAGGCCGTTGACCCCGTCGGAGTCGGTGGCGATGTCGATGTTGATGAGTCCGCCGCTGACGCCGACGGCACCGGGCGCGGTGAAGTCGGAGAAGGTGAAGCCGTTGCCGTTGAAGACGGTGGCATCAAAGACCGCGAGGTTCGCGGCGCGGCTGGATGTGGCCACGCTAGCGATCAGAACCAGACCTAAACCTGCCAACATTTGACGTGAGCTGAACATGAGAATCCTCCAGGCCGTGAAGTGAAGAAAGAACGAAGGTGGTCACCAAGCACAAGGGCGAAACGTTGGCGAGATTCATGCACGACGCCGGCGTGACGCGAGGATGCCGAGTGCGGCGATCAGCGCGGCGCTGGCGGGTTCGGGGATTTCGCGGAGTTCGACGGAGGCGAGCTCCAGGTTCAGGCGGGCGTTGGATCCGAAGGCGCTCTGGAGCTGCCACTGATCCAGGCCGGGGTTGAGGACGCCGTCGCCGTCGTTGGTGGAGTTGAACGACTGCTGGCGGAACACGGCGTTGAGCGGCACAAACTGTTCGCTGAAGCCGTTGCCCAGCGGGTTGGCAAACGCGGTGTCAACGAAGAGTTGGTGGTCTTCCCGGCCGGTGCCCGGGGCGGAATCGTCGCCGTCGGTGTCACGGAGGATGATGCGGAAGTCGGCCGCCTCGTTACCGGCAAGGAGTCGGTAGATCAGATGAATCTGGTAGTTGGCCGGATCGAAATCCACGACGGCAAGGTCGCGGCCGAGCCCGCCGAAGCCGGTGGCGTCGATGGTGAGCGATGTGGCGGATTCGGTGACGTTGCCGGCGAACGCCCCAAAGGTGAAGCCGGCGGGTGCACTTGAGAAGAAGGTGCCGTCGGCCGTGTAGAGGGGAATGTTGGCGGCGTGGACCGCGGTACCCGCGATGAGGGCGGCGCTGAAGATGCCACCGGTGGCAAGATGGGGCAGGGTGTTCAACATGGTTTTCTCCTGGGTCCTTTGGGGGTGTGCAAAACGCGAAAATTAGTTTGAGAAGACGTGATCCAAACGGGCTGGAGTTGGCGACTCCGGGGTCAGGCGAGGTTTGTGGCCGGCGCGGTCGAGGCGCGGACGGTGAGGCGGTTTTTGAGGGTGTGGGTGCGGGGCGGCCGAACTTCGCCTTGAGCCTGATTGATCCGGCGGAGCAGGAGTTGGGCACCGAGTTTGCCGAGTCGCTGGGCGTCGTAGGCGACGGTGGTCAGCGGCGGGCACAGGTCCGCCGAGGGGTAGACGTCGTTGAAGGAGATCATGCTCAACTGAGTTGGGATCACGATGCCGCGGGCGTGTAGGTCGGACATGACCGGGATGGCCTCGGCGTGCGAGTAGCAGATCAGCGCGGAAGGCCGGGCCGTGGGATCGACCAGTTGGGCCACCATGTCTTCGTGTGTCAGCCTTAGGAATCGCGCTCGGGGCACGCCGGCCTCCTGCAGCGCTGTGTCGATGCCGCGTCGCCGTTCGTCGATGCTGTAGTGAGACCAGGCGTCGACGTTCACGTAGAAGCCGATGTCGCGGTGGCCGAGTTCCAGTAGGTGCTGCGCCGCCTGGTAGCCGCCACCGAATTCATCGACGACGATGCGTTCGAGGGTGGGGTCGGCGTCGCTGTTGAGCAGAACCGACGGCAGGGCGCTTTGGCGGAGGATCGAGCGGGTTTTTTCGGGCATGAACTCGAGCATCGCGAAGCCGTCGAGCCGCGAGCCGAGCATGACCTCTTCGAACATGTCGCTTTCAACCTTGAGCAGCATGAGGTGGTAGCCGCCCTCGCCGAGGGTGTCGTTGAAGCCCGCGAGGAATTCGGCGTGCACGCCGTCGAAGACGCTGATTCTTTGCGTGGTGATCAGGCCGACGGTCCACGTGCGTCTTTCGGAGAACGCGCGGGCCCGCCAGTTGGTCCGGTACCCCATGTCTTTGGCGAGCTGGCGGATGTGGTCGGCCCGCAGGGCGGTGCTTTTCCACGTCTCTTTCACATCGCCACGCAGGACCCGGGCCACCGTCGAGCTGGACACGCCAGCCTGCTGGGCGATCTCGTAGATCGTGACTCGGGATTGCGGCGGCCGCGTCTTTTGCATGTAAGTACTTGTAAATGAACGAGAAGAAAATCAGACGAGATGCTTCATCAAAATGAGATCGGTGTCATTGTAACACCGGTGGCAATACTGTCAAGCGGATTTTGACGCCACCCGTCCGGATCCATAGCACCCACGGCGGCAATGCCTGCGGGGCGCGGTCAACTTCCTGTACGCCAAAGACGCCTCGACCGGACTTCGTGGCAACTTGCTTTCGCACCCCTCGCGGAACCGCGACGGCCATGCACACGTCAACGCGCGTGGCGGTGCGGGACAAAGACATGTCCGCAATGGGCGATACAGGGCTCGAACAATCCCTGGAAACCAGCAGAAAAACCGCGGTTTGCCGGACAGGGAGCGCAAAATCCGGCGCAACTGCACCCTCTGACATCGACCAAGCCATACCTGAACTCTCGGAGATCTGGCCGCAGCTGGACCAAGTCGCACGCGAGACGCTTCTCGCATTGGCCCACCGCCTTGCCCTCACGTCACGACCGCCCTCACCGTGAATGTGCATCCACGCTGTTTCAATGTCGTATCGCTCTCGCCGTGGTGACCGAACAGACCTACGCCGAACGTGATCTGAGCGTGATCCTCAAGGCGGCTAAGGTCGCAGGATGAACCTGCTGGCCCTGCGAATGACCGAGTCCCGGTTGGCTCGGGTGGACGCCCGGATGTTCAGCCTCGTGTCGTCCACGCCGC
>CAZIXN010000073.1:0-11979 GCA_964543215.1 uncultured Phycisphaera sp.
TTTCGTGGTAGGCTGGTGCGGCGTTGTGTCGGCCATGTCTTTCCACGGGAGCTTGCGATGGATCATCTGCACCGGTTGTTTGCGGCGGCGGAGGTGTTTGACGCGTCGGATATCCACTTGACCTGCGGCGAGCCGGCGTATTTCCGGCTGGGCGGTCGGCTGGTGGCGACCAAGGAGCAGCCGCTGCATGAGGAAGAGATCACGGCGGTGCTTCGGCCGACGATGAGCGATGCGAAGTGGGAGCAGTACCTCAAGCGCGGCTACGTGGACTACGCGTTCGAGACCGAGACGGAGGTGAACGGGCAGGTCAAACGGGTGCGGTACCGGATGCACCTGTATCGCAGCCGGGGGAAGATCACCGGGGCGCTGCGGCGGATCAAGATGGCGATGCTGGATTTCGAGTCGCTGAAGCTGCCGCCGATCTACGAGAAGGCGACGACGCTGCGGCCCAAGGGGATCGTGATCGTCGGCGGGGAGACGGGGTCGGGCAAGTCGACGACGCTGGCGTGCATGCTGGACACCATCAACACCCGCAAGCCCAAGCACATCGTGACCGTCGAGGACCCGATCGAGTACGTGCTGCCCAACAAGATGTCCAAGATCAACCAGCGCGAGCTGGGCGAAGATTTTCTGGACTTCCCCGATGCGCTGCGGGCGGTGGTGCGCGAGGACCCCGATGTGATTCTCATCGGCGAGCTGCGCGACAGCGAGACGGTGCGGGCGGCGATCGCGGCGGCGGAGACCGGTCACCTGGTGCTGACCTCGCTGCACACGGCGACGGCCCCGGAGGCGCTGCACCGGATCCTGTACTTCTTCCCGCCGCACGAAGAGATGGGCGTGCGTCAGAACCTGGCGTCGACGCTGATTGCGGTGATGAATCAGATGCTGCTGCCCACGCTCAAGGAGGCGCAGGAGCAGGGCGTGCCCAGCCGCGTGCCGGCGACCGAGGTGCTGATCAACACGTCGGTGGTGCGGGAGTATCTGCGCGACCCGGGGCACGATGATGACCTGGCGACGATTCTAAGCAACCCGAAGAGTTCATCGCTGTCGAGTTCGCACGACTTCAACTTTTCGCTCAAGCATCTGTTCGAGCGCAACTGGGTCGGGCGGGATGTGGCGGTGGGTGCGTCGATGAAGCCCGAGCAGCTGGAGATGCAGTTCCGCGGCGTGTCGGTGTGAGCGTCAAGGCGCGTCGTGGTCGGAGCCGGGGATGCGGCCGCTGCCGTCGGGGCAGGGTCGTTGGCCGGCGAGCATGGCTTGGTAGTGCGGATTGGGCTCGGGGATGCGTGCTTCGATTTCGCTGCGCCAGTCGAGCAGGAGGCGGTGGAGTTGTGCGGTTTGCTCGGGGAACGAGTCGGCGAGGTTGCGGGTTTCGCCGGGGTCGTCGGGGAGGTGGTAGAGCTCGAGGCGGCGGTCTTCGAAGTGTTCGATGAGCTTGAGCGGGCCGAGACGGACGGCGGCGGCGGGCGTGTCGCCCTGATTGGAGTAGTGCGGGTAGTGCCAGAAGATCGGGGCGTCGGGCAGGGCTTGGTTGCGGAGGGCGGGGGCGAAGGATCGGCCGTCGATGGCGTGGTCGGGATTGGTGGACGCGTCGGGAAGCGGTACGCCGGCGACGTCGAGCATGGTGGGCAGGAGGTCGGTGCTGGTGAGCGGGGTGTCGCAGGTTTGGCCGGCGCGTTCGACGCCGGCGCCGGCGGCGATGAGGCAGACGCGGTTGCCGCCATCGGTCATCCAGCCTTTGCCTTCGCGGAGGGGCGCGTTGCAGGTGGGCGAGCCTTCGGCGGTGGCGAGGCCGCCGTTGTCGGAGGTGAAGACGATGAGGGTGTTGTCGCGGAGGGCGAGTTGGTCGAGCGCGTCGAAGAGTCGGCCGAGGTTGGTGTCGAGGTTCTCGATCATCGCGGCGTAGGCGGGGTCGGACTGGACGACGCGGCGGGCGATGCGATGGTCTTTTTTGTGCAGGCAGGGGAAGGCTTCGCCGGGGATCAGGGCGTCGTCGGGGTGTCGGCCGAGGCGGTGTGCTTTGTCGCGGTATTTGGTGATCAGGTCGGGCGGCGACTGGATGGGGGTGTGGACGGCGTAGTGCCAGAGGTTGAGGAAGAAGGGGCGGTCGGCGCGGGGTTCTTGGGGCGCGTGGGGCGTGATGAGTCGCAGGGCTTCGTCGGTGAGGCGGTCGGTGAGGTACTCGCCATCGGGGCCGTCGGCGAGGGTGGGGAGCTCATAGGGGCTGAAATAGGACGGCGGCGAGCCGCGGTGACAACCGGCGATGTTGACGTCGAAGCCGAAGTCTTCGGGGCCGTGGTTCTCGCCGCCCAGGTGCCACTTGCCGACGTGGTAGCAGTCGTAGCCGGCGGGCTTGAGGCGTTGGGCGACGGTGACTTCGTGCTTGGGGAGCGCGTCGAAGAAGGGGACGCCCATGAGCTTGCCCCAGGGGTTGCCGCCGATCCAGTTGGTGATGCCCACGCGGGCGGGGTATCGGCCGGTGAGCAGGCTCGCGCGGGTGGGCGAGCAGACCGGGCACGCGGCGTAGGCGTCGGTGAAGCGCACGCCGCGCTGCGCGAGGGCGTCGAGGTGCGGGGTTTCGTAGAAGTCGCTGCCGTAACAGGCCAGGTCGGCCCAGCCCAGGTCGTCGATCACGATCAGGATGATGTTGGGCGGGCACAGGGCGTCGGACATGGGCGATCTCTTCGTGGCGGCTGGAGGCTGGACCCTTGAAATCAAGGGTTGCCCAGCCTGTTCCGCCCCAGCCCGCGCGGGTGGACTCGAACCACCGACCTGCGGCTTAGAAGGCCGCTGCTCTATCCAGCTGAGCTACGCGCGGTTGTTCCAGAGTGTAAACATCCGCCGGCGCGCCTACGGTGGTGCCGCACGGCGCCCACCCTCGAGAGAACCATGACCGATTCCCCCACGTCTGAAGCCCACGCCGCCGACCGCGTCGCCGTCCGCGTCGCCATCGTCACCGGGGCCGGCTCGGGTGTCGGCCGGGACACCGCGATGCTCCTGGCCGAAGCGGGCTACGCCGTCGTCCTGGTCGGCCGTACCGAGTCCAGGCTCCGCGATGCGATCGACCTGATCAAAGCCGAGGTGCCGGATGGCCCCCCGCTCCTCGCGTTGCCTACCGACCTGACCGACCCCGCGGCGGTCAACGCGCTGGTCGAGCAGACCGTCGCACAGCTCGGCCGGCTCGACGCCCTCGCCAACGTCGCCGGCTCGGCGCCGCTTCAACCCATCGAACGCATCGAAGACGACCAACTCGACGCCTGCCTGGCCACCAACCTCAAGAGCGTGATCTACACGACCCGCGCCGCGTGGAAGCCCTTCAAGGAACAGAAGTCCGGCGTCATCGTCAACGTCTCGTCGATGGCGTCGATCGATCCGTTCCGCGGCTTCAACATGTACGCCGCCGCGAAGGCCGGCGTCAACCTCTTCACCAAGGCCACCGCCGACGAAGGCGCCCGCATCAACCTCCGCGCCTATGCCGTCGCCCCCGGCGCCATCGAAACGCAGATGCTCCGCGACAACTTCTCGACCAAGGCCATCCCCGAAGCCAACGCGCTGGACCCGATCATCGTGGCCGGCCTGATCCGCGACCTGATCACCGGGAAGCGCGACGCCGTCAACGGCTCCACGCTCCCCCTGCCCAGCCCGCACTAGCGCGCTCCCGCGTTACCTGAAGCCCGCGAAGAAGAATCGCAACGACTCAAGCTTCGGGATTGAAGCGTTCGACACACCCCGGTGATGAAACACGGACCTCTCCCGCCGCCGCGCCGATGGGGCCAACGTGGAACCTTCGGAATGTTCAGCCGCCGGAAGTTGTGCGTTGCGCTTTTTGGGCAGACGCGCGTCCGGATCACCGTGGCGTCGCCGGCACGCTCGGCCACACGGGCCCCAACCAATACTGCGCCTCCAGCCAACGCTGGGGAACGGTCGGCATCGACAGAGCTTCAAGCGGCGGCGGCATGAAGGGCGGGACGTTCGGGGTCGCCACCGTGGTGCTCAGCCGTCGGGCGAAGCGACTCGCTGTCGGCGCAGCCAAGCGCTCGGATGGCTCCTGAACCGCAAGTGGATCGGCGTCGGTGTGCGATGGGAAAAGCGCAACGGGGGGCGATTCCACCGCGGGCGTCGCTCTGCCGTTGCGCGATTCGCGCTGCTTCTCCCGGGCCAGCGCGAGCGGCGGCACGGCGTTGCTCGTCGTGGGCATCATCCCGGGCAGCGCGGAGGGTGCCGAAGCTTCTCCGGGCAATGCCGACGCGGGATCGCCCCGCATCTCTCGTGAAGCGACGGCAACGGCCCGGGCATCCTCACGCACCGACATGGCGGCGTGACTCGTCGTGTCGGGTGAAGCTGCTGAATCGGTCGTTTCGCGGAGCGTCCCGAGTATGGCGGTGTCCGTCGCGGTGGCATCCGTGTGGTCGGCGGAGGACATCGCGAGATCGCGATCCGGGCGCGTTCTGGGCTTGTCGGACGATGCCCGGGCTTCGGGCGCTTCGGCATCGGCTTCGGCCAGCGCCACCGCGGCCGTGCGATCCGCATCGGTCTGTCGCGCCGTCAGCTCGCGGGCGCGCTGCGCCAACGGTGTGCCGGTCAGGTTGTTCACGACCACCGCGGCGGTCAGCCCCAGCGCCGCGGCAAGGCCGGCGTAAGTCGCGTAGCGCAGGATGCGGAACGCGCGCGAGGGCTCGGCGTATCGGGCAGCGGCGTTCGTGGCGGTCGGGCCGTCGCCCAGCAGCAGTTGCCGCTCGAGCTGTGCGAGAGCCGCGCTCGATGGCGAGACGCCGGGGCCAAGCGAGGCCTGGGGCAGGCCGCGCAGCGCCGCGCGGTCGGCCTGCAACTCGCCTACCAGCGTCGCCAGCGAAGCGTCTTCCGCGCACCGCTGCTCGAAGCGGGCGGCGGCCTCGTCGTCGAGTTCGCCTTCGACGTACGCGAGGATCAGGTTGGGGTCGTCTGGAAGTTCCATCGGGTCGTGCACGTCGGATCGGGATCTCATCGCGTCAAGCCGGTTGGGTTGACGTTGTTTCATTGCGGGGTGACGCGGCTAGGAGCGCTGTGGCGAGGCCGTCGCCTGGGTCACGGTGGCGGATTCCTTTCGCAGCGCGTCCCGCAGCATCAGCCGGGCGCGGAACAGCCGGCTCTTGACCGTGCCCAGCGGCAGCTCGAGTGTCGCGGCGATGTCGGCGTAGTCCATGCCGTCCAGGTCCCGCAGCACGAGCACGTCGCGGAAGGGTTCGTCCAGCGCGGCGACCGCCTCGCGCAGACGCTGGCGCTGTTCCCGCGATTCGACGTCGGCGTCAGGCGGAAGTTCCCGGGATTGTTGGAGTTGTTCTTCGAAGCGCGATTGGGCGGGATCGCCGGCGGCGCGGTGGCCGTTGAGCGCCGAGAACGCCGTCGCCGGCCGGCGCTTGCGCTTGCGGAGCAGGTCCTTGCTGGCGTTGATCACCACGCGGGTCATCCACGTCGTCACCGCCGCGTCGCCCCGGAAATCACCCAGCCGACGCACGATCGAAACGAACGCATCCTGCGTCGCATCCTGCGCGTCGGCCCGGTGGCCCAGGATGCCCAGCGCGACGTTGAGCAGCCGACGCTCGTGTCGGCGCAGCAGCAATCCCAGCGACGCGTGGTCCCCGCCTTGCGCCTGGCGCACCAGCTGGGCATCGTCAGGCCCGGATGCGATGTCAAGATGTCCGGGCGCGTGCATGGTCGCCGATCCGTGGCGGAACTACTTCAAAAACACCGGGCAAAGCGGGCGCGGCCGGGTCGCACGCGCCCCTCGCGCAGCCCGGTACTATGGCCCTGCGTGGGGGAAAGTTCAACTGCGGATTTTCCGCACGGCCCGCTTTGCCGGTTTCTCACGCCCCGCACGCCCCGCACGCCTCCACGGATCGCCGCGCTTTGTCCACGACTCCACCCAACGCCGCGCCCCTGACGCACGACACCTACGTCTCGCCGCTGTCCACCCGCAACGCCTCGCCGGCCATGCAGGCCATCTGGTCCCCGCAGCGCAAGTTCTCCACCTGGCGGCGACTCTGGCTCGCCCTCGCACAAGCCGAGCAGGCGCTCGGACTGGATATCACCGACGCGCAACTCGCTGAGCTGCGCGACCACCTCGACGACATCGACTTCGCCGCCGCCGCCGACTACGAAAAGAAGCTCCGCCACGACGTGATGGCCCACGTCCATACGCTCGGCGACGCCGCGCCCGCCGCCCGGCCGATCATCCACCTGGGCGCCACCAGCCAGTTCGTCAACTGCAACACCGAGTTGATCCTGCTCCGAGATGCGCTGGACCTGATCGCCGGGAAGCTCGCCGCCGCCATCGACCGACTCGGAGTGTTTGCCCAAGAACACCGCGACCTGCCGACGCTGGGCTTCACGCACTACCAGCCGGCCCAGCCCACCACCGTCGGCAAGCGCGCGACGCTCTGGGCCTACGACCTCGCGCTGGCGCTCGAAGAAATCGAACACCGCCGCGACACGCTGCGGTTCCGCGGCGTCAAGGGCACCACCGGCACGCAGGCCTCGTTCCTCGCGCTTTTCGACGGCGACCACGGCAAAGTGGAAAAGCTCGATGCGCTCGTCACCGACGCGATGGGTTGGCCCCCGGACAAGCGCTTCGCGGTCACGGGACAGACCTACCCTCGGCTCGTTGACGCGATGGTCGGCGGATCGCTGGGGGTCGTGGCTGCGGCGGCGCAGAAATGCGCGACCGATCTCCGCCTGCTCGCCAACCGCAAGGAAATCGAAGAGCCCTTCGAGGCCAACCAGATCGGCAGCTCCGCGATGGCGTACAAGCGCAACCCCATGCGCTGCGAGCGCATCTGCGGGCTGTCGCGCTTCGTCATCGGCATGGCGAGCACGCCGATGACCACCGCCGCCGAGCAGTGGATGGAACGCACGCTCGACGACTCGAGCTGCCGCCGGCTCACGCTGCCCGAGCCGTTCCTCGCGCTCGACGGCGTGCTGGATCTGCTCGTCAACGTGACCGCCGGCCTGGTGGTGTACCCCGAAACCATCCGCGCCAACCTCGCCGCCGAACTGCCCTTCATGGCCAGCGAAAACCTGCTCATGGCCGCGGTGAAAAACGGCGGTGACCGCCAGGAACTCCACGAAGTCATTCGCACCCACAGCCAGGCCGCCGCGCAGCAGGTCAAGGAACACGGCAAGCCCAACGACCTGCTCGATCGGCTGCAGAACGAACCCGCCTTCGCCGGCCTGGACCTGCGGGCCGTGCTCGATCCGGCGCAGTTCGTCGGCCGAGCGCCGCAGCAGATCGACGCGTTTCTCGCCGAGATCGTCACGCCGATCCGCCAGCGCTACGCCGACCGCCTCGACGTCGCGCCAGAGCTCAAGGTGTAAGCCATGCTCGACGTCCGCGACCTGGGCACGATGGCGTACGCCCCCGCGTTGGCGCTGCAGCGCGCGCTCAATCTGGCCGTGTCCCGCGACGAAGCGCCCGACACGCTGCTGCTCGTCGAGCACGACCCGGTCATCACCGTCAGCCATCGCAAGGCCGCCGACGCCCACGTCCTCGCCTCGCCCCTGCAACTCAAACGCCTCGGCGTGGAGCGCGCCCAAACCGATCGCGGCGGCGACGTCACCTACCACGGCCCGGGCCAACTCGTCGCCTACCCGGTCCTCCGGCTCGACCGGCACGGCCTCAACCTCGCACGCTACATGCGGCTGCTCGAGCAGGTCATCATCGACACCGTCGCCAACTTCGGCGTCGTCGCCCAACGCGAACCCGGTGCCACCGGCGTCTGGGTCGAACACACCACCCACACCGACGGCGAGACATCGCTCGCCAAGCTCGCCGCCCTGGGCGTCCGCGTCCGCAAGCACACCACGCTGCACGGCCTGGCGCTCAACGTCACCACCGACCTGCCCCACTTCCAACTCATCGACCCCTGCGGTCTGGGCCACCGCCCCGTCACCTCGCTGCGCGAACGGCTCGGCGAACGATGCCCGGCGATGCACGACGTCAAATCACATTTGTCTGCGGCGATGCGGGCCGCTCTCGACCAGACCGCCGTGGCCACCCCGCCCAACCCGCCAGCGCGATAAACCCGCCCCACTCCACGATCAGCAACCACGTCGGCACGCCGATCGGTTCAAGGTCGTACGCCCCATACGACCAGCCCGCCCAAAACGAAAACCAAGTCCACGCCGCGATCCACCGTCCGCCGAGCGCCGGCACCAGCGGCAACACCCACACCAGCGACCACGGGTGCACGTTCGCGTTCGCCACCACATACCCCCCGAAAATCGCCGCAAGGATGCCGGCCAATCGACGATCCGCGTCGGCCGCTTCGTGCAACGCCCGGCCACGCCACCACTGCCAACCCACCCATCCTGCGAATCCCAGCAACATCAGACGGGTGGCGACTTCATAAGGCCCTCCCAGGAACGTGAGCCCCTCGGGCCACACGCGCTCCAGTACCGACCACAGCAACAAAAACGGCCCGTGGTTGAACGAAAACACCCCCGCGTAAAGCCCCAGCGAATCCAGCACGTTCCGCGCCGCCTCCCACCGCAGCATCGGCCAACCGATCAGTACCCCCACGATCGAACACGCCAACCCCGCCCGCAGCGACCCACGCCTTCCGACGCGCAGCGCCAGCGGTACCACCGCAAGAATCGGGAACAGCTTCACCCACACCGCCACCGCCAGCAGCCCCCCCGCCACCGCGTCCCGCCGGGCGTGCACCGCCAGCAGATACCCCATCAGCGGCGCCGCCAGCAGCGCTTCGCTGTGCGACCCGCCGACAAGCTCCACCACCGCGACCGGGTTCCACGCGTACCACACCGCCCGCCGCGGATCGATCCGCAGCCCTCGCAACCACGCCACCAGCAGCACGCACGCCAGAGCGTCCGACGCCGCAAAAATCGCACGCATCGCCAAGAGCGCTCTTCCGGGGTCGCCGCCGCCCATCCACCACGACAGCGCAAAGACGCCCTGACTCACCGGCGGATACACCGTGAAATAATCCGGGCTGTTCATCCCCGGCAGCAGCACATCGTCGTGCATCGCCCGCAGCGCCGGATCGCTGGGCACGTGCGCGTACGGATCCAACCCGCTCACCAGCAGCCGCCCGTCCCACAGATACCGCAGCCAATCGTCCGACAGGCTCGCGGGCATCACGACCATGCACACCCGCGCCGCCACCGCCACCGTCAGCAGCCACACCACCGCGCTCGGCACCGCCACCCGACGCATCGCCCACCCGCCCAGCACCAGAAACCCGAACCACGCCGTCCACAGCCACAGATACGCACCCACCTCCCCCCGCGCATCGGGCAGCGCCGCGATCCGCTGACTCAACACCACGACGCCCACCCCGCAAAGCACCATCGCCGCCGCCGGCCAGGCCCGGCCCCACCTCGACCGTCGCTCGATGTCCAACGTGGCCGCCTCGTTCACGGGATGCGCACCACGAACGATTTCTGTTCGCCCAGATCGTTGCCCTTCGGGTCCTTCTGACGCAGCGTCATCCCGTTGCCCACGTTGTGCGGATACTTCTCCCGCAGCTCGTTGATCGCCGGGCCCGGCACCTCGGTGAACCCCTGGCGCACGAAGTCCCGCCGGGTGAACAGGCCCACCGTCACCATCGAGCGGTGTGGGCCGTGGTAATAGAACGCTCGCTCCCGGTCGTCCTCGCGCAACTGCCGGACCCACGCCTCTGCCGCCGCGCGTCGATCGCCTTCGTACTGCACATCAAAGAACCCGATCTGCAGGCTGTACTCGTACGTGCCCGAATGCGTCTGCAGGTCGTACGGGTCGCCGCCAACAAAGGCCTCCGCCGCCGCGATCTGTACCACTTCCGCCCGTTGGAACGGCACATCCTCCTCGCCGCGTTCCAGCCGGCGGGCCTGCTCCGCCAGCTTCGCCCCCGCCGGATCATCCCCCCGCGAATACCGCCCGGCATACACGCTGATCACGTCGTCCGCCTCCACCGTCCACACCTGCGCAATGCCCTTCATCCGCGCCCACACCGCGTCCTGCGACGCCCGCGCCCCGCGATCCTCCCCGTCGTACGCCGCCAGCCGCACCGCGAATCCCCCCGCCCGAGCGGCGTTCAGCCCCGCCGTCAACGGATCACGCCCCGCCGCCTGACGACCCCCCACCGACACGTTCCCGCCGCCGGCCTTCATCGCGTCCGCCCAGACCGCCCAGTCGTCCCGCACCACCCGCTGCGTCGGCTCACATCCCGCCAACACCAACAGCAACACCGCCAGCCAGCCCGCCAGCGCACCACACACCGACCCCCCCGCCGCATCCGCAACCCGCTCGCCAACGTGCAACCGCATCGCCCCATGGTAAAGCCAATGCACCCGAGACGATGCACCAAGGCTCATCCGCCAACCCGGTTCGCTCGCGACGGCTTCCCCCGTGCCACGGACTTCACCCCCTGCTCGTCCTCCGTGCATCGCTCAACCCATCACGGCCCGACCTTCCCCGCCGCCTTCATCGCCGCCCACGCCGCCTTCGCCGCCTCCAGTTCCGTCTCCCACGCGGCCTGCTCGCCCTTGCCCCAGCCGCGCGGCTTGAAGCGTACCGTCACCCCGCCCGCGTTCCGCCACGTCGTCAACACCGCCCCCTGCTCATCCATGAGCGCCGCCTCGTCGATCGCCGCCCTCGCCGTGTCCCCCTCCACCGCAAACGGCCCCGCCTCCCGGATCTGCCCCGGCACACGCACCGACTCCTCGATCCGCAATCCCCCCACCATCGCCGACAACGCCATCCGCTCGGCCGGCTCAACCCCCGCCGCATCCTTGGCCTCCAACGCCACCTGCTGCAACAAACAACGCGAAATCCTCAGCGTCCCGTCCCCATCAAACTCAAACGTCGTCGGCTCCACCGCCTCCCCGCCCCCCGCATCCTCGTCCCCCTCGATCACCAGCCGGTTCACATCCTCGAAATAACCCACGATCCGCTGATACGTGAACCCATCCTCCGTCCAGCTCTCCGGCGAAGAAAACGCCACAAACCCCCGGTCCTCCTGCGCCAGCAACTCCTCCATGCTCGCCAACGCAAACCCATCATCATCCTGATGCGCGAGCATCGCGTCGGCCATGCCGAACGTGATCTCCACCTTCCCCGAACCGTCCGGCTGCACCGTCAACGCGTGCCGGAACTTCACGCACCCCGGCAGCAGCAGCAACGCGATAAGCACCGCCGCCACCACGGAATAGCAGCGGCCAACGCACGGTTCAGAGGAAACTCGGGTCATCATCGGATTCTCGCCGGGGGAAAGGGGTTCCCGAATTTGGGGATCAGCGTCGGAAATACTCGGCCTTGAAACGTTTCAATCAGGTAAATTCTGTATCCAAGCCCGATGGCCGGGCATCGCGTCCCACGATGGTTCGTGAGAACGCTCCGCCGGCCAGCCCCCTTTGAGAGAGGACGCCGCCGTCATGCTCCATCGTACCTTGCAGCAGCTCGTGGATCGAAAACTCACCACCGCCAAGGAAATGGGCGAACTCGCCGGCGTGTCGACCTCGACGGTCTACCGCTGGATTGCCGGGCAAAGCCAGCCGGATTTCGACGCGGTCCGCCTGCTCGTCCGCCTGCTCCCCAACCCCGCCGCCCAGGAAGCCCTGCTCCAGGTGGTGACCGCCGGCACCGACTGGAAACTCGACCGCATGAACCTCCAGCTGGACCTCAACGGCGACGGACGCATCGACGCCGCCGACGCCCTGGACGCCTCCATCGCCGCCGTCCGACACGCGGCCGACTCCCTCGCCCAGGTCCGTGCCAAGTTCTGCGACGAGCGCCAGCCCGCCTCCGCCGAAGACACCCTCGCCCTCATCAACCAACTCGGCGAAGTCATGACCCACTGCACCATCGCCCAGCGCGTCCTGCTGGACATGGCCGACCAACGCCGAAAACGCAAACTCAAACTCGCCACCTAACCCCACCCCCCCCCCGGAAGCCCGGAAGCCCGGAAGCCCGGAAGCCCGGAAGCCCCGGAAGCCCGGAAGCCCCGG
>CAZIXN010000074.1:0-11921 GCA_964543215.1 uncultured Phycisphaera sp.
CGCCCAAACCCACATCGGCCGTGAGCGTCGCATCGAACGTCAGCGACCACGCCTGCCCTTCCAACTGCGGCAGGAAGTTCCGATTGAGATCGACGAATGCCTGATTCCCGCCGTCGGCGTCGCTGACGCTGGACAGCACCAGCCGATTGCCCGCGATGGTCACCTGCGTGTCTTCCGCATCCGTGCTGCCCACGTCGTATCGCGCGTCCACCACGCTGCCGCCCTGCCGAACCATCGTCTGCCGGAACGAGTTCACGTTCGCCTGCGACCCGCCGTCCACCGTGAAGGAGTCCGTGAAGATCACGTTCGGGTCCGCGACCGCCGCCGTGGCTGCGCGTGACACCTCCAGGCTGTACATCTGAATCTGATCCTCCGTGCCCGCGACCCGGGCGAAATACGTCCCCGCTTCGGGAAGCTTGAACCCGCTGATCGTTTCGTTCACACCCAGCCCGCCGGTGTTCAGCCGCGACAACCGCACGCCCTGCGCATCGAAAATATCCAGCAGCAGGTCGCTGCGCTGCGACGCGTTGAACGCCATCGGCGTGCCGCCTTCCTGCGACGCGTTGTACTGCGGGCCACGCGGGTTGAGCGTGAAATTCGCCTGCGATCGGCCATCCACCTCGAACGAAAACACGTCCGCGTCGTTGCTGCCGTCGATGCTCAGGAAATCCGTCTGCGCAAACGTGATGCCCGAGACGCTGCCGCCGAAGTCCGGCGTGTCCAGCCCCACGCCGAACGACCCGCCGATCGCCAGCGTGCCCATCGGCGTCGCGCTGGCCAGCGTGTCGTTGCCGCCGTTTTTCTCCAGTACGTCGCCGTAGTTCCGCTGCGCCACCAGGATGTCGTGGAACTGCGGCCCCTGGATGCTCGGGTTGATGCCCGGCGACATCAGGTTGGTCGCGCCGATCAGGTGGCCCAGCCCCAGGCCATGCCCGTGCTCGTGGCCGATGATGTTGCGCATGAAGTTCCCCGAGGCGGCGCTGGGCGAATAGGCCGTGGCCTCGCCGGTGTCCAGCGTCATGTCGCCGTCGTTGGGGAACTGATTGAACGCCAGGATGCTCGGGGCAAACGCGCTGCCGAACACGAAACCACGGATGCGCACGTCCCCGCGCTGGCCGGGTACGCCGACATTGGTGGCATTGAAATTCGCGCCGTCGTCGTTGTTCTGAAAAACGTAGTCGATGCCCGCGATCTGGCCCCAGCGCTCCATGCCCTGTTGGATCGGCACCAGCCACGGCCGGCTCGCAACGTCGTGCGGATCGCCGCCCACCACGCCCCACTTGCCATCCAGATACGACACCAGATCGGAAATCTGCGTGCCGTTGCGCGTGCCGTCGGGCACGATCGACCACGTCAGCGTGATCGGCGTCCCGCGCGGCCCGGTGTTGCCGTCGGTCGCCGTCTGGCTCCAGCGGCCGAAGCGCGTGATCGTGTCCGCCCCGGTCGCGTCGGCGAATCCCACATCGCTCCCCAGTGCGAGCGCATCACACACCGAACACGCGCTCGCCCCGCCCACGCCGCTCACAAACGCCGCCAACGCCACGCTCGTCCGCATCATCCGCTTATTCACGATCGTTCTCCTGTCCTTCCGCATCACGGGGCCACCATCACATGAGCCTCGCCCCGGCGTGCTTCGAGTGCCGCCCGGGTCGCTTCGGCCCGGGCCCGCGTGATGGGATAAGCCATGAAGACCACCATCGCCAGCACCAGGCCACCGCCTTGGCAAACAATCAGCGTCAGCAACATTTTTCTTCCAACCTCGTCGCTCACACCCCCCGCCGCCTCCGCCGCCTCCGGATCAAAACCGATCCACTGAAGCAGATACCCCCCCATCAGCACCGTCAACGCAAAGGCAATCTTACGTCCGAACCCCTGCGCCGCACCAAACATCCCCTCCCGCCGCTTGCCGGTCTCCAACTCGTCTTCATCACAGATGTCCGCGGTCATCGAATCGATCATCAACCAGCAGCCCTGCCCCCCCATCGCCACCACAAACGTCGCGATCAGCACACCGGACTTCAAACTCTCCGGGTCGGCGACGAAACCTTCGACAAACAACCCGCCCACCGCGTCCGCAATCCCGGCCATCCACCGCGACAGGAAGAACTCCGGCCGGTTGATCGCCTGATCCGGGCTGTACAGAAACCAGATCGACGCCGTCCCCGCCAGCATCAACCCCAGCCCCAGCAGCATCGCCCACCGCTTGCCCGTCTTGCGCGACACATACCCCGCCAGGAACATCGACGCGTATGACGTCAGCGCCGCAAGCACCCCCGCCAGCAACCCCAGCAGCGCCGCGTGGTCCTTCGCCAGGTCCACCGTCGCCGCTTCGGAAAACACAAAATAGATCAGCGCAAACGTGCCCACCGTGCCCGCCGTGAACAGGCCCATGATCACCGCGATGTACGCGAAGAACAGAATCAGGAACGGCCGGTTGCGGAGCGTCTGCTTCACCGCCGGCAGGATCGGCGTGGTGGGCTGCGACGCCGCCTCGGGCCGCTCGCGCGTCGCGAGCACCGGGATCAAGCCCGTCACCAGAATGATCGCGCCCAGCCCCATCGACACCAGACGCGTGCCGTTGATCTCGCCTTCCACGCCCTGCCCGAACATCTCCCGGCGACACAACCAGTACAACGCCGGCACCGTCATGCTCGCCAACAGTCCCAGATACATCCGCCACGCCAGCACGCGCGTGCGCTCGTCGTAGTCGTCGGTCAGCTCGAAGCCCAGCGCCGTGTAAGGCACCATGAACAGCGTGTAGAACACGAAGTACACCGACCCCGAAATCGCCAGGAACCAGAAGGGGCCGTTGCTGTACCACGGATTCCGCACCGTCTCGAGCATCGGCGGATACCACATCAGCGGCAGCAGCACCGCCGAGCCGATCGCGCCCACGACCATCATCGGCCGCCGCCGACCGAAGCGCGTCCGCAGGTTGTCCGACAGGTTGCCGATCAGCGGATCGGTGATCGCATCCACGAAGCGCGGGATCGACAGCGCCAGGCCCGCCAGGCCTGCGGGCATGTTGAACGCCGTGACGTAGATGATCATGCCCAGCACGAACAGCGTGTTGGCCATGAAGTTGTCGGCGATGCCACCGAAGCCCCAGCCCACCCGCACGTGCAGCGGAAGGCGCGTCCGCGGGTGCGCGGGCTTGACCGGACTCACAGAGACGTCGGCCACGCTCACCGCGACACCCCAGCCGCTTCCGCCGAATCATCCGTTTCCACGTCCGCCTCGGGCTTGGCCGTGGCGACAATCAGCGGCGACACGAACGTCGCCCAGTCGTGGTTGTTGTTCTTCTTGGCGTCGGTCTTGAGCGTCAACTCAATCGTCTTGCCGGCGAAGCGCGACAGGCTGATGCGGTGGTCCGTCAGCCGGTCGTCCGTCGCATCGCGGCGCATCGCCACCCGTCCATTGACTTCAACGCTGAAGATCACGCCGTCGCGGGTCTTACGGTCGATATGCGTCTGAAACACGAACGCCAGCCCCTTGCGATCGGGCAGGTCCAGCGTGAAGGTCGCGCTGGCAACCCCCTCGTTCTCACCCTTCTTGGGCTGCGGCGGATGCAGGAACAGGCCCGTCGCGATGCCCCCGTCGGCCAGCGGAATGATCCGCTCGCTGATGTTCATCACGTGTTCGAGCTTGGCATCGGTCGCGAGCGAAATCAGATTGAACAGGATGTCCTTGTCGCCCAGCGCCTTGGGCGCTTCACGCGACTGTTCGGGGAATGGCCCGGCCTCGACCACCACGTCGTCCCAACGCTTGATCCCCAGGATCGGCATCGCGAAGCGCGTGGCGCTGTCCCACTGATCCGTGCCTGCTGCACGGAAGACGTGCCACGACGCCTTCTTGCGGTCGGGCGTCTCGGCCGGCGCAGGCTCGGGTTTTTCAAACCACAGCCCCAGCCGCAGACCGAACTCCTCACGCGTGTCCACGTGACGATGCAGGATGTACGCCTCGACATGCGGCACGCGGCGGATCCGCTCGTAGGACAGCGCATACGCCGCCGCCTGGATCGCTTCGCCGTCCGGGCCGTCGGGCGTGTCCAGGCCCTGCTCCGAGAAGATCAGTCGCCGGGGTTTGCCGTTGACGAGCATCGCCGGCTTGTGGAGGTACGACGAAAGCACCTCGAAGTTCTTGTACGTCACCTGCGCGGTGTCGTAGGCAAGCCACGCGGTGCGGTCGTTCCAGAAGCGTGGGTTGCGGAGGTCCTGGGGATAGGGGTGGTACGCGATGTTGAAGTCGAAATTGCCCTCCTGAGTGGCGATTTCGACCATGCGATCCAGCAGCGCCCGGCTCGCCACGTTCCGCGAACCGTCCAGCGAGTTGGGCTTGGTCCAGCTGTGCGTCAGCGAGATAAATACCGGCAACTCCGCGTGCGCCTGCCGCACCGCCAGCCACGCCAGCCGCATCTCGTCGACGTATTGCCGGGCGATCTGCTCGAGATTCGCGAGGCCCAGGTTGTGCCACGTCCAGTGAGAGTCGACTTCGTTGCCGATGATGTAGCCGCCGATCCAGCCGTGCGCTTTGTCCGGCTGGCTGTAACGGTCGGCAAGGAACGTCATGATGCCCGTGAAGTGGGCGATGCCTTCGGGTGTAGTCGTATTGAACGCACAGAGGTTGAACGGGGCGCCGTCGATGTCGCTGAGTGGGTGACGCAACGGGTGGCCCAGCGGCGTGTTGTCGGTCAGCCGGTTGAGCACCACCGCCACGACGTTGATGCCCAGTTCGGTAAGCCGACGAACCTTCTGATCCAGCGCCCGCACATCGGCGGGGTCGAACCGCAACGTCACGCCATCGACTTGGCGGATGAACCCGGCCGGCGGATCGGCCGCGTCGGGTGGCAGCAACAGGTTGCCGATGATGATGTTGATGTGCGTGTGCGCCGCGCCCAGCTCGGCGAGGTCATCGAGCATCACCGGGACCGATACGCCCTTGACCTGGGTCGGCCAGGGCATGGGGTGCGACATGCGCGGCAGGGCCGACACCTCCGTCACCCAGCCCAGGCGCGTCGTGCCCTCAGAATTCCAGCGGAAACGGTGGAGCAGCGGATCGCTCGCCCCGCCGCGGGGGAGCGTCACCCGGCCGTCCGTCGCGCTGCCCTCGAACACGGTGCTCCACTGATCCGCACCGAGTTGATCGACGCGCTGCGCTTCGAGCCGGCCGGGCCGGTCGTCGTCGATGTACAGCACGACCTGGCTCGCCGTCGCCGACACCCGCAGCGGCGCTGCGGCGGCGGGCTGGCCGTCCGACGCGTCGGCGAGACGGGGCGAGGTGAGCGTCGACAGAACCAGCGTCGCGGCCAACGCGACGCGCCGAGCCGGGGGGGAAAGCAAGGCCAAGGCAGACTCCGTTCGGGAATGTCAAAGCAGAAAGGACATCGAAACATTCAGGCGCGACGCGCGACGCTCTCGCGCTCGACGAGTTCGGGGCGAATGACCACGAGTTTTTCGTTGTTGGCCGCGTCGGGCCGCAGCGGCGAGGTATCGTCGTCGGGGTCCAGCGAAGCGCGGAGCAGCGCGACCGCCTGCGCGAGGTGCCGTTCGATGCCCACGTCGATGCCGGTGAGCGCGGGGACGGACAGTGCACCGCGACTGGTGGTCGCGTAGCTGAGCAGCGACACGTCCTTGGGCACTTCGAGGCCGGCCCGGTGAAAGCCCGCGAGCGCCCCCAGCGCCGCTTCTTCGGAAAGCGCGATGAACGCGGTGGCCTTGCGTCGCTGCTTACGGCAGTAGGCCTGCACCGCGTCGCACGCGGCCATCGCCGCCCCACCCACGCCGATCTCGCCGAGCCGAATCACATGCTGATCCGCGGCGCGCGTGCCGACCGCGTCGGTGGCCATGGCTCGTCGCCATAGATGGACCTGCAACTCGAGCGTGGGGTTGTCGTCTTCGTGCAGCGAGGTGATCAGCCCGATCTGGTCGTGGCCGCGCTCGTGAAGGAAATCCACCGCGGTCCGCAGGCCCAGTTCGTCGTCGCCGACGATCGAGACCACGCCCAGGTGATCCAGACGCGCGCCCAGCAGCACGACCCGTTCGGACGCCTGCCGCATCGCCTGGCCAAGCTCTTCGCGACCCAAGACGTGGGCGCCGATCAGGATCGAGGGGTCCGGCCCGCGCACGGCTTCGACCGCCGAGTGTTCCCCGCCGGGAAAAACCCGCACGATCCGTGGCTGAAACTCCGCCTCGCGGCAGACGCTCACGCCGTGCTCGATGAACGCGTCGGCATGGGCCGAGGCGTGACCGATGCAGATCAGGTTCAGGTGGTGTACGCCGACTTCAGCGTCGAGCGTCTCACGAACAAAAATCCCCAGCGGCCGACGCTTCACCACCAGGCCCGCCCGCACCAGCGTCGCGGTCGCCTGACGGATCGTCATGCGATGCACGCCATACTGTTCGGATAGCTCCCGCTCGGTGGGCAACCGGTCGCCGGGCCGATACGTCCCGTCGCGGATCGCGTCGATCAGTTCGGCGCTGATCTTCTCGTGTTTGACCGGCCGGGCCGTCATCGAAGCCATGTCGTACTCCACAGAAGCGAGTGAGAATCAGCGAGCGTGAAGAGACGCCGTTTGGACTATTCCAACAAGCCTACCTTGCGTCGGACGTTTGTCAATAAAATTGCAAAATCCTTGAGTTTTCTCGACGGACACGTCCTTTCAGTGGTACAGTCCATCAGCTTGTTTCAACGTCCCCGACGAAGGCTTGTCGCGCGGGCTTTGCCCTTCGCCGAGGCGCGCGAACAGCCGAGGACCCGCCCCACCACATCCGAAATCGGCTTGTTCTTTCGGCTTCCTCCACTCCGAGCACACGCTCACGGAAACGCGACATGTCCGACGACTGCTCCCTCCAACCCACCGACCCGACCTGCTTCGGCCAGCGCCACCCGCTGGCCGTCGATCCAGACCGCGTGGCCTTCTCCTGGTCGCTGCACGCCGCCGCAACGATCGACGCCGCCTGCGTCCAGACCGCGTACCAGCTTCAAGTCGCTCGCTCCCGCGCAGCGCTCGACGGCGACCAACCCGACCTCTGGGACACGCGACGCGTCGAAAATCGACAGGCCCGCAACATCGCGTACCGCGGCAAGCCGCTCACCAGCCACGTCAGGCTGTGGTGGCGCGTGCGCGTGTGGGATCAGAACGGGCACGCATCCGCATGGTCCGCCGCGACGTGGTTCGAAACCGGACCCGCCGATGTGCGGGCGTGGCAAGCGCAGTGGATCGCGCCCGACATCAACGCCTTCATGGATGAGCCGCCGACCTTCGGCCAGGCGATCTGCCCCACGCAGACCCTCCGCGCTGACCGCCTCGCGCTGCGTCAGACCTTCCAGCTCCCGCGCGGCTACCCCCGCTGCTTCGGCACGGCGTGGATCGCCGGGCAAGGCGACATCACGCTCGAATTCAACGGCCGACCCTGCCCCGCTCAACCCGGCGGCGGCGCCACCGTCGTCAAACTGCCTTGGGACGCTTTTCGCTTCGGAAACAACGTGATCCGGCTCATCGGCGACACGGCGACGCTCCAGCGCGGCGTCGCGTTTGTCGCCCGCATCCACGAAGCCGAGTCCGGCTGGCGCACGTGGCAAAGCGACACCTCCTGGACCGCCGAACCCGCCGACGGCGACCCCGAAAGCCATGCCACCGCAGTCGTCACCATCGCGGCCGACGCCCGCGCCCTGCCGCCCATCCGCGACGATGCGCCCCGTCGCTCGGTCGAGATGCAGCGCACCTTCACGCTCGATGCGGTCCCGCCGCGCGCCTGCATCAACGTTGCGGGGCTGGGCACCTACATCCTCCACATCAACGGCCACCGCGTTGGCGACACCGTCCTGTCCCCCGGCTGGACCGAGTACGACCGGCGCGTCCACTTCGAGACGCTCGACGTCACCGATCTGCTCCGTGTCGGCAACAACACCATCACCGCCACCCTCGGCAACGGCTGGTGGACCTCGGGCATGGGCTGGGAAAGCCGCGCCCGTTTCGCCGAGCCCGACGAACCGCTGCACCTGCTCCTCCGCCTCGAAGCCCGCGACGAAACCGCCCCGCCCCGCGTCCTGCTGACCACCGATCACGCGTGGCAATGGCGGCCATCCCGCATCCTGCGCGACACGATCTACCACGGCCAGACCGAAGATCTGCGCCCCAATCAACACGCTTGGCGTGGCGTCAAACCCCTGGAAAACAAGGCCGAACGCCGACTCCTGCCCAGCCCGGCCGAACCGATCCGCGTCACCGCCACGCTCACGCCCGTCGAAACCATCGCCCTGCCCGATGGCTCGTATCGCTTCGACTTCGGCCAGAACCACGCCGGCCGACCGCGCCTCCGCGGCACCTTCCCGGCGGGCACGACGCTCAAGGTCGTCTTCGCCGAAGAGCTTCAGGACGACGGCACGCCGTACCGCGAGAACTATCGCACCGCCGCCGCCACCGACGTCGTCATCGTCGGCCACGAGACGCTCGACTGGTCGCCGTGCTTCACCTACCGCGGCTACCGCTACGCCGTGCTCACCGGCCTGCCCGAGGGTGTGACCCCGGACGCGAGCACGCTCGTCTCCGAAGTCCTCCACAACGACGCCGCCGAGATCAGCCGCTTCGAGTGCAGCCAGCCGATGCTCAACCGCATCGATCGCATCGTCCGCTGGGGCCTCCGCTCCAACCTCCACGGCGTGCCCACCGATTGCCCGCAACGCGACGAACGCCTCGGCTGGACCGGCGACGTCAACCTCTTCGCCACCACCTCCTGCTGGCTGCGCGATCTGCACGGCTTCTACGCCAAGTGGCTCGACGACCTCTGCGACGCACAACTCGACGACGGCGGCGTCACCCACGTCGCGCCCTCCTGCGTCGTCAAAGGCGACCTCGTCCCGCACTTCGGACCCGCCGCGCCCGTGTGGGGCGACATCATCGTCGGCCTGCCCGACGTGGTGCACCGCTTCTACGACGATCCCGCCCTCCTCGCCCGCCTTTACGAGCCGATGAAACGCTGGGTCGCCTGGTACCGAAATCAGGCCGACGACACCGGCCTGGCGAAGGTCGATGGGTTCGGCGACTGGGTCCCCGTCGAAGAAACCCCGCCAACCTTCTGCGGCGCCGCCTTCCACGCCTTAGCCTGCCGACTCACCGCAGAAACCGCCGAAACGCTCGGTTTTTCGAACGAATCCGCGGCTTTCCACGTCGAAGCCCAACGCGCCGCCGACGCCTTCCACGACCACTACTTCGACCCCGACACCGGCGGCTACCGACCCGACACGCAGACCGCCCAGGCGCTGCCGCTGGCGTTCGATCTCCCGCCCGCCGCCCTCCGCCAAGGCGTCGCCGATCGCCTCGCGCAATGCGTGCAGCGCGCCGACGGCCGACTCACCACCGGCTTCGTCGGCACCGCGTACCTGCTGCCGATGCTCTCCAAGTACGGCCACCACGACCTGGCCTATCGCGTCCTGCACACCGGCGAGTATCCCTCGCTGGGCTACATGATCGAGCACGGCGCGACCACCGTCTGGGAACGATGGAACAGCGACAAAATGGGACCGGACATGAACTCGCGCAATCACTTCTGCTTCGGCTCAATGGCGCAGTGGATGTACGAAGACCTCGCCGGCGTCCGCCCCGACCGAGATGAGCCGGGCTTCCGTCATGTGCATCTGCGCCCGCGCCCGGTCGCCGATGTCTCGTTCGCGACCATCGAATACAACACGCCCCACGGCACGCTCTTCTCACGCTGGACCGTCGAAGGCGACAACCTGCGCTACCGCGTCGAGCTGCCCGCCAACACCACCGCCACCCTCACGCTCTCCGCCTCCGACGACGCCGACATCGAAGGCCGCGACGCCGCCGGCGTCACAACCGTCGGCCGGGCCTCGGACGAACGAACCCTCCAACTCCTGCCGGGGCGGTACGACTTCGTGTGCCCGCTGCGGGCAAGCGTCCCCGCGCTGGCGTGAACGATGCCGACAAGCCGCGACGGGTCGGCAGCGCCGATTCGATTCTCTTGTGTCTCGTTTTTTTGCTAATTGACAAGGATTTCTGTGATGCAAGCAGCACCGCGTCTCGGACGGATGGCTCGGCAATGGCTTTGCGCGGCCGCGGCCTGGGCGGCGCTACTCAGCGGGCCGGGCCATGCCGACGATCGGGCCGACGATCGGCCCGACGTCGTCATCATCATGGCCGACGACCTGGGCTACGCCGACCTGGGCTGCTACGGCGGTGAGATCGACACGCCCCACCTCGACGCGCTGGCCGCGAACGGCGTGCAGTTCACCCGCTTCCGCGTCGCGCCGATGTGCGTCGTGTCGCGCATCGCCATGATCTCCGGCCTGCCGATGCAGGGCGGCGGCGACGCGGGATACACCAAGTCCACGCCCGTGTTCTCGCTGCTCAAAGACGCCGGCTACACCACACTGATGACCGGCAAGTGGCACGCCGGCGACCCCGACCCCCGCACGCCCGCGCTGTTCGACCGCTTCTTCGGCTTCCTCGGCGGGATGACCGACTGCTTCGTCGGCGGGCCCGACTGGTTCAAGAGCGAGCAACCCTTCGCCGACTTCAATGAGGACTTCTACGCCACCGATGCGCTTACCGACGTCGCCATCGACTTCCTCAAAGAACACGAAGGCGACGGCCGACCCGACCTGCTCTTCCTCTCCTACAACGCGCCACACCACCCCTGCCAGGCTCCACAGGAAACCGTCGAGAAGTACCTGGCCGTCTACGAGGATGGCTACGACGCGATCCGTGAACGCCGTCTTGCGAAACAACGCGAAATAGGCTTGATTTCTTGTGATTTCGTCACCGCCGATCACGGCGCCGAGATCCGCCGCTGGGACGAACTGACGCCGCAGCGCCAGCGCATCGAAGCGGGGCGGATGGCCGCGTACGCCGCGATGGTCGATGAGATCGATCAGAACGTCGGCAAACTCATGGCCTACCTGCGTGACAGCGGGCGTCTGGACAACACGGTCGTGATCTTCCTCTCCGACAACGGCGGCGACTACAGCAACGGCGACCCGCGCACCGACGCGCAGCAGATCCCCTGGCAAGCCGGCACCAACCCCACGCCGAGCAACGGCTGGGCGTGGGTGAAGAACCCCCCATTCCGCTCGTTCAAGCACAGCGCGTACGAAGGCGCGCTCGCGTCGCCGCTGATCGTGCATTGGCCCGCGGGCATCGACGAACACCACGCTCGACGTATCGACGCACCGGCCCACATCACCGACCTGTACCCCACGCTGCTCGAGCTCGCCGGCGCAACCTATCCCCCGCAGCACCAGGGCAGGACGCTCGCCCCGTTGGCCGGCGCGTCGTTGATGCCGCTGCTGCGCGGCGACGAGGCGGCGCGGCAGAGTAAGCCGGCGTTCGCCTGGTATCAGGAATCGCGGGCCTGGATTCAGGACGAGTGGAAAGCGGTGCAGCTCTACGACGGGCCGTGGCAGTTGTTCAACCTGAACGACGACCGCGGCGAAACCCACGACCTCGCCGCCGAGCACCCCGAGCGCCTCGCGACCTTTGTGCAGCGTTGGAACGCCCAGGCCGCGCCGCCCCTGCGTCGCCCCGCCCCGCCCCGCGACGCCGACCAGCCCGGCTTCGGTTGGCACCGACTCCAGATGATCACCGGAAACCAGCTCCGTTCCGTTTGGCCCGCCAACGGCGCGACGGATGCGCCGGTCAACACGCCGCTGACCCTGCGTTTCACCGCCCCGCTGGACTTCTCGGAATCTGCCGGGCGGAAGCTCCGCCTCCTCGCCGACGCCGACGAACCAACCGTGCTGTGGGAAACCACGTTCGACGCGACCCACCCCGCCCAGGGCAAGACCGACCTCGTGCTGCTGAACCTGCCCGAGTTGCGGCCCGGGGCGGGCTACTTCGTCACGTGGGACCCCGGCTGGGCCAAAGTCGGCAACCACCCGCTCGGCCCGCTGAACAACGGGGC
>CAZIXN010000075.1:0-11797 GCA_964543215.1 uncultured Phycisphaera sp.
GCAGTTCGCGGGTGAAGGTGAGCATCTGCACGGCGCTGATGTTGGACAAACGCGACAGCGCGAAGCCGGGCATCTCGGTCAGCAGATCGTCCAGCGGCGTGGGGCCTTGCGTGCTGAGGATTGTCGGGCGGAAGCCGGTCGCGCCTTCGACGCGGTCGGCGACTTGTTCCAAAGGCGTGGGCTGGAAGTCGTCGGGCAATTCGCGGTAGCCATCGGTGGTCGGGAAGCTGCGGACATCCGCGTCGAGTGCCGCGCGGGCTTCGGACAGCGCGCGCTTGAGCAGCTCGATCGCTTTTTCCTGTTTGAGGCCCTGCTCGATCTGTTGGCGGACTTCGGCGGTGGGCGTGTCGGGCGCGGCCTGCCCGGTTTCGGGGTCGGTGAGCCGGGCCTTGTTTTCGCGGTAATACGCAAGCACATCCAGCGGCTCGACGTTGACCGTGGCGATCGCTTGATCGACGGGGAAGGACAGGACTTCGAGGTCGACGCGCGGCGGCTGGCGGTAGCCGAACGGGTAGGGCGAGCCGGTGCCCGGGTAGAACGTTTTGTATTCGTTGAAGAGGCGTTCGAGCTGGGCTTCATCGACGGGGGCGTTCGGATCGACCTCGGGCTCGATGAGGGCGACGCGGCCACCGACGCGCTCGAGCCGCATGCGGGCGAGGTGCTTGACGGCGGCGGGGCTGATGCGGCCGACGCCGGCCCGCAGGACGGAGAACTCGGCGACCACGCGGTCCAGGAGTTGAGGAACGTTGGCTTCCTGGATCTGCTGGATGGCGGGCTCGACCTGGCCTTTCCAGATGCTCAGGGTGTTGACGCCGGGCGAGGCGCTCAGGCCGGCCGCGGGGTTGTAGCGCCGGCCGGTGAGCAGCATGCGGTACCGCTCGGTGAGCAGCCAGTTGGCGACGATGGCGCGGATGCCTTCGGCGGGCACGCCCAGCCGGGCGGCGCGGGCTTCGAGCGTGCCGCCGCCCATGCCCAGAGAGTCGAGGGCCGCGTTGACTTCGGCGGCGCTGACGCCCAGGCCCAGCCGCTGCGCGTCGCGCTGCTGGAGGAGGTAGGTCTCGCGGTCTTCGGGTAGCAGCAGCGCGGGGATGCCCAGCGCGCCGAGCACCTGCAACTCGCCGGCGGCGTTCTGCAGGTCACGCTCGCGGACATCCTGCCCGCCCATCGAGCCGACCACGAAGTCGCCGGCCTGCGGGCTGAACATGGTGACGGCCTGGGGGATCAGGAAGGCGACCATCAGGACGGCGCAGCCGACGATCAGGATGATCTTGTTGTATTTGCGGAACCATTTAAGCACGGCACGCTCCAGGCGTTGGGACAAGAGGACAAACGGAGGCGCGACGGCGGTGTGGCGCGAGCCGGGCAGTATAAGAATTGTGGCGTGGCGGGCGTTTACGGCACGCGTTGGCCGCTCGTGACCCCTGGCCAGTCGTCGCTGCGGAACGGGCCGGCGGGCAGGCCTTCTACATTGATGAGGTTGGCATCGGCGGGGTTGATCTGCCAGGCGTAGCGCACGGCCACGGGGTTGGGCACGGCGTCGCTGTGCACGAGGAGGTGGCGATCGTCGGCGATGTGGGCGGTGGCGGGGTGGAAGACGCGGTCGGGCCCGGCGAGCGTGAAGCCGGCGAGCGCAGGCGGGAATTCGTTCTCGGTGGCGCGGATGGCCAGCGGCGAGCCGAACGTGTCGAATCGGATGTGGGCCGTGTCGGCCTCGAACCACGCGGCGTCGAAGCGAGGGCCGGCCATGACGACGTGTTCGAGGCCGTAGGTCTCGTGCAGCGCCCAGCGGGCGAGGCGTTGGCCGACGTCGCGTTTGTTGCGTGGGTGGATGTCGTCGGCGTCGCCGATATCGATGGTGACGGCCAGGCCGGTGCGGGCGACGTGGCGGGTGGTTTGGAGCTGCGCGTCGCGGAGCTCGGCCCAGGCGTCTTCCCGGGGCTCGGGCGAGAACGCCCGGAAGTTCGCCAGCTGCACCATGCCGAACCACAGCGGGTCGCCCGGGCCGTCAGTGGGTTCAGTGCGTTGCTGGCCGGCGTCGAGCGCGTCGGCCCAGGCGTTCCGCCAGTCGTGGATCAGGGCGGGCATGAGGGCGCGGTATTGCTCGGCGCGGCCGGCGTTGGATTCGCCCTGATACCAGATCGCGCCGCGGAGGGCGTAGGGCACGAGCGGGTGGATCATCGCGTTGTACAGACCGGCGGGCTGCTGCTGATGGCCCGGGCCGTAGGGCCGCTGCGGCGGCGCGCTGCCCGCGACGTCGGCGGGGTTCTGGCGGTGCATTTCGCGGAGCGTCCAGCCGTCGCCCAGGGCAAGGGCGGCTTGCCCGCGCAGGTCGCCGTCGGCCGGGGCGAGCGACATCGCGGTGGCCGGCCCGGCCATCCCGCCGCCCTGCCAGCGATCGAAGAGCCGCACCGCGATCAGCGTCGTTCCCGCCTCAACGAGATCGCCGGGCACGTCGTAGTTCCGCAGCGCCAGATGCCAGTCCGGCGTGCTGTTCCCGGTCTGCCCGACCTGCGTGCCGGCGAAGAACGTCACGTCGAAATCATCCATCGCGCCCAGCGACAGCTTCAGCGGCACGCCCGCCCAGGCCGGCGGAATCTCGACCGTTCGGTACAGCCACGCGACGCCATCGAAGTCGTTGGCAAAGGCGATGGGCGCGGCGACGGTCTGGCCTTGCGGGGTATCCATCGGCGTGCGGTCGGCTTGCTTGACCACCGTGGCGTCGGGGATGCGGGACGACCAGGCTTGCGTGGTCGCGGCATCGCCGTCGCCGGGGTCGGTTTGGAATCCGGGTTTCTTCTCGGCGGCTTCCCACCGGGCGAGCACGTTGTCCCAGTCGGCGGCGATGGCGTCGAAGTCGGCCAGGACGGGCTGCGCTTCGGGGGTGGCTTCGAGCGTGGGACGCGAGGTCCAGGCTTCGATGCGGGTGCCACCCCAGTTGCTGTTGATCAGGCCGACGGGCACGTTGAGTTCGTCGTGCAGCCGACGGCCGAAGTGGTAGCCCACGGCCGAGAAGTTCGTCACGGTGTCCGGCGACGCGGCGACCCATTGCTGCACGGCGGCGTTTGCACCGGCGCTCTCGTGCGGCAGGCGCGACTGCGGCGACTCGGCGGTGACGCGGGGCAGGACCTGGAACAGCCGGATCGTCGACACCTCCGCCGCCGCGGCCGCCTCTTCCCAGCCGTCGCTGCTGCGGAGGGTCCACGCCATGTTCGACTGTCCGCCGCAGAGCCAGACCTCGCCGACGAGCACGTCTTCAAACGTGATCTGCTCGTCGCCGGCCGTGATGGTCAGCGTCTGCCCGTCTCCGTTTGCCGACATCGCGGGCAGCACCACCATCCACCGGCCATCGCCACCACACGTCGCCGCGGCTTCGTGGCCGGCAAAGCTCACCGTCACCGTCGCGCCCGGCGACGCCCAGCCCCACACCGGCACCGACTTCTCACGCTGCAGCACCGCGCCGTCGCTGAACAAGCCAGCCACCTCCAACGATCGCGCCGCCTCCACCGAACTTTCATCCGGCAACGCGCTGGCCACTCCTTGCCCCCACACGCAAACGGCCGGCAGCGTCGCCGTCATCCCAAGAACCAGAAACCACCGAGCGACACGCGGGAGACTTTGCATCGCCGGATCATAAAGCGGCACTCGGCCCGTTGCCGCCGTGCTGCGTTCACGCGCTCGCTGCGGACAGCCGCTGCCAGACCCCCACGCCCATCAGCAGCATCGCCACCGCAAAGAGCATCTCCTTCTGCTCGTTGAGCTGCTCGAAATAACCCACGTACAGCAGGTCGCTTTTCGGATCGCGCAGCGTGGCCGCGTACAGATCCTTGAGCCGCGTGAGCGAAAAGCCCATCACAACCGCCAGAATCGCCGGCCCCCACGGCACCGCCACGTGCCACAAACCCGGCAGGTTCAGCCGCTCTCGGAACCGCCACACCACCGGCCACACCAAAAACACCCCCAGCAGAAACCCCGAGCCCAGCGACATCAGCGAGATCACTTTGCTGTTGTTGTGCAGATTCACGCTCATCCCGCGCAGCTGCTCGCGCTCCGGCACGCGCCAGTGCAAAAACGTCTGGCCCCAGTTCACTTCCTCACCGGCGAAAAACCACGCCGCCGCGCCCACCGTGGCGGGAAGCGCCCACGCCAGGTGACGGTCCGGCAGGCCGCGCACGCCGCGCGGACCGAAATCCACACCGGGCCGACGTTTCCACAACCGCCACGCCGCGCTCAGCAGCAACGCCCCGCCCACCACGCCACACACGAACGTGACCATCTCCACTGCCTGCGACTCGCGCAGCTGGTGATCGAGCACATAACTGCGATAAAAGCTCGGCGACAGCGCGTAGATCACCGCGGGCATCGCCACCAGTGCGACCGGCAGCGCGTACCACCATGTCCATCGTCGGTCGTCAGATGGCCGTAGGTCGGAGGCGACGGAAGGGTTCATGCACCGACGATATCACTCGCCGGGGATGTAGGACACCACGCCGGCCCACGGGCTGCTCGCGGTGGCGTAGAGCTTCTTGGGGATGCGGCCGGCCTGATACGAGAGCCGGCCGGCGTGGCAGGCGTGACGCATCGCGTGGGCCATCGTCACCGGATGCTGCGCGTGCGCGATCGCGGTGTTGAGCAGGACGCCGTCGGCCCCGAGTTCCATCGCGACGCTCACGTCGCTCGCGGCCCCCACCCCGGCATCGACGATCACCGGATAATCCGCGTCGCCGTCCTTGAGCATCTCCAGAATGATCGTGATGGCGTTGGGGTTGAGCACGCCCTGCCCGCTGCCGATCGGCGAGCCGGCGGGCATCACGGCGGCGGCACCGGCGTCCTTGAGTTTGCTCGCCATCACGGGGTCGTCGCTGGTGTACACCAGCACCGCGAAGCCGTCGGCGACGAGCTGCCGGGTCGCTTCGAGCGTGCCGACGGGATCGGGCAGCAGGGTTTTCTTGTCGTTGAGCACTTCGAGCTTGACCCAGTCCTTGCCGGGGTTGTCGAGCTGGTCGAGCAGTTCCCGGCCGAGCCGGGCGACGCGGACCGCATCTTCCGCCGTAAAACAGCCGGCGGTGTTGGGCAGCACGGTGTAGCGCGACGTGTCGAGGTGGTCCAGCAGGGATTCGCCGGCCTCGTTGAACAGGCGCTCGCGTCGGACGGCCACGGTCACGACGTCGCAGCCCGAGGCGTCGAGCGCTTCGGACATCTGCGCAAAGGTCGCATACTTGCCCGTGCCGACGATCAGACGGGACTTGAGTTCGCGGCCGGCGACGATCAGGGAGGATTCGGTATTTTCGGAACGTGGAGGCATGGTCACCAGCGTACGCGGGGGGCCGGATTGATGAGCGATGATAGATGAGTGATGATTGTCGGCATCGCGCCGGGACGGCCGTCCGCGGCTCGGTGCCTTCACTCATCTATCATCAATCATGACTCATCGATCAGCTCCCATGCCCCAGCGTGAAACCGCCGCCTTCTTCCGAGCGTTCCTGACGCATCCGCGTCGGGTCGGCGCGGTGTTGCCCAGCGGGCGGGCGCTGGCGGCGGCGATGGTGCGGGACCTGGACGAACCGCTGCGCGGCGGGCGCACGATCGTCGAGTTCGGGCCGGGCACGGGTTCGTTCACGTCGGCGATTCTCCGTGCTCTACCGCAGGGCTCGTCGTACGTCGGCATCGAGCTGGACCGGCACTTCGTCCACACGCTGCGGCGACGCTTCCCCGACCATCATCACCCGCAAGCGCACTTCGTCCATGGCTCGGCGGAACACGCGGCGGACCTGCTCGGCGAGCTCGGCGTCCCCGACGTGGGCGTGGTGGTCTGTGGCCTGCCGTTCGCGAGCCTGCCGATCCCGGTGCAGCGGCGGATCGTGCGGAATATCGACACGCTGCTCGAAGGCGGCGGAGCGTTCCGCACGTTCCAGTACGTGCACGCCTCGAAGATGCGGGCGGCCAAAAAGTTCCGCGAACAGATGGACGCGCGCTTCGGGCGCGGCCGGCGGAGCAAGGCGGTGGTGGGCAACGTGCCGCCGGCGTTCGTGCTGGAGTGGCGGCGGAGCGTCGTCGCCGCGACCGCGGGTTAGCCGCCGCCGACGAGCGTGACCAGTTCGACGGTGTCGCCGGGTTGCAGCGTGGCGGTCGCGTGGTCGCGCTTGGGGATCAGGGTGCGATTGACCTCGACGGCGACGGGTTGGCCGGCGAGTCGGTGATGCTCGAGCAGCCCGGCGACGGTGAGCGTGTCGGCGTCGAAGGCGGTTTCCTGGCCGTTGACGGTGAGCGTGAACATGTCGGCAGGTTAGGCGACGGAAGGAACGTTGGGCTTCGAGTAAATTTGGCCGTGATGAACGCGCCGGCCAACCCGCAACCCGCCCCGAGCAAGGCCGATGCGCCCGCCGCTGCCGATGCGTACGACGCCTGGAGCCGGACGTACGACGCGACGTTCGGCCGACTGGTGCATCGTCGGCAGAGCCGCGCGATCTCCGAGCTGCGTCTCGAGCCGGGCATGCGCGTGCTGGACCTGGGCGTGGGCACGGGCCTGTCGATGAGCAAGTACCCCGCGGGCACGCGCGTTGTGGGCATCGACCTCTCGGCCGGCATGCTCCGCCAGGCCAAACGCAATCTCGAACGCGGCGGCTTCGACGCCCGCGGCCTCATCCAGGGCGACGCGCTGCGCACGCCTTTCGCCGACGGCGCGTTCGACCGCGTCATGGTCAGCCACGTCATCAGCGTCGTGAACGATCCCGCCGCGCTGCTGCGTGAGTGCCGACGCATCGTCAAGCCCGACGGGCGGATCGTGGTGCTCAACCATTTCCGCAGCCCGTCGCGCATCGTGGGTTTCTTCGAGCGTGTGCTCAACCCGCTGTTCGTGCGTCTGGGTTGGCGGAGCGACCTGACGTTGCAGGAATGCTTGGCCGGGCAGGGGTTTCAGGTGCTGTACCACTTCAAGCTCAGCGCGATCGACTTCTGGCAGGTGCTCGTGCTTGCCCCCACGCCCCGGGGGTTGATCCCGCAAAGCGACCGGGCGGTATCCTTGGCCCCGGCATGACACGGACGCACCACCCGATCGCCCCCGCATTCCGACGCGCACGGGCCGTGCACCTCGGCACGGACCTGCCGCGCACGCTGCGGGCCGCGCTGCTCGCGCTGTTGGCGGGGACAATGGTCACAACGATGACCGCAACGATGACCGCAACGATCGTCGCTCCCGTCTTGGGCCAAACCGTCTCGCCGTCCCAAGCGCCAGACGGAGAACCGTCCACCGCCGCCGTGACCTTCCGCGACCCCGCCGCCCTCCACGCCAACTCCGCCGTCACCTGGACCGACGCAGACACCGGCGACCGCTTCGTCTGGCTCGCCCCCGACGCGGTCGGCGGCGTGACGGTGGGCATGGGGCGTACCGGCTTCGCCGCGGCGCAGGCGCTCGTCCGCATCCGTGGTGCTGTCGACGCCGGCAGCGCCAACCAACTGGCCGTCGTCCTGGCCGATGCGCGCTCGGTCGTGCTGGATCCCATCGGCAGCGGCCGCCAACCCGACGCCTCGGCCGTGGCCGCCGCCGCGACGCGCCTCCTGGTCACCGCCAACACCACCGGCGGCGTGCAGCTCACCGTCGATGCCCTCGACGGCCGCGACACGGCACCTGAGGACGCCTTTCTGGGCGAAGCCTTCGCCCGACTCGAACGGCTCGACGCCGCGCCGAGCGTGGCCGCCGCCACGCCGCCGCCCGCGGCCCCGCTGCTCACCCCGCAGCAGCAGGCCAAACGCGACGCCATCGCCCAGCAGGTCCGCGCCCGGAAGGAGCGCCTCGCCGCGCAGGCCGTCAACCCATCCGCCGCGCCCGACGAGCTGCAGCGCGACGCCCGTGCCGCCGCCGACAACCCGCCGCCCGACCCCGGCGTCCTGCCCGTGCGCGGCGTCGTCAGCTACGCGCCCGGCTCGGTGGTCATCGATCGCGGCGAGGACGAAACCGTCGTCTCCCTGCTCGACGGCGTCACGATCCTCTTCGAAGACTTCACCCGGCAGCGAACCGTCACCCTCAAGGCCCAGCGTGCCGTGTTGTTCGTGTCCAACGACACCGACGATCAGCCCGACAACGCCGCCGCGCTGTCCGGGGGCGGCGTCGATGCCGGCGGCGTCCGCGGCGTGTATCTCGAAGACAACGCGATCGTCACCGACGGCGGATACACCGTCCGCGCCCCGCGCGTGTACTACGACCTCACGAACAACCGCGCGATTTTGCTCGACGCGGTGATGTTCACCTACGACGCTCGCCGACAGGTGCCGCTGTACCTCCGCGCCGAGGTGCTCCGTCAGAGCGCTGCCCAATCGTTCACCGCCCAGAACGCGACGTTCACCACCAGCGCGTTCGCCGAGCCGCACGTCGCGCTGGGCGCTTCGCAGATCACCGTCGGACAGTACGAAACCCCCGATGGCCGCGTCGGCCAAAGCATCGACGCCCGCAACGCCACCGTCCGCGTCGCCGATGTGCCGGCCCTGTGGTTCCCCCGCTTTGCCGCACGCGGTACCGACATCCCGATCCGCAACGTTCGCGGCGGCTACAGCAGCAACGACGGATTCACCCTCGAAACCCAGTGGGACGCGTTCGGCCTGCTCGGCCAACCCACCCCCGAGGGCGTCGACGCCGAGCTCGCGCTCGACGTCCAGGGCGAGCACGGCCCGGGCATCGGCCTGGACATCGAATACGACCGGCTCGACGAGAACGGCATGGCCGGCGAGTTCATCGGCTACACCCTGCTCAACGACCACGGCGAAGACGAAATCGCCCGACGCCGCGACATCGAGTTCGAAGGGCAAACGCGCGGCGTCGCGTCCTGGCAGCACCGCCAATCCCTGCCCAACGGCCTGGACGTCTCCGCCGAGGCCGGTTACGTCAGCGACGAAACCTTCCTCGAAGAGTGGTTCCCCGGTATGGCCGAAGAGCGCAAGCCCTTCGAGACCTCGCTCTACGTCAACCGGCGCGACGGCGAGACCCAACTCACCGCGCTGCTCAAGACCGACGTCAACGATTTCCTCGCCCAGACGCCGACCCTCCAAAGCACCGGCTACACCGTCGATCGCCTGCCCGAAGTCGGCTACTACGCGATCGGCACGCCGCTGCTCGACGGCCGGATCACCTGGTACAGCGAGAACACCGCGTCGGTCCTGCTCCCTCGCTTCGGCGACGACAGCCCCTTCGACCGCGGCTTCAGCAACGCCCAATCGCTGAGCACTTTCGGCTTCAACACCAACACCCGCTTCGAAGACGCCGCCGACGCCGCGGGCTTCCCCACCGAGCAGGTGCTCCGCGCCGATACTCGGCAGGAGTTCGCGATGCCGCTCCAAGCCGGCGCGATCGATGTCACCCCGTTCGTCGTCGGACGGGTCACGGCCTACGACGACGGCTTCGACGAGTTCAACGGCAGCGACGATCAGGTCCGCCTCTGGGCCCAGGCCGGCACACGCGTCAGCACCGAGATTCACCGCGGGTACGCCGGCGTGCAGAGCCCGACGCTCGACCTGGACGGCCTCCGCCACGTGCTCGAACCCAACGCCACGCTCGCCTGGTCCGAGTCCTCGCTCGATGCGGACGAGCCGCTGCCGGTGTTCGACGAGGATGTCGAATCGCTCACGCGCGGCGGCACGTTCAAGCTCGGCCTGAACCAGACGTTCCAGACCCGACGCGGCGGCCCGGGTCGGCAACGCACCGTCGACTGGGTCCGCGTCAATTCCGCGCTGGTCTTCCAGACCGAAGACGAGCAGGACGCCGAACGCATCGGCCGGTTCTACGACTACCGCCCCGAATATTCGCGCGGCGGCGACTTCCTCTACACCGAAGCGCTCTGGCAGATCAGCGACACCGTCGGCACCGTCGGCGAGATCACCTACGACCTCGAACGCGACGACGTCGCACAGTGGCGCATCGGCGGCGTGCTGCAACACGCCCCGCGCCTGCGCACGATCCTCAGCTACGAAGAACTCGAAGCGCTCGACAGCGCGCTGCTGAACTGGGGCGTCACCTACGACCTGACCACCAAGTACAGCTTCGCCGCCAACCAGACACTCGATCTTTCGGGCAACCAACGCCGACGCCTGGATCTGGCCCTCGAACGCCGGCTGCCGAGCCTGAGCTTCCGCGTGACCGCGTCGTGGGATCAGCTCGACGACGAACAGCGCGTCGGCTTCCTGCTGATCCCCAGTGGCTGGGGCGGCGGACGCGGGCTGGGCTCGGGCCTCTTGGAGTGATCGAAGTCAAGCGGCGGCCGTTGGCTGCCGTTGTCGTCTCACTGCGGCGGCCACCGGCCGCCGCATTAATCAGATCAGCCGGTCATTCCGCCACGCTCACCGCGTCGTCTGCGATCGGTTCCAGCGATGCCAGAGACACATCGAAACCCGCGGGCAGCGACCGCTCGTCGTTGGCGATGACGAACTTGCAGCGGAAGGTCCGGCTGGCCGGATCGATCACCGGGCTGACGAACGTGAGCGTGGCGACCACGTCACGTCGGACCGGCGAGCCGGCTTTGAGCGTGTACCGCCGGCCAACCTCGGGCATCCCGAAATCCACCGACAGATGAATCTCCGCTTCGAGCGTGTCGAGCTTGGCGAGCGTGACCACCGGTGTCGACTGCTGCAGCGACGTGCCTGGCTCGGCTTCGTGCAGGATGACGACGCCGTCGAACGGCGCACGCAGGGAGTACTCGTCGAGCCGGGCCTGTTCCAGGCGGAGCGTCCACGCGTCGATCGCGTGACTCTGCTGAGCCAGGTCGTGGTCGGCGGCGGCGGTGTCGAATCGCGCCTCGGCACGCAGCAGTTCCAGCGACGACGCGGCGTTGCGTTCGTGGCTGCTGCGCACGCGGTCCAACTCGGCGGATGCGGCCTTGCGCTCTGCGGCCGCTCGCTTGATCCCCGCGTCGGAGGCCACGCGGACCCGGGCCGTCTCCACCACCGCGGCCTGCACGGCATCGTCCATCTGCGCGATGAGGTCGCCGGCGTTCACGGCCTCGCCTTCGACGGCCAGGATCGACGCCAGCGTCCCGTCCACCGGCGCGCTCAGCGTCACCGACCGGCTGGGCAGCGCGAGCCCGCGGTGCTCGTCGAGCCGAGGCGCGGCGGAGACGGCGTGGAGCGGCTCGCCGAAGCGCTGCGCCTCGGCGGGTGCGAGCGCGACGCCCGCAAAGCAGGCGGCGGCAAGGATCAGGCGGAGGCGGGTGCAGATGCGGGTGGGCATGGTGCGTCTCGTTTCGTGGGAAAATGCGGTGGAAAGCGTCATCCGCCGACGAGCAGTCGGTCGCGGAAGCGGAGGATGGACTGGGCGAAGCGCTTGCCGACGGTGTCGGCCTTGCCGGGTAGCAGGACCTGCACCCGCATGCCGTAGGCCAGGGCGGTGTCGGGGTTCGGGCTGACGTCGACGTCGATGGCGTACCACGCCTGCTGCGTCCGTCCGGAGTCGGGCATGACCGCGACCGGGCCGCCGGCGTGGCTGAGCAGCGCTTGCTCGGTGACTTCGCGCACACCGACCGGGGCGACGTCGATCACGGTTCCGGTGACGGTGCGCAGCGCGTCGGATTCGAGTCGGCAGCGAACCGTGTCGCCCACGGCGAAGGCCGCTCGGGACATGACCTGCTCATCGACATACGCCTTGATGCGCCAGCGTCCGTCGGCGAGCGTGGCGACGGCCTCGCCGGGCCTGGCGAAGTGGCCGAGCGTCCGGTCGTCGAGGATCTTCACGACGCGGCCGCTCGCCGGGGCGACGGCGGTCTGGCGATCGAGTTGTTCCTGAAGGAGCGCCGCTTCGCGCAGGGCGAAGGCGAGTTCG
>CAZIXN010000076.1:0-11749 GCA_964543215.1 uncultured Phycisphaera sp.
CGCCAAGCTCGCCGGCGGCGTCGCCCAGATCAACGTCGGAGCCGCGACCGAATCCGAGATGAAGGAAAAGAAGGCCCGCGTCGAAGACGCCATGCACGCCGCCCGCGCGGCCGTCGAAGAAGGCATCCTGCCCGGCGGCGGCTCCGCCGTGCTCCGCGCCCGCAAGGCGCTCAACGGCCTCAAGACCGTCGGGGACGAACAGATCGGCATCGACATCGTCAAGCGCGCCGTCTCGGCCCCCATCAAGCAGATCGCCCAGAACGCCGGCTACGACGGCAGCGTCGTCTGCAAGGAAGTCGAAGACGGCAAGGGCGCCAACCTGGGCTTCAACGCCATCACCGGCCAGTACACCGACCTGATCAAGGACGGCATCCTGGTCCCCACCAAGGTCGAACGCATCGCCCTGCAGAACGCCGCGTCCATCGCCGGACTCCTGCTCACCACCGACGCCGTGATCACCGAGATCAAGGAAAAGAAGGCCCCCGCCGGCGGCGGCGGCATGGACGACATGGACTACTAAGCCGCCCTGCCGTCAGATCCCAACACACCGCTTTTCGGCGGGGCTGCCAACGCAGCCCCGCCGATTTTTTTCTCGAAGTCTCCGACAAACCACCCCGCGGCTCGCGCCAAAAAAAATCCGCCGACCCTTGCGGGGCCGGCGGTCCGTGCTGGGCGGAAGGCGTTTTGGCGTCTTCCGGATTTAGCTCCCCGAGCTGGACTCGAACCAGCGACCTAGCGATTAACAGTCGCGCGCTCTACCAACTGAGCTATCGGGGAATCGAGCCGGGAATCATAACACGCCCCGGCGGCAGGGCAAATACAATGGCATGGCGATTTCAGTCTTTGATCGCCTGCCAGAGTTCCCGCTCGAATTCGCCGAATCGCTCGTGGCGGTTGGCGAGGTCCTGGCGCAGGCGGGCGAGCATCTCGTCGTCGGCGTCGATGGTTTCCCCGGCGGTCTGGAGCGAGCGGGCGGCGGATTCGAGGTCCTGGGCACCGCGGGCGTACTGCCGGGCGAGGCTGTACAGCGCGAGGTTGCGCTCCTGGTCAGCGCCGGGTTTACTGAGCAGGCGCCAAGGGGCGGCACGGATCTCCACCATCGCGCCCGCTGCGTCATCGGACGCGCGGGAGAGGTTGGCCAGCGTGCGGTCCAGCTTCGGCTTGGACTCGGCGACCGTCTGACGCAACTGGGCAAGCAGAGCCCGCGCGTCGGCACTGGCGGGCTTGGCCTCGTCGAGCACCGCGGCGATCCGGTCCAGCGAGCCCCGCGCCTCGGCCAACACGGATTTTGCATCGGCCATCGCGGCGCGGGCGTCGTCGAGCGTCCCGTCCACGCGGTCCATCGTGCCGGGCAGGCGGGCTTTCGCCGTGTCGAGCGTCTCCCGCAAGCTGGCGATCGTCGTCCGCAGGTCGCTCTTGGTGTCGCCGAGCAGCCCGCTGAGATGCTCCGCCGCCTCCCCGCCGCGCTCGGTCAGCCGGCTCACCGAGGCGGCCACCGGGTCGACGTGGCTGCGTGCGTCGGCGATCAGGCCTTCCGCTTCGAGCGCCGCGGCGTCGATGCGCGCCAGCGCTTCCATCGCGGCGGGGATCACCTGCCGCGCTTCTTCGAGCAGTTGACCCACTCCCAGCACCGAGCCGTCGAGCGTGCCGCCTTCCGCGACCGCCTCGCCGCCACCCATGTCGTCGATGTCCAGCCACGCATCACCCGTCAACGAAGACGCCGCCCGGATCAGCGCGTCGTCACGCACCGTGAAGTCGGCCGGAAGCTGGATGCCCACCCGAACCACCGCGCCCCCATCGGTCGCGACCGCACGCACCGTTTCGACCCGGCCCGTCGGCACCCCGAGGATCCGCACCTGCGCGTCGGACTTGAGGTTGGCGATGTTCTCGCCGGCCTCGAACTCGACGACGTAACGCTTCACATCCTTGAACAGCGAACCCGTGCCCGCAATCGCGATCACCATGCCCACGGCCAGCGCGAGCATCAGGAGGATGAAGAGTCCGGCTTTGAGGGCGGCGCGATCGTTCATGGGCGAGGCATTCATGGGCGTCTCGGATCAGATGGCGTGGGCCGTGCCGAGCAGGTCGGCGGTGTACGCGTCGCGGTCACGGCGGTCGGTGAGCGGTCCGTCGGCCCGGCCGTTGACGAACTGATAAACCAGTGGGTCTTCGCTCTGCCGCATCTGCTCGGGCGTGCCGTCGGCGACGAACCGGCCCTGATCCAGCAGCACAAGCCGGTGCGCGACGCGGAAGGCGGACGTCATCTCGTGGGTGATCACCACGGTGGTTACGCCGAGCGTCTCGTTGAGCCCGATCATCAGCTGATCGACCTCGGTGACCGACACCGGGTCCAGCCCCGCCGAAGGCTCGTCGTAGAACAGAATCTTCGGATCCATGGACAGCGCCCGCGCCAGGCCCGCGCGCTTCTTCATCCCGCCGGAGATCTGGCCGGGCAGTTTGTGGGCGTGCTCGCGCAGGCCGACGAGTTCGAGCTTCATCTTGACGATCGTGTCGATGGTGTCGTCGTCGAGGTCGGTGTGTTCGCGCAGCGGCAGCGCGACATTCTCGCCGAGCGTCATGGATTGAAACAGCGCGCCGGACTGGAAGAGCACGCCGATGGTCTTGCGATAGTCGTCGAGTTGCCGGTCGCTCATGCCGCAGATGTTCTGGCCGTCGATGCGGACGTTGCCCGAGGTGCTGCGGGTTTCGCCGGCGAGCAGGTTGAGCAGCGTCGACTTGCCCGCCCCCGAGCCGCCGAGGATCACCAACCGTTCGCCGCGCTTGACGTTGAGCGTGAGTTCGTTGAGCACCGTCTGCTTGCCGAAGCGAACCGTGACCTGGTCGCACTCGATGATGTTCTGGTCGCCGGGGGTCATCGATGCGTTCAAAGCTCCAGCATGTAGAACACAAACGTGAACAGGAGATCGACGCACACCAGCGCCACGATGCTGAAGACCACCGTGTTGGTCGTCGCCGCGCCCACGCCCGAGGCGCCGCCCCGCACGTTCATCCCCAGATAGCACGGCAGCGCGCCGATGATCGCGCCAAAGACGCCCGCCTTGAACAACCCCGTCAGCAGGTCCAGCTCGCTGGCGGCGGCGAAGGTCTGCTCGATGTAGCGGGACGGCGACATCCCCAGCGAAAGGTACGCCGTGCTCGCCCCGCCCACGACGCCCATCGCGTCGCTGAACGTCGCCAGGCACACGGTCATGATCGTCGTGGCGATCACCCGCGGCAGCACCAGAAACCGCACCGGCGAGATCGCGTGCGAACGCAGCGCCTTGAGCTCTTCGCCCACGGCCATCGTGCCAAGTTCCGCGGCGATCGATGCCCCCGCGAAACCCACCAGCACGATCGCGCCGATCAGCGGCCCGAGTTCCCGGAACATCGCGATGCCGATGATCGTCGGCAACTGATCCGCCGCGCCGTAGTCCTCCAGGATCGGCCCGATCTGCAGCGCGAGAATCGCCCCGATACAGAACGTCACCAAGCCCACCACGCCGATCGATTTGACCCCGACGCGGTACATCTGGAACCACAGGTTCTGCCACGCCATCCGCCGCCCGCGCGGCGCGGTGACGAGCGTCGGCGACAGCGCCGCCACGTCGCGCAGCAGCAGACCGATCGCGCCGATGAAGCCGACCGTCCGCAGGCTCACGTCGCCGAGCTTCGCGATGGGGGCGCGCAACAACATCCGCCTTCAATGTCGGCACAAACCCCACCAAATATCCATTACTGATACACCGCCAAGGTGCGGCGCCCCGCCCCCTCGGCCGCGCTCAGGCCAGCGCCGCCGCTTCGGTTACTGCGATCTCGAACACCGCGTCCAGCTTCATGATCGTGATCAATCCGCGGACTTCGGGCCCCAGATCGGTCAGCACGACCGTGCCGTCGATCTTGGTCATCGCCTTGCGCGTTTCGATCAGCACGCCCAGCGCCCCGGAATCCAGGTACTTGATGCCCGCGAAGTTCAGCACCATCCGTCCCGGCTTTTCGCGATTGATCAACTGCAGCAGCGCGGTCCGTAGCTCGGGCGCGTTGACGATCGTCAGGTCGCCGGCGAGCTTGCAGACCACCGCATCGCCCTCGACGCGGGCGTGGGAAATCAACGGCGTGCCGGTGTCTAAGGTCAGGGGACCACTCATGGAAGGGTTTCCGGAGATAAGGCGGGCAGTTGTGCCGAACGACCCTGCCCGGCCGCGTCGCCGGGCAACGCGGTCTGCCGATCGATCAGCCAATCCTGCCAACGGGACAACGCATCCTGGCGATCCAGACGCGAATCGAAGAAACGGTAGCCCAGATCCTGCCCCGTCAGCGCCGCCAACGACTGCGACGCCGCGAAACGCACCGCCGGGTCGTCGTCATCCAACGCCCGCACCAGCGCCACAAAATCGGCCCGCTCGCCCCGCTCGGACTCGGCCACCAACGCCGGAACCTTCGCCGCCGCCTGGTCCGAAGAAAGATCCGGCTCCACCGGCGGCGCGGTGCAACCCGACACGGCGAACACCGTCGCCATCACCAGCCAGCCAACCTCGTTACGCCGACGCTTCACGAGAGGACTCTACCAAGTGCACCGGCGTGCTCGGATCAAACGGGCACGGCGAACCATCGATCGGCAACCGCCCCGTCGCCAACCCCGCCCGAACCGCGGCCGACTTCACCAGCGTCTCGTCGAACTCCGCCTGCGGGTCCGAATCCGCGACGATCCCGCCGCCCACGCCGAAGCTCAACCGGCCGCGTCCCAACCGCGCCGCCTGCTCGACAAGCACCGTGCGGATCGCCACGTTGAACGCGCCGGCAACGCCCGGCCCCCCAGCCGCCGTGTCGTCCCGCTGCAACCAACCGATCGCCCCGCAGTACGGCCCGCGACGCACGGGCTCCAACTCGTCGACGATCTGCATCGCCCGCACCTTCGGCGCCCCGGTGATCGAACCGCCCGGAAGGATCGCCCGCAGCAGATCCGCCAAGCCCCGCGAGCCGTGCAGCCGACCGCTCACCGTCGCCACGCCGTGCTGTACCGTCGGGTGATGCTCGATCGCGCGGGCCTCGTCCACCCGTACCGAGCCGTACGCGCAGACCCGACCCAGATCGTTGCGCAGCAGGTCCACGATCATCGCCAGTTCCGCCGCGTCTTTGCTCGAACCGAGCAGCTCACCGTCGGGCGCGCTGCTCGGCCGGGTCCCTTTGATCGGCCGCGTCACCACTGCCCCGTCGCCCCGCAATTCGAAGAGCAACTCCGGCGAGATCGACGCCAGCGACAACGCCGGCCGCGCCGCACACGCGGGCCATTCCACGAACGCCCCGTACCACGCCGGCGACCCCTCGCCGAGCGCCAACCACATCCCCCGCGGATCGCCGACAAACGCCCCGCCGAACCGCTGCGTCAGGTTCACCTGAAACACATCCCCCGCCGCGATGTACGCCAGGCACCGCTGCACCTTCGCGCGGTACGCCGCTTCGCTCAGGTCGCTCCGCAGAGGTCCCACCCCAAAACGCGACGCCGCGGGTTCCGCCTTGCGAGAAGGCAAATCCGCCACCCAGCCCGACGAGTCCGCCCACGCGCCGCCCGCCCACCAGCGCCCTTCGATCCGATCGTGCAGCAGCCAACCCGGGCAACGCCGCATCGCCGCCGCCGGCCACGCATGATCCCGCGCCGCCAACGTCCCGATCCGCTCCAGCCCGTACGCCACGTCGTAACCCAGCACACCCACCCACGGCGCATCGCCGCTTCGCACCAACGACTCAAGTTCCGCGAAACCACGTCCCGCCGCGTCGCCGTCCTCCAACGCCCACGCATCACCTTCCGCTTCGCCCGGCTCGGCCAGCAACGACCACCGGCTCCACCGCGCATCGCTCCGCCCCGAATGCAGCACCGCCAACCCGCGATCACGCGGCCAACGCGCAACCACATCCAACGGGTCCAACGTCCAATCCAAACGTGTCCTGCGTCCACAAAGCACGGCCAAGCTTACCCCACCGCCCCCGCCAACTCCTGGCCCGTCACCGCCAGAAAAACGTCGTGCAGCGTCGAGCGCCCGTACGACACCCGCGCGATCCGCTGGCCGAACATCTCCTGCAACCGCGCCGCCAGCTCGCCGGGCGCATCGTCGTACGCCACCGCTTCGTGCCGCACGATGCGCGGCCGTGCCCGCTCCGACCAATGCGGACGCATCGCCTCCAACGACGCCGCGATCTCCGGCAAGGCCGACGCCTCCGCCTCCACCCGCAGCGATCCGCCCGGAAGCAAGCGTCGTAACTCATCGGGCGAGCCGGCCGCCACCTTCTGCCCCTGATGCAGCACCGCCACCGCGTCGCAACGCTCCGCCAACTCCATGCGGTGCGTCGCCATCACCTGCGTCGTGCCGTGGGCTTCGCGCTGGCTCTGGAGTTGTGTCCACACTTCGTCGAGCGCCCGCACGTCCAGCCCCGTGTCCGGCTCGTCCAGCAGCAGCACCGCCGGCCGATGCATCATCGCCTTGGCGATCTCCAGCCGACGCTTCATCCCGCCGCTGAACGCTTCGACCCGATCGCCCCGCCGCGGCGTCAGCCCCGCCGCGTCCAACGCTTCGTCGATCCGCGCCTGGCGAAGCGAACCCCGCAGGCCGTGCAGCATCGCCTCGTACTTGAGGTTTTCCTCCGCCGTCAGCTTGCCGTCCACGCTGGGATGCTGGAACACCACCGCGATGCGCTGCCGCACCGCCGACGCCTGCCGCAGCACGTCGAATCCCGCGACACGCAGCACCGTGCCATCGCCCAACTTCGGCTTCACGCGCGTCGCCAGCAGCGACAGCAGCGTGGACTTGCCGCTGCCGTTGGGCCCGATCAGCGCAAACGCGTCGCCCGGCGCAACGTCCAGCGAAACCTCAACCAGCGCCGCGGCCTGCTCGCCGTAGCGGTGCGACAAGCCGGCAATCTCCACCGCGCGTGCGGACGCGTTCACCACCCCAGGAACCTCGCCGCCACCACCGCGCCCAGCAGCAGCGGCAGCACCGGCAGCGACGTGAAGAACATCAATCGAGCCGACGCGTCGTCACGCCGCCAGGCGAAACGCACCGCCGTCGCCGTGAACACCAGGCACGCCGCCTCGGCCAGCACCGCGTACTTCCAATCCGCCAGGCCCAGCCACATCGGGATCAGCGCCGCCGCCCACAGCAGCACGCAACCCACCAGCGCTTCCACCGACGTCCACCGACCCGCCGGATCCACCACCGGCCGCATCGGCAGGCCGCCCATCGCATAATCCTTCCGGTACATCCACGCGATGCCCAGAAAGTGCGGGATCTGCCAGAACACCATCACCGCAAACACCGCCCACGCGAGCGCGTCCACCCGGCCGAACACCTCCACCGTGACCGCCCAATCACCCCACGCAAAACTTCCGGGGGACGACCGCGTCGCCGCCGCGTATCCGATCACCGGCGGCAACGCACCCGGCACCGCGCCCACCCACAACGCCCACGGCGACACCCGCTTCATCGGCGTATACACCAGCACATAAAGCACAATCGTGATGCCCGCCAGCGCCGACGCCAGCGGCGTGCCCGCCGCACACAACAACCCCTGCCCCAACAGCGCCAGCGCGATCCCGAACCACACCGCCTGCTCTCGCGCAATCCGACCCGCCGCCACCGGCCGGTTCGCCGTCCGCGGCATCAGCGCATCGGTCCGCTTCTCCCAGGCCTGATTGAACACGCTCGCCGCCATGCACGACGCCGCCGTCCCCGCCAGCGAGCCGATCAGCCCCAGCCACGTCCACGACTCCCCCGCCGAACTTCCGGGGGCGACCGCCAGCGCAAAACCCAACCCCGCCGTGATCACCACCATCCGCGCGATCCGCGGCTTGGTGAGCGCAACGTAATCCTGCCAGACGCTCGGCGTCTCCACCGCAACACGATCCAATGAAACCGCCATCGATTCGCTCATGCCGGCAGGACCTCCCGCAGTTCACCGCCCCCAAGCCCACGCTCACCGACCGTGGGCCGCGCCGCCACCAACGCCAACACCAACGCCGGCTCCAACTTCATCCGCACCCCCAGCCACACCGAAGAACCCAGCAGCGCCGCCCCCACGGTCTGATGCAGCGTCGCCAACGTCGGATGCACCCCGCTCCAAACCGTGTACACCCCCAGCGTGGCCTGCAACGCCAGCAACCCACCGACCAGCAGCACCGCCCGACGCACCGCCGACGACGACCACCGCCGCCACGCCCACGCAAGAAACGCCACGCCGAACGCCAGCGTGACATACGCGCCGACCCGGTGCGCGAAATGCAGGTGCACCCGCCACGCCACGACCGGTTCATTCAACATCGCCGCGCTCTGGGACGCACGAACCTCCGGGGAAAGCGCCGCCACCGCCGCGTCGATCTTCTCCTGCGACATCGGCGGCAACGCCTGCCCGTAATGCAGCGGCCAATCCGGAATCGCCAGCGACGCCTGCCCGTGCCGGATCGACGACCCCAGCGCCAACTGCATCAGCAGCAGCGCCAGCCAAACCCACAACACCCAAGGCACCGATCGCAACGCGCCGCGACCGTGAAGGAGCGCATCGCCGTCGCCCAAGCGTGCCGTTCCACCCCGCTCCCTGACCGTCGCGGCTCGTTCAGCGGCCATCCACCGGCGACCCAGCGCCGCCGCCATCACCACCGTCAGCGCCAGAAAAATCTGCCCCGTCACGCCGTGCACCCCCGCCAGCCACAGCGACACCTCATCGACCCGCAGAATCCCCAGCACGCCCTGCGCAATGACATAGCCCAGCAGCAGCCACGCGAGCACCTTGACCCACCGCCGGCGTCGCTGCGTCAGCAAGACGCCCACCAGCACGCCGATGGTCAGCCAACCCACGACATACCCCTTGAGCCGGTGCGAGTGTTCCAGCCGCGTTCCCAGGTCGTACCACCACAACTCCAGCGGTGCCGTCAACGACCAGTACCCAAACGTCGTGAAGCCGTCCGGCACGGCCATGCCCGCGTCGTAACTCGTCACCGAACCGCCGATCACGATCAGCAGAAACGTCGCCGCCACCAGCAGAAACGCCAACCCCTGCAGCCACCGCCGATACGGCGGAAACGCGACAGCAATCGGAGCAACGGGCGATTCGGCGGGCATGGCGATCAGCGGGGGGCAGGAGGCGGAGTGCGACCGTGCGGCAATTTCCCGGAGGTCGGCAGTATAGGAAGCTCCAACGCGCGCCGACGCCCGGGTTGGCCCCGAAACGATCTGTCGATAAACTCGTCGCTTCATGGCCCGACCCCAGCCCAACCCGATCGCGGCGATTATTCTGCCCAACCCTCGGTAGGGCCGCGATCGTTCACTCCCGAAACGAACCGCCCTGCCGCCGTGCAGGGTTTTTTTGTGCCCCCAACACCACAAGAAGAAGCCCACGGTCTCCGACCGTCGGCCGCCGCCAGAAACGCGAAAACCGTAACTTGAAAGTCCGCCAGCCATGACCGCCATCGCATCCACCACCCCAGCCCGCCGCATCGAGCTCTACGACACCACCCTCCGCGACGGCACGCAAGGCCCGGGCATCGCGCTCACGCTCGCCGACAAACTCGCCATCACCAAGCTGCTCGACGCGCTGGGCTTCGACTACATCGAAGGCGGCTACCCGCTGTCCAACCCCAAGGACGCCGCCTATTTCGAGCAGGTCGCCGGGCTCAACCTCAGCCACGCCCGCATCTGCGCCTTCGGCATGACCCGCCGCAAAGCCATCGCCCCCCAGGACGACGACGGCATGAAGGCCCTCGTCGCCTCCCGCGCCCCGGTCATCACCCTCGTCGGCAAGACCTGGGACCTGCACGTCGACGAAGTGCTCTGCGTCGCCCGCGAGGAAAACCTCGCCATGATCCGCGACTCGGTCCGCTTCTGCGCCGCGGCCCCCCACGTCAAAGACGTCTTCTACGACGCCGAGCACTTCTTCGACGGCTACCGCGCCAACCCCGACTACGCCCTGGCCACGCTCGCCGCCGCCGTCGAAGGCGGCGCGAGCCGGCTGGTCCTCTGCGACACCAACGGCGGCAGCCTGCCCACTTGGATCAGCCAGGCCATCCACGAAGTCAAGGCTTTGCTCAGCAATCATCCATCATCCATCATCCATCAGATCGCCATCCACCCCCACAACGACGCCGGCCTCGCCGTCGCCAACGCCCTCGCCGCCGTCGACGCCGGCGCGGTCCAGGTCCAAGGAACTATCAACGGCATCGGCGAACGATGCGGCAACGTCGACCTCATCACCGTCGCCGCCAACCTCGCCTTGAAATACCGCCACGACTGCCTCATCCCCGGAGCCACCGCCAAGCTCGCCGAACTCTCCCGCGAAGTGTTCCGCCTCGTCGACCTTCCGATCAACCACGCCGCGCCTTACGTCGGCCAGAACGCCTTCACCCACAAAGGCGGCATGCACGTCCACGCCGTCCAACGCATCGCCCACTCCTACGAACACGTCACCCCCGAGTCCGTCGGCAACCGGCGCACCATCCTGGTCTCCGAACTTGCCGGCGCTTCCAACATCGTCGCCACCCTCGGAGATACCTTCGACCTCTCCGACAAAGCCGTCTCCCGCAAACTTCTCAACGAAGTGCAGGACCGCGAAAACGCCGGCTACCAGTACGAGTACGCCCACGCCTCGCTCGAACTGCTCGGACACCAAATGCTCGGCACGCCCACCCGCTTCTGGCAACTCGACCACTACCGATGCATCATCCTCCGTAAGAACGGCCAGGACGAAACCACCAGCACCGAAGCCATCGTCAAGCTCACCGTCGGCAAGGAAGCCATCGTCGAACACCGTGTCGGCGAAGGCGACGGGCCAGTGAACGCCCTGGACACCGCCCTGCGCAAAGCACTCCGCCCCCACTTCCCCCAGATCGACGACATCGAACTCACCGACTACGCCGTCCGCGTCGTCAATCCAGACCAGAAAACCGCCGCCAAGGTCCGCGTCCTCATCGAGTTCACCACCAAAGGCGACCGCGACGACCCCAACAAGAAATTCCGGACCATCGGCGTCAACGAAAACATCATCGACGCCAGTTGGCACGCCCTCGCCGACGCCTTCCGCTATCACCTGCTCAAAACCACCCCCCAGAGCGCCACGCGCTGAAGCCCGGCGATGGCTATCGCCCAGTCCCGACCCTCACGCCGCGAGATAAACCCGCGGCCCCACCGTCACGCATTCCTCCATCGTCGCCAGACCACGCAGCCACAACCGCAGCTCGCCGGGCACATCATTCAGCGTCAATCCCAGCTCCACCGCCCGCGGCCCCAGCGGATCGATCCGCTGGACCTTCGCGCTCACGTTCTGCGCCCGACCGTCAAAAGCAATCGTCAGCAGCAGCGTCTGACCCACCGCCACGTTGCCCGGCCGGTGCTTGCAGTACACCCCCAAGCCCGACTCCGACACGTCCGTCACCTCGCCCAGCGGCGTGGTCAGACTGGCCTGCGGCGGAGGAGAGACCCGGCGGTGGCGACGACGTTCAAACATGCCAAAGCTCCCAAGGCGAGAAAGTCCGCTCTCTTGAGATATCGGCCAGCCGCCGCCCCGACTTGCGTCCGAAAACCTCCGCCCCATCGAACAACGAAGCCCACGGCCACCGACCGCGGGCTCTCTGCGAATTCATCCTGCTCAAATACCGGGGGAGCACTTCCGGGGGAGCACTTCCGGGGGGCACTTCCGGGGGGCACTTCCGGGGGGCAATGCACTGGGGAGGGCTCGAACCTCCAACCTGCGGTTCCGTAGACCGCTGCTC
>CAZIXN010000077.1:0-11666 GCA_964543215.1 uncultured Phycisphaera sp.
ATGTTGTCGAGATTGAACTTGCCCAGCGTGCGGTTGTCCTGGCTGAACTCGCGCTCGCCCTGCAGCACGTGGATGGTCACCGCGTTCTGGTTGTCGGCCGCGGTGCTGAAGGTTTCCTTCTTGCTGGTGGGGATGGTGGTGTTCTTCTCGATGAGCTTGGTCATGACGCCGCCGAGCGTCTCGATGCCCAGGCTCAGCGGGGTCACGTCCAGCAGCAGCACATCCTTGACGTCGCCCTGGAGCACGCCGCCCTGGATCGCCGCGCCCAGCGCGACGACTTCATCGGGGTTGATGGATTTGTTGGGTTCCTTGCCGAAGATGTCCTTGGCGATTTTCTGGACCTTGGGCATGCGCGACGAGCCGCCGACGAGCACGACTTCGTCGATGTCGGACGTGGACAGGCCAGCGTCCTTAAGCGCGGTCTGGCACGGGCCGACGAGCCGGTTGAACAGGCCTTCGCAGAGCTGCTCGAACCTTGTGCGGGTCAGGTTGATCATCAGGTGCTTCGGGCCGTCCTGCGTGGCGGTGATGAACGGCAGGTTGACCGTGGTTTCCTGAGATTGGCTCAGTTCGATCTTGGCTTTCTCGGCGGCCTCTTTCAGACGCTGCAAAGCCATGGGATCGTTGCGCAGATCGATGCCGTCGGATTTCTTGAATTCGTCAGCCAAGAAATTGATGAGTTTTTCGTCCCAGTCGTCGCCGCCGAGGTGGCCGTCGCCGTTGGTGGCGAGGACTTCGAAGACGCCGTCGCCGACGTCGAGGATGGAGACGTCGAAGGTGCCGCCGCCCAGGTCGAAGACGACGATTTTTTCGTTGGCTTTTTTATCCAGGCCGTAGGCGAGCGCGGCGGCGGTGGGCTCGTTGATGATGCGGTCGACCTTGAGGCCGGCGATTTCACCGGCTTCCTTGGTGGCCTGGCGTTGGCTGTCGTTGAAGTAGGCCGGGACGGTGATGACGGCGTTGGTGACCTTTTCGCCGAGGTAGTCTTCGGCGGTTTTCTTGAGGTTGCCCAACACCATCGCGGAGATTTCCTGCGGGGTGTACTCCTTGCCCTTGGCGGCGACTTTGACGACGTCGTCGCCGCTTCCGATGACCTGGTAGGGGACCATCTTCTGCTCGTCCTGCACTTCGTTGGCGCGGCGGCCCATGAAGCGCTTGATGGAGTAGACGGTGCCCTTGGGGTTGGTGACCTGTTGCTGGCGGGCGGGTTGGCCGACGAGTCGGTCGCCCTTGTCGGTGAAGGCGACGATGGAGGGGGTGGTGCGGTTGCCCGAGGCGTTGATGAGGACCTTGGGGACGCCGGCTTCCATGACGGCGACGACGGAGTTGGTCGTGCCCAGGTCGATGCCGATGATCTTGCTCATGGTGATGTTCCTTGTGCTTGGAGGAGGCGGAGGGCGGGGGGCGGGGTTGGTGGAAAAGTTGACGCCGCGGCGTGCGCAGGCCGTCGCTCGGGAATGTCTTGGCAAGCGCGGTGCCACGCCGGTCCGGCGGAAAAACGGCGGTTTCGGCGCAGGAGCGGGGTCGGCTGCTGCCAGCGGGCCGGAAATGGGAGCCGGGGATGTCATTCCGGCAGGCCGGGCTCGGCGGATCGTGAGCCCGGGTGAACCGTGTTTCGATCGGTACGGAATTGCCTTGTTTTTCCGGGAAATTTGACACGGTGAGGTAAAAAGTGCAGGATTTCGTGGGCGATACGCGATCATCGCATGACCGGTATCCGTTGATGCCGGAAATCAGGGGAGAATCGGCTTCTCGTCCTGCTTGATTCCCGGCCGGGTCCGGCTCCGAACCGTTTTGCTCGACCCGGCCAATGTTTCCCTCACGCCACCGCAAGGAGCGCACCCATGGCAAAGAAAGTTTCCAAGAAGGCCGCCAGCACCCCCGCCGCCAAGCCCCCGACCAAGTCGGAGATCTACCGGACCCTCGCCGAGGACACCGGCGTGGCACGTAAGGACGTCGTCGCGATCTGCGACCAGCTCACCGACCTCATGACCAAGAGCCTTAAAAAGCACGGCAGCTTCAACCTGCTGGGCCTGGCCAAGATGACCCTGGTCAAGAAGCCCGCCGTCAAGGGCGGCAAGCTCGTCCGCAACCCGTTCACCGGCGAAATGGTGCCCCAGAAGCCCAAGCCCGCCAGCAAGAACGTCAAGGTCCGCGCGATGAAGGGCCTCAAGGACATGGTCAACTGAGCGGCGTGGCTAGTGGCTAGTGGCTAGTGGTCAGTGACCCGTGACCCGTGGCCAGTGACCCGTGGCCAGCCATGCAAGAATCCGAGAAGCCCGCGTTCGTGGAACGCGGGCTTCTTGCGTTTCTCTTGCGTTTCATGGATGCGCTGTCACCAGTGCTTCACCAGCTCGGTGCGGGCGTGGGTCGCGCGTGTCTCTTGCAGGGGCGGCAGCGGGCCTTGCGTGAGGGTGTAGATCGGGACCTGGCGCGGCGCGAACACGCGCAGCGCCAAGGTCATCTCGCCCACGCCGCGCGACACGCACAGCAGCGTGTCGCGGTGACGCTGCCACCCGGCGGTGAGGCGATTCGGCAGCGACGACGAGTTCTTGATCGGCTTGCGCCCGGGCAGGCAGATCTGTCCGCCGTGCGTGTGTCCCGAGAGCAGCAGGTCCACGCCCAAATCCGAGGCGGTGGGCAGGACGCGGGGGAAGTGTGCGAGCATGAGGCGGAAGGGTCGGTCGGGGTCGGCCGGGCCGTGGACCTCGGGGTGCAGGTCGGTGGGCAAGTGGCGGTGCATGTTCCGTACGAGGGCCACCGCGTCGGGCCAGCCCGCCATGCGCGTGTTCAGGCCGAGCACGTCCAGCGGCGTGCCGCGCAGCGTGAGGCGCACGGCGTCGTCGAGCAGCCAGCGGACGTGCCGGGGGGAGGTGTCCGCGTGGTCGGGAGGGGTGCAGGCATCGATCAGGCGGTCGGAGTCGTGGTTGCCGAATACGCCCAGCGTGGCGAGCGCGGGATCGAGTTTCTCGGTGAGTCGGCGCAGCAGGTGCAGCGCAGCGGGCTCATCGTCGCCGTGGTTCATCAGGTCGCCGGTGAGGACCAGCAGGTCGATCGGCCGGCGGACGTGCTCGGCGTGGAGGTCGTCGAGCATCGCCACGAAGCGGGGCCGGAGCGTGCGGGCCTCGCGCTCGTGGAGATGCAGGTCCGACAGGTGGGCGATGCGCAGCCCCACCAGGTCGGCGGGCAGGCGGGGCAGCGGGAGGGTCTGGGGATCGAGCATGGGGGGCATCAGGGAACGGGGAACAGGGATCAGGTGTCAGGGGTCGGAAATCAGGCATCGGGGTTCAGAGCGAGACGAGACTCCAGTGAGCTTTGAGCAGTTCGGATCACGGTGAAGCGTCCGCTTTCCTTGCCGCGCGAACCGCGTGCGGAGCCGCCGAATCTGCTGGACCGGATTTTCCGAAGTCTGTTCCCTGTTCCCTGTTCCCTGTTCCCCCGCCCCCCGTACAACGCTCCTTGTCGCAGGTCCGCGGCGGACTTACACTGGGCTTCCCGGCATGAATGTCGTTCCGCGCCGGCGGAAACGGAACCGTCCGTGAATCGCCACCCGTTTGGGTCTTATCGGAGTTGTCTGCCATGGCCAAGATGTTTTACACGCTCGACGAGGCCGCCGAAAAGCTCGGCGTCAAGCCCGACGCCGTCAAGGAAATGGCCGCCGAGGGCAAGCTCCAGCAGTTCCGCGACCGCGACAAGCTCATGTTCAAGCGTGACCAGGTCGATGGCCTGGCCGCCAGCGCCGGCAGCTCCGGGGCCATTCCCATCGCCTCGGACTCCGCCTCGGGCATGTCCGCCACGGGCAGTTCGATGATCCTGCTGGACGACTCGGGCGACACCAAGATCGACGACAACCTCGACAACGAAGACCCCCGCGAAGCCTCGGGCGTGTCCGTGTTCGACGCCGGCGAAATCGAACCCGCCGACCCCATGGCCCAGACGCAGGTCACCTCCAGTCGGATCGACGACGACGAAGAGCTCGCGCTCGAATCGGTCGGCTCGGGCTCGGGCCTGCTGGACCTGACGCGCGAATCCGACGACACCTCGCTGGGTGCCGAACTCCTCGACGAGATCTATCCCGGCGGTGGCGATGAATCCGCGGCCGACTTCAAGATGGAAAGCTCCGTGGGCAGTTCCGGCGTCTTCGACGGCGCGATGTCCATGGAAACCGGCGCTTCGGGCCCCTCGGGCCTGGAACACCTGGGCGGCAGCATCAGCGGCAACTCCGGCGGCTCGGCGGTCTTCGACACCCCCGGGGCCGGACTGTCCGGCGGCGGCGCGTCCATGGGCACCGCGACCTACGCCGCCGACGACTTCGACCCCGCCGGCTCGGGCATGTCGTTCGGCCTGTTGCTCGTCGCCTTCGTCGCGCTGGCCATGGGACTCATTGTCACCACCGCCGCCGTGCTCGGCCACCGCAGCCAACTCACCTCCATGCTCGTCGACGAATCCGGCAACTCCAGCGTCATGTTCCTGACCATCGGACTGCTCGTCGCCGCCATCCTCTTCGGCGTCGTGGGCATGATGGTCGGCAAGAAAAACGCGTAAACCTCAGACGAAACTTCAAACCACCCGAAGCCCGCGTTCAGTGAACGCGGGCTTCTTTCCTATCATCTCCACATGCTCTCCGGCTACGCCCGAACCGAATGGTCCATCATCCTGCTCGTGGGCGTCCTGCTCACCGTTGCCGCCGCCCTGCTGGGTTGGTGGTGGATCGCGCCGCTGCCGATCCTCATCGCAGCCATCACCGTCCTGTTCTTTCGCGATCCGATCCGCAAGCCGCCCAGCCATCGCGGCGCGGTCGTCGCCGTCTGCGACGGGCGCGTGTCGTCGATCCACGACGTCGAGCACTTCCCCCCTTTCGACGGCCCGGCCATGTGCGTCCGCGTGTTCATGTCCGTCTTCGATGTCCACCTCAATCGCAGCCCGTGCCACGGCAAGATCGCCGCCATCACGCAGCAGCCCGGCCGGTTCGGCAACACGCTCAACCCCCAAAGCATCGAGGACAACCAGTCGGTCACCACGCTGCTCGTGCACCCTTCGAAAGGACACCCCGTCGCGGCCGTACGCCAGGTGGCCGGGATGCTCGCCCGCACGATCCACAACGCCCTGCGCGACGGCCAGATCGTGCAGCGCGGCCAGCGCATGGGCATCATCAAGCTCGGCTCAACCACCGAGCTGTACCTGCCCCGGACGCTGGAGCCGGTGGTGCAGGTCACGCAGGGCCAGAAGGTGCTCGCAGGCGAAACCGTGCTCGCGTCGGTGAACACCGTCGACGTGAACCCACTCGAAGCCCCGGCCACGCCCGACGATTCTTCGCGGAGCATCAACGAGCCTGAGCCGGCCGGGAGCGCAACGGTGGCGGTCAAGGACGCCGCTTCCTGACGGTCGCGGGTCGTCGTCGGACATGGGGATCAACCGGCGTCGAGTTGCGACGCCAGGCGAGCCACCGCGTCACGCACGCCCGAGGCGGTGTCGCTCTCGGGGTCGAACGCCTGGAGTTGTTCGCGGGTCGTGGCGAGCGCTTCGCTGGCCTGCTCGCGGAAGGTCTGGGCGGCGCCTTGCAGTTCGCCGGCCAGGGCGTTGATCTTGTCCCGTAGACCCGGCGACTGCTCGAACACCGAGCGACCCGCCATCGCCGACAGCGACGCCTGAAGGTCCGCGTGGTACGTCGCGGCGTCGGCGAGCGTCTGCGTCAGCAGGTGCAGCTTGTCGAGCTCTTCCATCTGCTGCTGCTGCCGCTGGGCACCTTGCAGGCCCGCGTTGGCCCGGCCGACCCGCTCCACCGCGGCGCGGGCTTCTTCCACCGCGTTGGTGATCGGTCCCGTGACCGCCTCGTCGAACGCGTTGACCCCCTGCTCCACATCGGCGACCAGCGTCTCGGCGAGCTCGGCCTGCTTGCTGCGAAGCTCGCGGACGATCCGGTCGGCGTCCTGGCCGGCCTGCGCGAACGCGTCACGCGTGTCCAGGAATTGATCCAGCGACGACTCCGCCAGCGAAAGCTCCCGCTCGGCCAACGCCAGTTCCGAGCCGGCCTGATCCCGCGCGATCGACAGTTCCTGCGCCTTGACGTCGGCCTGATCGGCCTGACGCTGCGCAGCGGTCGCGGACCGCAGCGTCTCGTACTTCGCCGGACCCTCCTGCACGAACGCTTCGCTCTCCAGCTGCGTCTTCTGGGCGAACGCGGCGCGGGCGGCGTCCTGCTGCGAGGCGATCTGGCCGTCGAGTTCGGCGACGCGGGTCTGCAGCTGCGCGACCTGCGTGGACAGTTCGGACTTCTTCGCTTCGGCGTCGGCGATGGCCTCGTCCATCTGCGCGATCGCCTGGGCCGGGTCACGCTCGGCGATCAGCGCCGTCGCGCCCAGCGACTCGATGGATTCCAGTTGCCCCAGCAGCCCGGTCACCGTCAGGCGGGTGTTCGACGCCCCGGCCGCGGCCGCGCGGGCAAGGGCCTCGGCACTCTGCGCTTCCAGCCGCGCCAGCAGCATGTTCGCCTGCGCCTGCTGGGCGGGCGAACCCTTGGACGCGGCCTGCTCCAGCGGGCCGCGAGCCCCGGCCAGCAGCCCCAGCCGAACGTCCGAAAGCCGCTGCTCGTCGTTGGGTTTGGCGGTGTCGGCTTCGAGCATGACCGCGATGCCCTCGTTGAGCAGGCGCGCGGCCTCACCACGGTTGGCGGCCTCCTGGTCGCAGCCGACCAGCGTGAGCAGCAACGCCGCGGTCGAGACGACCACGCCACGAGAAGCCAAACGAGCGGGAACGGCGGCGGGCGAGCACTTCATGAAACGCGATTCCTCAAGCGGACCAACACATCCGCCGCGGCGAAACGCACCGCGGACCGGCCCCAGACTGTACCACGATGACCGCCGTTCAAACACCCGAACCGAACCGCCCCTGGTGCCGCACTCTGACGAGCCGCGACCGTCAGGGAGCGGGGTGCGCGTCAAAGATCAAGGGGCCGGTGTCTCGGGAGCCGGCGGAGCGGGCGGCGCTTCCGCCGGAGCCGGGGCCGGGGCCGGGGCCCCGCCGGGGTTGAAGGCGATGCCGTAGTTTGCCGGCGGATTGGGGAACAGCGTCCCGATCCAGGCGACGATCTGCTGGAAGCGCGGGTCGTCCACATCCCGGAACGCCGGCTGCCAGCCGTCGATGCCCACCGGGGCCGGGTGCGTCGCCCGCTCCCGCGGCAGGCCCCACTGCAGCAGCAGCGATTCCGCCGGGTTCCGCCGATCGATCATCGGCACACCGCCGGCACCGACGTAGCCGCTGAGCACGTAGAAATTCGTGTACGCCTCGCCCACCGACGTCGGCCGACCGCCCACCAGCGGCAGCTTCGGCCCGTCGCCCTTGGCACCCGGCCCGAAGTGCTTCATGAAATAGTTCACCACGTACGGCCCGTTGACGCGGTTGCGAAACTCCGACATCGACGGCGGATCGTTCGCGATCACCACGCCGGCGTACAGGCTCCGATCACGCGTCGAGAAAATCGCGTCCAGCTGCTCGTGGCCGGGCTTGCGGCGGAACTGGCTCTGCTCCCGCCGGCCCAGCGGCTGGTTGGCCGAATCGCGGTACACCGAGAAAAACTTTTCGAGCGTCTCGGGCTGGATCGTGATCCCGCGCGGCTGCGCGCCCAGGTCGACTTCGTAAACACGGATGAGGTTGATCTCCTCGTCACTGAGCAGCGCCTCCTCGCCGGGTCGCGCGTTGCGATTGCGACGCGCGGGGTCTTCGTCCGCGACGCTTCCACCCGCCGCCGAACGGCTCGCGGGATCGACCCGCTGCCGGGACAGCGCTTCTTTCGCGGCGATCTGCGTGTCCAGCCGGGCGATGCGCGGGTCACCGGGGAACAGCCGCGCCAGGTCCGACAACTCCCGACGCGCCAGCCCGAACGCGCTTCGGTCCATCATCCGCTGCGTGAGGTCCAGCCGGCCGGCCAGATCGGTGTCGGCCAGCGTCGGACGCACCGCGTCGTACAACTCCTGCGGCGTCTGCTGGATCTCCAACTCGGCGACATCCCCGCGCTGCAGCGTCGTCTCGATGCCCGCGATGTTCAGCACAATCATCCGGTCGTTCTGAAGCACAAGCTGACCTTCGAGCGTCCGCCCATCCTTCATGATCGCCTTGGCCTGACGCGTCTCCGCGGCCGACGCCAGACCCGTCATCGCCACCAGCAGACCGGCCCCGATCACACAACGCAACGCACGAGACATCATGGCAGACCCTTTCAAAAGCGGACTGCTCCCAGTGTACCCCCCGACCGATGAAAACCGGCGGCCCCGTTTCAGCGAGCACCCACCCCGCCACCTCAAAGCAATTCCGACACCGCCACAATCAGCCGCTCCATCCGCACCGGCTTGTGCAGATACGCATCCACGCCCAACGCCTCGGCGTACTCCTGGTGACGCTTGCCCTCGTTGGCCGTCACCATGATCACCTTCGGGCACTTCTCGAAACGCTTGATCTTCTCGAGCACCAGAAACCCCGAACGCTTCGGCAGCATCATGTCCAGCACCACCAGATCCGGCGGATCGCTCTCGACAATCCGCACCGCCGTGTTCCCGTCCCCACAGGTCTGCGTCAACGCGCCCTCGGCCTGCAACGCGTGATCGATCGCCGACCGCACCTCCGAATCGTCATCAACGATCAAAACCTTCTTGTGGTGCAAACGGAGTTCTTCGGTGGCGTCGGGCATGTTGGGGTTCGGGGTACAGGGTTCGGGGATCAGGACTCGGACAACATGATGTTAGCGACCCCGAAGCCCACGTTGTCCCAACGTGGGCCGACCCACCTCCATCCAAAATCCTCATTCGAAAATCCAGAATCAAACCTTCGCCCCCAACGCCGCCCCATCGCGGTCCAGCGTGTCCGCCGCGATCCAGCCGCTCATCATCACCATCGGCATGCCCGGCCCGGGATGCGCCGCACCCCCCGCCAAATACAACCCCTCCGCCAGATCACTCCGATTGCTCGCCTTGAACGCACCGGTCCACAAGCCGTGACTTGCCAGACCATAAATCGCTCCATTCAAGACGCGGTACCGGTCGTGGATGTCCTGCGGCGTCAGCGACCGCTCGAACACGATCCGCTCCTCCAGGTCCGGCATGTTCGCCGTCCGCTTGAGTTTTTCAAGGATGGTCTGCCGGTACCCCCGGAAGAGGTCGCCGTCCTTACGCCAGTCGTGGTGCGGCCGGAGGTAAGGCGTGTGCACGAGCACATACAACGCCTCGCCGCCTTCGGGCGCGACCGCACCGGGGGCTTCGGTCCGTGCCGTCGCCGCGAGATACGCCGTGGGGTCCGGGGCCGGCTCGCCTCGCTTGTAAATCGCGTCGAACTCCTCTTCGGGGTCCCGGCTGAACACGAAGTCGTGGTGCGCGAGATGCTCGTACGCCTTGTTCAACCCCAGATAAAGCACCACGCCGCTGCACGCCGGCTCGGGGTCCGCACCCGTGGCCTTGCCGCCGCGGTGACGATCACCATCGATCAATTCGTGCCGCGTCCGCACCGCGTCCATGTTGCTCACCACCGCATCGAGCTCCACCTGCTCGCCATCCTCCAGCACCACGCCCGTCACCCGGCCGTCGCGCTTGATGATCCGCGCCACGCCTTCGCCGGCCCGATACTCCACGCCCAGCTCTTCCCCGAGCTTCTGCAGCGCCTCGGGCACCGCCCGCGTCCCGCCGATCGGATACCACACGCCTTCGTTGACCTGCATCGACGCGATCCCGCACAGAATCGCCGGGCTGCCGTAAGGCGAGCTGCCGACGTACTGCACGAAGTGGTCCAGCATCTGCGACACCCGCTTATCGGGCACGTACTTGCGGATCGTGCTCGCCACGCTCCGCCCCATCCGCATCGCCAGCACATCCTTGAGCGTGTCCAGGTTCATCGCCCCGCCGACGTCCATCATGTCCTTGATGCCGCCGATGGCCTTCCAGAAATAAAAGTCGTCGCTGATGCGGTGCAGCCGCTGCGTGTACTTGATGAAGTCTTCGTACTTCGCGACATCCCCGCCGCCGATACCGAAGTCGCGCAGCGTCTGCTTCATCGTGTCCACATCTTCGCGCAGATCGAGCACACCTCCGCCGGCCGACGCATCAAAGAAGCACCGCCACTGCGGGTCCAGGCGGCGCAGGTCCAGGTAGTCGTGCAGGTTCCGACCCGCCTCGACAAAGATGCGCTCCAGCACCTTGGGCACCGTCAGAATCGTCGGCCCCATGTCGAAGCGAAACCCCCCGGAAGTTTCGTCCGCGCCTTCCGGGGTGCCGTGCAGCTGCGCCGCCTTCCCGCCCAGCCAGGGGTTCTTATCAAAGCACACCACGCGATACCCCCGCGCCGCCAGCGTCGCCGCCGCCGCCAAACCACCCAGGCCCGCGCCGATCACGCCGACCTTCCCCAGCCCTTCCGACTTCGTGTTGCTTGCGATCATCGTTTTTCCCTTGAAAAGCAAGCCACCGATGCACACGGACCAACACCGATCAGAGCCGTGGGTTCAGCCTCTTGCTTCTGATCTTTGTGCATCCGTGTTCATCGGTGGCCCCTGCGTGTCCTTCTGACTGACTGCCTTCAACCCCCGCACCAAACCCGGCAGCGCCCCCAAACGCGACGCCAGCGATCCGCCGTGCGCCACCCGCACATACGCCGCGAACGCCGCCGCATCCTCTTCCCCAAGCCGATCATAGTGCGGCCGACCGACCCAACGATCGACCCAACCCCACGCCCCGCCCGACACGCTCACCGTCTTGATCCGCGTCATCGCCAGCAACCCTTCCGCCCCACGCGTCTCTCCAAAACCGCTCAACCCCCGACCCCCAAACGGCAGCCGCGCATCGGCCGTCGGCACAATCACATCGTTCACCGTCACGCTCCCCGCATCCACCTTCGCCGCAAAGCGCACCGCCGGCGTGCGACTTCCAAAAACCGAAGCGCCCAGCGCGTACGGACACGCCGCGGCCGCCTCCAGCATCGCCGCCTCGTCCGCACACGCCATCACACAGCACACCGGCCCGAACACATCCGCCGATGCGATCGCCATGTCCGGCGTCACCCCCGTCAACACGATCGCCCCCGCCCCCGGAAGCCCCGGAAGACCCGCAAGCCCCGGAAGCCCCGGAAGCCCACGCATCGAATCCGTGGCCACGGACGACTCGTCCGTGGATGCGGGAAGGTTTCCCGTGGTCACGGGAGATTTGTCCGTGGTCACGGGAAGGCCTCCCGTTGTAGCGGAAGACTTGTCCGTGGTAGCGGGAAGGTTGCCCGTCGTTACGGGAGAGTTGTCCGCGACCACCGACCGGGCGTCAGACCCCGCCGCGGCGTCGACGGCCGGTTTTTCTCGGACGCCCCGGCCCCGGAAGTCCCGTCCCAGACTTGCCCCACCCCGGAGCGCCTGCTCGATCAGCGGCTGCGCCTTGTCCCACACGGCCGGGTCCCAGCGCGGGGCCGGGTGCCGCGCGAGTTCTTCCGATAACGCCGCGACAAACGCATCCCGCACGTCCGGGGTCACCAACACCCGCCGCGGCGCGATGCACGTCTGCGACCCGTTGAGCCGCAAACCAAACGCCACCGCCCGCGCCGCCATCGCGACATATTGATCCGTCCCCAGCCCCGCATCCGCATGCGGGGCCCGCCCGTCTTCCGGGGCCTGCCCGTCTTCCGGGGGCTGCCCGTCTTCCGGGGGC
>CAZIXN010000078.1:0-9960 GCA_964543215.1 uncultured Phycisphaera sp.
GTCGGCGGCTTGCCGACGGTGAGGTGAAGGTCGGACGCTTCCTGCTTGATGACGGTGTCGAGCAGACGGTCGATGCGCATCGTGGACATGGTGGGTTGCTCCGCAACAGTGACTAGTGGCTAGTGGCCGGTGGCCAGTGAAGCACGGGAACTGAAATTCACTGGCCACTGGTCACTCGCCACTGGCCACTCCGCATTCAGGCGGCCAATTCTTCCTCGGCGTCCTCCACGATGCCTTCGACCTGCGTGATCTTGGCGATTTCGTCGAGCGTGGTCTTGCCTTCGAGGACCTTGAGTCGGCCGTCGCCGAGCAGGTTGCGCATGCCCGCGGCCTGGGCGGCCTGGCGGATCTTGCTGACCGGCGAGCGGTTGAACGCCAGTTCGCGGATCTCGCTGGACATGTGCATGAGTTCGTAGATGCCCTGACGGCCGCGGAAGCCGGTGTCGTTGCATCGCTTGCAGCCGACGGGCTTGTAGATCGTCTTGCCCTGGATGTCGCTTTCGGTGAGGCCGACGACCTGCATCGTGCGGCGGCTGGGCTTGGGGTCGGGGACCTTGCAGTGTTCGCAGAGGATGCGGACCAGGCGCTGGGCGAGCACGGCCTGGATCGAGCTGGCGACCAGGAACGGCTTGAGGCCCATGTCGATCAGACGCGTGATGGCCGAGGGCGCATCGTTGGTGTGCAGCGTGCTGAAGACCATGTGGCCGGTGAGGGCGGCCTGGACGGCGACCTCGCCGACTTCCTTGTCGCGGATTTCGCCGACGAGGATGATGTTGGGGGCCTGGCGAAGCATCGCCTTGAGGATGAGTTGGAAGGTCAGCGGGGGCTTCATGCCCATGTTGACCTGACACTGGTTGATGCCCTTGAAGTTGTATTCGATGGGGTCTTCGGCGGTGATGATCTTGCGGTCGGGCCGGTTGAGCACGTTGAGCGCCGAATAGAGCGTGGTGGTCTTGCCCGAGCCGGTGGGTCCGGTGACCAGGAAGATGCCGTTGGGCCGGGTGATGATTTTGTTGAAGGCTTCGAGCGTGTCGGGCTGCATGCCGAGTTTTTCGAGGCCGAGCTTCGCCGCGTCGGAGCGGAGGATACGCAGGACGATGGATTCGCCGTGATAGACCGGGCAGAACGACACGCGGAAGTCGGTGGTGGTGTCGCCGATCCGCATCTTGATGCGGCCGTCCTGCGGGATGCGTTTTTCCTCGACCTTGACGCCGGCCATGATCTTCATGCGGGCGGTGACTGCGCCCTGGATGCGTTTGGGGATGCGGTCCATCTCCTGACACTCGCCGTCGATGCGGTAGCGAAGGCGTACGCGATTTTCGAACGGTTCGATGTGGATGTCGGACACACGGGACTGCACGGCCTTGGCGATGATCTGGTTGACGAGCTTGACGATCGGGGCGGACGTCGGGTCGTTGGCGTTTTCGGTCTTGCCCACGCCCATGTCGATGGAGCTGCCGCGGTCCATCGAGGCGTCGAGCGTCTGGTCCATCGACAGGTCCAGCGACGTGTCGATGGAGAGGTCCTGCGTCAGCGTGTCCAGCGACTTCTTGGTGTCCGACATCACCGAGTCGATGTATTCCTTGATCTTGTCGAGGGCACCGATGGCCAGCTCGATGCGTCCGCCGATGCGGAACTGCAGGTCGTCGATGAGCTGGATGTTCATCGGGTCCGACACGAGAACCTTGAGCGTGTTGCCATCCTTGCCCAGGGGCAGGACGTTCATTTTTTTGATCATGTCCTCGGGGATCAGGCCGAGGTTTTCTTTCTGGATGACGTTGGGCTGGTCGAGGTCGACGAATTCGAGGCCGAACTGCGTGGCCAGTGCTTTGGCGACGTCGTTGGAGTTGGCGTAGCCGAGCTGGACGAGCGCCTCGCCGACGCGTTTGCGCGAGCCGTCGGACATCTTGAGGGCTTCGGCGATCTGTGCTTCGGTGACCAGTCCCCATTGCTGGAGGATCTGGCCGATCTGCTGGCGTTTGCGTGACATGCGGGCTCCGCGGGTACGAATCGGCGCTGTGGGCCGGGGCGAGGCATCGTACCCGCCGCGTACAACACGGGGCAAGGCCCGCCGTTTCCGGAAACCAGCCGCGGCCGTGAGGGAGCGGGGTGCCCGCTCGATTGCAGCGAAACTACATGCGTCCTGACGGTCGCGGTTCGTCGGCGGCTTCACCAAGCGAGGTCCACGCTCACCGGGGCGTGGTCCGAACACGCGAGCATCGCGTCGCGGTCGGTGTGCGCGCCAACGATGCGGCCCGCCGCCGACGGGTTGGCCAGCAGATAGTCGATCCGCCAGCCGCGGTCCAGCTCGCGCGCCCGGCCGCGGTTGCTCCACCAGGAGTACGGCCCCTGCATCTGCCCGGTGTGATGCCGCACCACGTCGTGCCACTTCGCCCGGTCGAGCAGCCGGCCGAACCATTCACGCTCGTGCGGCAGGAACCCCGAGTTCTTCGCGTTGCCTCGCGCGTTCCAGAGGTCCGCCTCGGTGTGGGCGATGTTGAAGTCGCCGCCCATGATCACCGGCATTCGGCTCTTCCGCAGCGACGCCGCCCACGGATAGAACGACGCCATCCACGCCTCCTTGCTCGCCTGCCGCGCCGCCGACGAGGAGCCCGACGGCAGGTACACGCTCGCCACATCCAGCGGACCCGCTTCATGCCCGATGCGAACCCGCAACACCCGGCCGTCGTCGTCAACGGCGCACCGGCTTCGTCCCCCGGCCAGGCCCGTGCACACCACGCGATGCGGCAGCCGGGACCAAACCGCCGTGCCCGCGTAGCCCGGCTTCTTCGCGGGGTGCCACGTCACATGCCAGCCGGCCGGCGTCGCCCACCCTTCGGGCAACACGTCCGGCGTCGCCCGCACCTCCTGCAACAGCAGCACGTCCGGCGCGAGCCGCGCGAGATGCTCCGCAAAGCCCTTGCGCAGCGCCGCACGCAGCCCGTTGACGTTCCACGTCGTGATCCGGAAGGTGCCCTCGCTCATCCGCACAAACTAGCGCAAAAACGAAGCCCACGGACGGAGTCCGTGGGCTTTCGGGTTGCTTTTTCGGCGCGGTGTGTCACTTCGCCGGCTGCGTCTCGGGCCGGGTTTCCTGCAGGATCAGCCCGATCGCCGCCGGCACGAACACCAGCAGCGGCACGACCAGATAGCTCGCGCTCAGACCGCTCTTGATCGTCGCCGACCAGCCGTCCACGCTCAGCAGCAGCGCGAGGATGCCGATCACCGCCAGCGTCGAACCCGACACCGAGGTGTACACCACGATCGAAAGCTTCCACAGCACGAACGCGAGCATGCCGCACACGATCAGGCCCAGCAGCGCACCCACCCAGTACATGCTCGGGTCCAACAGCAACGAGTCAGCCGGCACGGCCACGCCCCCGGCATTTTGGATCGCGATCTTCTCCATCTCCTTCGCCACCCCCGCCCACAGATTCGCGCCCAAAAAAGCCCCGGCCAATCCGCCCAAGGCCGCGACCATGTACTTCATCAGCGGGAACGCCACCGCGAACAGCAGCGCGCCCAGACACCCCGCCATCACGAACGGCGCGTTGAGCATCTTGCCCAGCCAGTAGCCGGCGAACAGCCCGAGCAGCAGGGCGGTCGTCACCGTCGCGAATTTGTGCCAGCGGTAGCCGTTGAACATGCACAGCAGCCCGACCGTCGTCAGCACCACCGCCCACACCAGGCCCAGCGATTGCAGCCCGCTGATCAGCGAGTCCGTGTCGGTCAGCGCATCGCCCCGCCCCAGGATCGTGGTCATGGACTCGAACAGGCCGGTCACTTCATCGGCCACCGTCGACGACGTTGAAGGAGCCGGGGCCGGGGCCGGAGCCGGAGCAGGTGCCTGCTGGGCGAGCGTCGAGAACAACAGAACGGGCGAGGCGGCGGGCATCGGCGAATCTCCTTCCCGGCCTGCATCGGCGTCGGCTACGAACCGCCGCGACACAAACCGAGGATCGAGGTGTCTCGCCCGAAATCGCTTCGGCTCGGCGATGTGCGTCGAATTCAACGCGAACGCAAAGCCGACCAATCAGGCAGGACTCGCCTCAGCTATCGGCCTTCCGCCGCAAAACCGTGCACTGCAGCAGCAGCCCCACCAGCGTTATCAGACCCACCGACAGCAGCATCGCCCGCGGCTGCGTCGGCCAGTACGCCGCCCAACCCGCCACCCCCGCCACGCCCGCCACGCCCGCCTCCAACTCCGCCTCATCCAACACCTCGCCCACCGGCCCGGCCAGGTACGCGTGCACCAGGATCCCCGCCGGGAAAAACAGCAGCAACGCCCCCACCAGCGCCGTCTGCACCGACGCCATGATCCGCGGCATCAACAACCCCAGCACCAGGCCGATCACCCCGCCCACCGCCGAACCGCCGATCACCGTCGTCCGCGTCCCCGTCGCCAAGCCGTCCCACCACGCCCGCAGCTTGGCCATCTCACGATCCCACGCCACCTTCAGCACGTCCCACACCCGCCTGGCCTGACCCAGCGCGTACGTCTGCACCTGCTGCGCGTCCAGCCCGCTCGCCGCCAGCGCCGCGTCGCCGTCCGTCGCGTCACCCCGCGCCGCGGCCGCCGCCGCATCGCGCATCGCCTGCTGCACCTGCTCGGAATTGAGCGCTTCGGACATCCCCTCGCGCCACGTCTGCTTCAGCGCATCCACCAGCGACGACGCCTGGTCCTCCATCGCCGCGACGCGCTGGGCCTGTGTTTCGCCCGACTCGGCTTCCTGTGGCGGCGACCACACCAATACCGCCGCCGGCACCGCCAGCGCCAGCAACACCGCCGCCATCACCCCCATCCACAGCCGGAACAACAACCACGCCAGCAACGCCCCCGCGATCGCCCCGCCCACACCCAGCAGCAAGACCCAAGGCCCCACCCCGCTCGCGCTCGCCAACCCGATGCTCAGCGACGTCACCGCCAAACCGCCCACCACAAACCCCGCCGTCACCGTCCCCGCCCGCGCCAGCCGACCGCCCAGCGACCAAAGCACCAGCCCCAGCGCCATCGCCCCCACCAACACCCCCGTCCACACCGCCGGCGATGCGCCCACCGCCGCCGCCCAGTCCGCGCTCCAAAGTCCGGCGTCCGCTCCCGTGCTCATCCCACCAATCTACCCCACAAGCCCACGGACACCGTCCGCGGGTTGCCCGGAAGTCCCGCCAAAACATTTACACTCACCCCATGCCCGACGACGCCACTTCGAAAACCAACGAAAAGCTCGCCCCCCTCCGCGCGCTGATCGACCGGCTCGACGCACAGCTCGTCCAGCTCCTCAACCAGCGCGCCGCCGTCGTCGTCGAAGTCGGCAAGATCAAACGGGACTCCGGCGAGTCCGTCCCCATCTACGCACCCGACCGCGAGCAACAGGTCCTCGCCAGAATCAAAGCCGCCAACGCCGGCCCGCTCCCGGACCGATGCCTCGACGCCATCTGGCGCGAACTCATGTCCGGCTCCTTTGCCCTCGAACGACCGCTCCGCATCGGATACCTCGGCCCCCCCGGAAGTTTCTCGCATCTGGCCGCGCGGAAAAAATTCGGCGCAAGCGTCGAGTACGACCCCCTCGCCGACTTCTCCGCCATCTTCGACGCCGTCGCCCGCAGCCACGCCGACTACGGACTGATCCCCATCGAAAACTCCACCCACGGCGGCGTCACCGCCTCGCTGGACTGCTTCCTCGAAACGCAAGCCCGCATCTGCGCCGAAACCCTCGTCGCCATCCACCACAATCTGTTGAGTCGCGTCCCGTTGGATCAGATCAAGACGGTCTACTCGCACCCCCAGGCCCTCGCCCAGTGCCGCCGCTGGCTCACCGCCAACCTGCCCAACGCCCAGCGACTCGACGCCGCCAGCACCTCCGCCGCCGTCCGACTCGCCGCCGATACGCCCCACGCCGCCGCCATCGGCTCGACCCTCTCGGCCCAACTCGAAAACGTGCCCGTCCTCTTCGAGAACATCGAAGACAACCCCAACAACACCACCCGCTTCTTCGTCATCGGCCGCCAATCCCCCAAGCCCACCGGGCACGACAAGACCAGCCTCGTCTTCACCACCGAGCACCGCGCCGGCGCGCTCACCGATGTCCTCAACGTGTTCCGCGACCACGGCCTCAACCTCGCCCGACTCGCCGAACGACCCAGCCAACGGGTCAACTGGGAGTACTACTTCTTCGTCGACCTCCTCGGCCACGCCGACGACCCCCAGGTCGCCGCCGCCCTCGAAGAAGCCCGCAAGCACTGCCTCCAGCTCACCACGTTGGGCAGCTTCCCCAAAGCCACCGACGTACTCTGACACTCCCCCCCCAATGAAGCCGGCCGTCATCGACCGCCGGACGCCTCCCTCCCCCCGCACGCGCTCGAAGTCCCCCCAACCCCCACGTTTTTCCCATGCAGCATTCTTCCGGCCCCACCCACTGGTACCGCGCCCTGGACCTTCACCCGCGCAGCTACACCTGTGCCCACTGCGGCAACCTCGTGTCCTCTTCGCTGGGTTACCGCCGACACGCCAGGCCCGATGGCACCGGCCCGCAGCTCGCCGCCGTCTACCTCTGCCCGCACTGCCAGGAGCCGACCTACGTCGATCCCCACGGCCGGTCCACGCCCGGCGAACCCTACGGCGCCGCCGTCGCCCACCTGCCCGAGGATGTCCACGCCCTCTACGAGGAAGCCCGCCGCGCCGGCACCGCCGGCTGCCCGACCGCCGCCGTCCTGCTCTGCCGCAAGCTGCTCATGTGCGTCGCCGTCACGCAGGGCGCCGAGACCAACCGCCGCTTCATCAAGTACGTCGACTACCTCGACGAGCAGGGCTACATCCCGCCCAACGGCAAGGCCTGGGTCTCCCACATCCGTCGCAAGAGCAACGAAGCCAGCCACGAGATCCGCATCATGGCCAGCGAAGACGCCGCCGAGCTCATCCGCTTCTCCGAAATGCTCCTGCGCTTCGTCTACGAATTCCCCAGCATGGTGCCCGGCCCACCGGCCGCAAAAACCGACTGAATCCCAACGACAGTTTCCCAGGAGCGAAGCTCGGCGGATGCTGTGCGCGTAAAAAAGCCCGCGTTCGAGGAACGCGGGCTTTGAGGGGTTTGGCGTTGTAAGGCGTGGCTTAGTTGCTCGACGCGCCGCCCTGGCCGAAGGTGATCTTGTCGGTGCCGAGCGCGCCGCCATCGCCCAGGCCGCCCATGCCGCCGCCCGAGGACGAGCCGCCGAAGCCGGCGTTGCCGCCGCCCTTGGACTCGTTCTTGGTGGCCGCGGCGTCCTGGTCGGAGGTCCACTGGGCGCGTTTGAGCGACAGGCCGATCTTGCGGTCGTCCAGGTCGACGCGGAGGATCTTGACTTCGATCTCCTGATCCTGCTGCACGACTTCCTGGGGCGACTCGACCTTGTGGTCGGCGAGTTCGGAGATGTGCAGGAGGCCTTCGAGGTCTTCTTCGAGTTCGACGAAGACGCCGAAGTTGGTGATCTTGGTGACCTTGCCGACGACGATCATGCCCGGCTGGTAGGCCGAGGGGATGGCTTCGTGCCAGGGGTCTTCTTCCATCTGCTTGAGGCCCAGCGCGACGCGCTGCTTGTTCTGGTCGACTTCGAGGACCAGGCACTTGACGGTGTCGCCCTTCTTGAGCAGCTCGTTGGGGTGGGCGATCTTCTTGGTCCACGACAGGTCGCTGACGTGCAGCAGGCCGTCGATGCCCGGCTCGATCTCGACGAACGCGCCGTAGCTCGCGAGGTTGCGGGCCTTGCCCTTGACCACCGTGCCGGGGGGGTATTTCTCGGCCACGAGCTCCCAGGGGTTCACCTCGGTCTGCTTCATGCCCAGGCTGATTTCCTGCTTCTGCTTGTTGATGTCGAGGATGACGACCTCGGCCTCTTCACCGATGGAGACGATCTCGGAGGGGTGGTTGATGCGTTTGGTCCAGGACATCTCGGAGATGTGGACCAGGCCTTCGACGCCGTCTTCGAGCTTGACGAAGGCGCCGTAGGTCATGATGTTCGTGACCTCGCCCTTGAGGCGGGTGTTGACGGGGTACTTCTTCTCGATGTCTTCCCAGGGCGAGGTGTCCTTCTGCTTGAGGCCCAGGGCGATCTTCTCGCGGTCGTAATCGATGTTGAGGATCTTGACTTCGAGCTTCTGCTCGATGCGGACCATGTCGGAGGGGTGGTTGACCCGGCCCCAGGACATGTCGGTGATGTGCAGCAGGCCGTCGATGCCGCCCAGGTCGACGAAGGCGCCGAAGTCGGCGATGTTCTTGACGGTGCCGACGACGGTGTCGCCGACCTTGATCTTTCCGAGGAGGGTTTCGCGGAGCTTGGACCGGCGTTCTTCGATGAGCTTGCGTCGGGAGATGACGATGTTGCGCCGCTCGTCGTCGATCTTGAGGACCGAGGCGTCGATGGTCTGGCCGATGTAGATGCCGATGTCGTGGGGCCGGCGGATGTCGACCTGCGAGGCGGGCAGGAAGACGGGGTAGCCGATGTCCACGAGCAGGCCGCCCTTGATCTTGCGCATGCACTTGCCGGAGACTTCGTCGCCTTCGTGGGTGTTGGCGATGATCTTTTCCCATCCGCGGATGCGGTCGGCCTTGCGCTTGGAGACCTGGATGGTGCCGCCGTCGCCGTCGACGTCTTCGAGGAGCACTTCGACGGTGTCGCCGATCTCGACGGTGGAGGGGTCGTCGAACTCGTTCTTGTCGAGGATGCCTTCGGACTTGAGGCCGACGTCCACGAGGAAGTCGTCGCCGGCGTAGCCGGTGATGCGTCCGGTGAGAATGGAGTTGGGCTTGAAGTCGCCGATGGTGTCGGCGAGGAGTTCTTCCATGTCGCCGTCGGCGACGGCCTGGCCGAGGGCTTCGAGGATCATGGCCTCGGCTTCGGCGTCTTCGATGGAAAGAGTGGCGATCAGGTTCTTGTCGACCAAGGGAAAAGGGTCCTTTCGGAAACGCTTTGCGGGACGGTGTACCCGCCCGGCGACATCGCCGGGGACACGGGTCGCAGGGCCGCGTCTGCCCTGCCTGGGGGAATGGCCCGCGACGCAGGGGCGGCTTGCGGACAAGCACGCGGGAGCGTCGCACGTTGAATCCGAACGTCGGATCGGGCGAATCGTCAAGGATACTTGATGTTCGGGCCGGCGTCACCTTTCTGACGAGCCGCGACCGTCAGGGAGCGGGGCCATCAGGCCGGGACCGGGCCGGCGGTCGTGGCGTACGCGACGGCGTTCTGGAAGTAGCGCAAACCGGGCGTCACGCCGCCGCGGCGTTCGGCGGGGAGGCGGGTCCACGCGGGGTGCTGCGTGGCGGTGACGTACCGCTCGGGATGGGGCATCAATCCGAAGACCAGGCCCGTGGGGTCGCAGATGCCGGCGATGTTCCGCTGGCTGCCGTTGCAGTCTTGGGCGTAGCGCAGCGCGACCTGCCCCTGGCTTTCGAGTTGATCGAGCACGGCCTCGGGCGCGACGAACCGGCCCTCGCCGTGCGCGATGGGCAGCTCGTGGTCGGCCGGCGTTTCGCCCGGTTGCTCGCCGTCGGCGCTGCGGGTCCAGATGCATTGGGTCTCGCGGGGCACGGCCACGCCGACCCACCGATCCTGAAACCGGCCCGAAGAATTGTCGGCCAGCGTCGCGGTCTGGGCGTTGGCGTGCGGGTCGGGCAACAGGCCGAGCTTGACGAGCACCTGAAAGCCGTTGCAGATGCCGATCATCGGCACGCCGCGATCGATCGCCGCAAGCAGCGGTTCGTAGAGGTGGTGCTTGAGGCGGTTGGCGAGGATGCGGCCGGCCGCGATGTCGTCGCCGTAGCTGAAGCCCCCGGGGAAGCCGATGATCTGAAATTCAGCCAACTTCCGGGGGTCGGCGATGAGCGCGTTGAGGTGCAGCGTGTGCGGCGTTGCCCCGGCAAGCGTGAAGGCGTGGGCGAGCTCGGCGTCGCAGTTGGTGCCGGCGGTGCGGAGGATGAGGACGTTGGG
>CAZIXN010000078.1:10060-11485 GCA_964543215.1 uncultured Phycisphaera sp.
GCGGTCGGCCGAGCGGATCGCGTTTTTTCTGTTGAAGCAGCCCGAGCGAGACACGCTGGACTTGGCGGATGCCATCCGCGACTTCCGGGGGTCGCTCGTTGTTTGTTCCGTGACGGGCATGGTCAGCGAGGCGGACCCGTGCTGGATCGTGACGGACGCCAAGCGCGATCACGGCACGATTCTGGTGGTCGAGCAGCCGACCGATGTGCTGAGTTTGGAGCAGAGCGGCGCGTACCGGGGTTCGTACCACGTGCTGATGGGTCGGCTGAGTCCGCTGGACGCGGTGGGGCCGGGCGATCTGAACGTGGAGTCCTTGGTTCGGCGGATCGAGTCCGGGCGGGACGCCAGCAAGCCGGATTGGCCGGAGATTCTTGAGGTGATCCTGGGCACGAATCCGACGCTCGAAGGCGATGGCACGGCGCTGTACCTGGCGGACAAGATCGCGGCGACGGGCGTGACGGTGACGCGGCTGGCACGCGGCATCCCGGTGGGGCAGACGCTGCAGACGGTGAGCAAGGCGGTGCTGAGTGATGCGGTGAAGGGGCGACGCGCCGCCGAGTAAATGATGCGAGGCGGCGCAGGTTAGGATTGGCCCATGCGGTTCGACACCGGCCAACACCTGCGGATGGGTCAGCAGATGAAGCTGGCGCCGCGCATGATCCAGTCGATGGAGATCCTGCAGATGTCGCAGGCGGCGCTGGAGGAGCGGGTCGAGCAGGAGCTGGGCAGCAACCCGACGCTGGAGTTGGCCGAGGCCGGTGCCGACACCGCCGAGCTCCAGCGTGAAGCCAAGCAGCGCGACCGGGATGACCGCGAACACGAACGCGAGTTGAACGTCTCGGAGACCGGGGGCGGTGAAGATTTCGAGCGGCTCGCGAATTTGTCGGAGCAGTACGGCGACGGCACGGGCGAAAACAACTTCGAATCCGGCGGCTTCGATGGCGGCGGTCCGGGCAACGACTTCGCGCTGCGGCGGACCCGGGCGCTCAGCGGCGAGCGGGATGGCAAGCTGGACGCGATGGCGAACACCGCGGCGCGGTCTGCGTCGCTTTACGAGCAGCTCCTGGACCAGTGGCGGATGGCGGACGTGGATGCGGAAACCCAGGCGATCGGCGAACACCTGATCGGCCTGATCGACCGCGACGGCTACCTTCGGCTCAGCGACGAGGCGATGCTCGCCGACGCCCCGGCCGGCACGACCGAATCGGCCTTGCACGACACGATCACCGAATTGCAGGATTGCCTCGAGCCGGCGGGCCTGGCGGCGCGGGACGTGCGGGAGTGCATCCTGCTGCAGATCGATGCGCGGGAGCGGGCCGAGCCCGAAGTCGATCGGGCCGTCCTGAACCTTCAACGCCGACTCGTCGCAGACCATCTCAAGGATCTGGAAGGCAACCGTTATCCGAAGATCGCCAAGGCGCTGGG
>CAZIXN010000079.1:0-6938 GCA_964543215.1 uncultured Phycisphaera sp.
GTGGGCGGCGGGGCGATCACGCCGGACACGTTACGGGAGTCGCCGGTGCCGAGCGTGGCGGTGGCGGGGGTGCGGGTGCGGAACCGGGATGCGGAAGTGGACCTGGTGCGTCCGAGCCCGACGGGTCGCGCGGCGGTGACGGTGGAGCTGTTCTGGTACTACGGCGACGGCTGGGCGGTGGAGCGGGTTCGGCCGCTGCGTTTGTCGGTGGAGGCGCTGGGCTGGGAGTTGCCGACGGAGGCGCCGCGTCCGTTGCCGGCGGGGGTGACGATGCCGGAGGCGTCGGATGACGCCGACGTGCCGTCGGGCGAGCCGGATGCGTGAGGGTTTTTCGCTTAGGCAGCGGACGGATTCGTCGGGTGGAGATCATGGCACGTTGGAGATCAACCATGCGTCAGGGACGACGAATCACAGCGTGGCGTTGCTTGGTGTCGGCGGCGGTGGCTTGCGGTTCGCCGCTGGTTTTGGCGCAGAGCGCTGCGCCGGTGGAGCCGAGCGCCGTGCCGGGTGATGCTCAGCCGACGCCGGCTGCGGGCGAAGCGGTTCCCGACGACGGTACGTCGACCGTGCCGCGATTCGAGATGCCCGAGGTGGAGGCCGCGCGTCCGTCGGTGGAGGCGTTGCCCCGGCCGTGGGTGCAGGGTCGGGAGACGCGGGTGGGGATGCCGGCGTCGAGTGTCGATCTGGACCCGTCGGTGATCGGCCCGATGCCGGGGAGTCCGGCGCCGCAGCTTTATCGCGAGGGCGATTTCGTGGTGGATCGGCTCGGTCGGCTGCGCGTTCTGCCCAACGGCGCGACGGCGTTTGTCTTTGTCGACGAAACCGGTGGGGAGCAGGCCGAGCTCGAGGATGAAGCGATCCTTGAGCCCGGCGCGCGGGCGATGGTGCTCCAGCCTTGCCAGCGGTTGGAGACGATGCTCAGCGCGGCGGAGCAGCAGGAAGACCGCGACGCGTTGTTTCGGCTTACCGGCCAGGTGCACGTGTACCGCGGCGTGAACTATCTGATGCCGACGGAACTGACGGGCTACCAGGTCCAAGCGGAGACGGCCCCGGCCGCCGAAGCGCCGCCCGCCGAAGCCCCGATCGATCTGCCCGACGCCGCGGCGGACCCGGATGCCCCGGCCCCGGCCCCGGAGCAGGTCGGCGTGCAACCCACGGTCGAGCCGCGTGACCCGGCGGAAATGATGAACGCGATGGCCGAGGAACTCGACGCGCTCACGCAGGACGACAGCGCGTCTTCGAGCTCGGGGAATTACGGCGGGATCTCGGCACCGCTGAATCCGCGGCGGCCGCAGGCGTCCCCCGGAAGCGGCGTCGGTGTTGGCGGGACGCGCGGCGCTGCGGGGCCTTCGGCTGGCGGCGGGGGCGATCTGGTGCGGGAGGGCGAGTTTGTGGTGAGTCGGGCGGGTCGGGTGGTGCGGTCGTCGGACACGCGCGAGGTGTTGTTCGCGTTTGAGGCGGATGGGCCGGGGCTGGCGGAGGCGCCGATGGGGATTCTGCCGTGCCGGCTGCGGGTGTGGATGGAGGACGCGGTGAGCAAGCGGGGCGACAGCGCGGTGTTCGTGGTGTCGGGCCGGGTGACGCAGTTTCGCGGGGCGAACTACCTGTTGCCCAGCGTGGTGAAGCTGCGTGTTGAGAGCGATGCGTTGGGTGGATGAGCGTCACGGCACGCCGTGTCGCGGGTCGTAGCGCTGGGCGATGGGCATGCGTCGGCCGAAGCCGAAGGCCCGGCCGGTGATCTTGAGGCCGGGCGCCGCTTGTTTGCGTTTGTATTCGTTGAGGTCGATGAGGCGGACGATGCGCAGGACGGTGTCGGGGTCGTAGCCGGTGTCGGCGAGGATGGCCCGGGCGGGCTGTTCGCGTTCGACGTAGCGCTCGATGATGTCGTCGAGGATGTCGTAGGGCGGCAGCGAGTCCTGGTCCTTCTGATCGGGGCGGAGTTCGGCGGAGGGCGGTTTGGTGATCGTGTCTTCGGGGATGACCGCGAGGCCGAGTTGTCGGCGCAGCGGTGAGTCGGGCGCGTCGTTGATCCAGCGTGCGAGTCGGTACACCAGTCCCTTGGGGACGTCGGAAAGCACGGAGAATCCGCCGGCCATATCGCCGTAGAGCGTGCAGTAGCCCACGGCGAGTTCGGACTTGTTGCCGGTGGTGACGAGCATCGAGCCGAGCTTGTTGGAGAGGGCCATGAGGATGTTGCCCCGGAGGCGGGCCTGGATGTTTTCCTCGGTGACGCCGGGCGTGTTGCGGTCGCCGAGGATGTCGTCGAACAGCGGCTGGACGGCGGCTTCCATGGCGGCGTGGGGCGCTTCGAGGGGCACGATGTGGAAGGCGATGCCCAGATGCTCGGCGAGGTGCCGGGCGTCTTCGATCGAGCCGGGCGAGCTGTAGCGCGACGGCAGTGCGACGCCGCGGACGGCCTCAGGCCCGAGCGCCGCGACGGCGACGGCGGCGGTCACGGCCGAGTCGATCCCGCCCGAGAGCCCCAGCACGACGGACTTGAAGCCGCACTTGGCGACGTAGTCGCGCAGGCCCAGCACCAGGGCGGCGTGGACTTCGGCCGCAGGGTCCGGGGATTGCGGGTCGGGGATCGGGTTTCCGTTCAACGCGGTGACGGTTGCTCGGCCGGCCGCGCCTTCACTGCTTCCCGTGCCATCCACGTCCACTACCAACAGATCCTCTTCGAAGCCCGCCGCTTGTGCCACAAGTTCGCCATCGGTGTTGAACCCGCACGATCGGCCGTCGAACACGAGTTCGTCGTTGCCGCCGACCTGGTTGCAGAACAGCACGGGCAGGCCGTGCAGTTGCGCGAGGCTGCTCATGATTGCGCGGCGTTTGGGGTGCTTGCCCGCGACGAAGGGCGAGGCGGACATGTTCACGAACAGCTCGGCCCCGGCGTCGGCGAGCGCATCGATGGGGTTGGCGTGGTACAGCCGACGGTCGAAATGCTCGGCCGCGCCCCAGAGGTCTTCGCAGATCGACAGCCCGAGCTTCACGGTCCGGCCGTCGCCCAGCGCGATCTCGGTGGGCTGGATGGCCGATCCGGGTTCGAAGTAACGCAGCTCGTCGAAGACGTCGTAGGTCGGCAGCAGGGTTTTGTGATGCAGCGCCGCGATCCGGCCCTCGACGCAGACGGCCGCGGTGTTGTGCAGCGTTCGGCCCTGCCCGTGTTCGGACCACACCGGCAGGCCGATCAGCGCGGTGATGCCGGTGCACTTTTCGGCGAGATGCTCGACGGCGGCCCGGCAGCGGTCGATCACGTCGGGTTTGAGCAGCAGGTCTTTGGGCGGGTAGCCGAGGATCGTCAGCTCGGGGAAGACGACCAGATCGGCCGCGGATTTCCGGGATTGGGCAATCCGGGCGGCGACTTTTGCGGCGTTGCCGGCGATGTCGCCGACGATGGGGTTGATCTGGGCCAGCGCGATCCGCATCGGGCGGAGTGTAGAGCTTGCGGCGGCGGTGGTTTATGCTGGCGGGCCGGCGAACACCGGTCCGCCCGATGGGCGAGGCCCCCGTCGCGGTCCGACCGCTTGTTTACGTTCCATCCCCCGCCAACCGGCCGAGACGCAGAGAGAACCCCGCATGACCCGTCCGAACCCGACGACTCCCTCCCGCCGACTTGCACCGCTGATCTGTCTGCTCGCGACGTTGGGGCTGGTGGCCTCGCCGATGCTGCTGGGCGGTTGCTCCAGCGTCAGCCGCTCCGAAAAGCAGCGGGCGAACACCTACCTCGAAGATGCCCAGCGGCTGCTCGATGAAGGTCTCGACGATGCGGCGCTCGCCACGCTCGGGCTGGCGGTACAGGAGAACCCCAAGCTCACCGAGGCTTATCTCCAGATCGCCAGCATCCACAAGAAGCGCGGCGACTACCTCCTGGCCGTCGAGCAGTACGACACCGCGGTGGCCGTCGAACCCAACAACTTCGATGCGCTGTACGGCGGCGCGCTGGTGCGGCAACTTGGCGGCAGGCTCCGGGAATCCGTCAACCAGTACCTCAAGGCGCTGACCGTCCGGCCGCAGAGTTTCCTGGCCAACCGCGACCTGTCGTCGGCGTACCTGCAACTGGGCGAACCTCGGCAGGCCCTGCCCTACGCCATCCGGTCCACCCGGCTGGACCCCGACGATCAGCCGGCCTGGTCGAACCTGGCGGTGTCCTACGCGATGCTCGGCCAGTGGGAAGGCGCGATCAACGCCTATCGCATGGCCGCCGAACTGGGCGACCTGGACGACCCGGTGCTGCTGGGATTGGCCGACGCCCACATCAACATGGGCAACTTCGGCCGAGCGATCAATACGCTCGACACGCTGCTGCGTCGCAACCCCAGTGGCGTCGCGCACGAGCGCATGGGCTACGCGAACTTCAAGCTGCGTCGCTTCGAGCAGGCGCTGCGACACTACGACCTCGCGCTCGCCGAGGATGACACGGACGTCGCGGCGCTCAACGGCAAGGGCGTGAGCCACATCACCCTGTTCATCGAAGGCCGGTACGAAAACCCGTTCCACAAGGTCAAGGGCGTCGAGGCGTGGCGGAAGTCGCTGGCGCTGAACCCCGCCCAGCCGCGCATCGTCGACCTGCTCGCCCGCTACGGCGCGAAGTGACGGCTCCGTCTTCGACGTGGCGTCTCAGGCGTCTCAGGCGTCGTAGGCGGTCTGCACCCGGTGGATCACCTGCAGCAGGCCGTTCACGGAGCTGCGGATGCGGTTGACGTCTTTTTCCCGCTCGCCGAGCGAAGCGGCGATCGCGTCCGCCGCGGCGCTCAGCGGGGCGAAGCCGTGGCTGCTGCCGGCGCCCTTGAGGTTGCGGCACAGCCGGCTGAGGTTGTCGAAATCCGCATCCGCGTTCGCGCTGCGCAGCTTCGCGACGTACACCGCCAGGCCCTTCACGAAATCGTCGATCAGCGGAATCATGTCGCCGTCGTCTCCCAGATCGCTGTACAGCGGCGTGTCGTCGGCCTCGGCCTGAGCGTCGATGGACATCACCTCGAAGACGTTTTTCCGTAGCTCGCCGAAATCAAACGGCTTGGACATCACGGCCGAAGCCCCCGCGTCGTTCGCCCGCTTCTTGAATTCGGGGGCGTCGTTGGCCGACGCGCTGATCACCGGCGCAATCACGCCCTGGCCACGCAGGTGCATGATGAGTTCCACGCCGTCCTCGTCCCCGAGGTTCGCATCGACGATGTACAGGTCGAAGCGGTTCTGGTTCAGCAACTGCAGCACCGTGCCCACGTCGCCGGCTTCCTTCACCGCGAAACCCATTTTCTCCATCCACATCTTGAACAGCCGCCGGTCGGCCGCCAGATCGTCCACGATCAGCACCCGCCCGCGCGAGCCTTTGATGTCCTCTTCGCCCAGACCGTCCTCGGTCATTTCCGCGAGGTGACGTTCGGCCTGCTCGGTGCTGAGCCGAACGAACTGGTTCAGGTCGATCGTCTCGCCAAACACGACCGAGATTTCGTGGACGATCCCGTTGACGTGGCGGCAACGACGGATCACGCCCTTGAGCACGCACCATTTGCCGCTGAGCATCGGAATGGTGACTTCGCACTTGCTGTCGGGATACACGAACCGGCCGTGCACGAACGCGAGGCCACGACGGCTGAGGTTGCGCGGCACCACCGAGCAAACCATGCTCTGACCCTCGCTGCTGGTGATCTTCACCAGGACCTTTCGGCCGACGAAGTTGACCCGAAGGCCACGCTTGCAGTCCTCGACCGGCTTGCGGGCCATATGCTCGACGTAGTCGATCAGCTTCTGCTTGTCGGCCGCGCCGAGGCGCAGCGTTTCGATGGGTTTGGCGTCGCCGGGCATGCTGTTGGTTTCCTCCCCGAATCACGGATGCTCTTAAGGGTCTATCGACGCATGCCAAGGGCGACTTTCGGAGCCCGGGCGGACGGGCGGTGCGTTGCAGCGATTCAAACGCGCTGGCCGATAACAACCTGTGGGGTGATGCGGTGTCGGATGCCACGCCGATCCTTCCCGGGCGGGTCCTGGAGGCCTGATCCGCACCCCAACGCATCGCCGCCCGCCCGCCCCGGAGAGGTCCGTCTGCATGCCCGGCACGCCCGAACCCCCCATGCGACCTTCCGTTGCGCCAGTGGTTCGATTGGACGAACTTCTGAGCGGCGTGGCGCTGCGCATCGTGGCCGGCGCGAAAGGGCGGGATGCGGTCTGTACCGCGCTGACCGACGACAGCCGGAAGGCCCAGGCGGGAGGATTGTTTCTTGCCCGCGGGCCTTGGACCGAGCGATCGCCTGGATTCATCGGCGACGCCATCGAGCGCGGGGTGGGGGGGCTGGTGCTGTCGACCTCGGCCTGGGACCGCGACGCGGCGCTTCGGACTTTGTGCGAGCGGGCATCGCTGCTTGTCGCCGTGAGCGACGACGAAATCGACCAACCCCTGGCCGGTCGTTTGGCCGACGCGTTTTTCGGTGATCCCGCGCGACACCTCCGGATCGTCGGCGTCACCGGCACCAACGGCAAGACCACGATCGCGATGCTCGCCCAGCACCTGCTCCGCGCGGCCGGCTTCAAGCCCGGGCTGCTTGGCACGGTGTGGACCGACGTCGGTGACCCCAACGGCCCGACCGCGGCGGAGCTCACGACGCCCGGCTCCATCGAGCTGCGTCAACACCTCGCCGCGATGGTGACACACGGCTGCGACGCCGTGGTGATGGAAGTGTCCAGCCACGCGCTGGATCAGGGTCGAGTCGCCGGACTGACTTTCGACGCGGCGGTCTTCACGAATCTCACGCAGGACCATCTTGACTACCACGGCACGATGGAAGCGTACGCCGCGGCCAAGGCGAGGCTCTTCACCATGCTCAAGCCCAAGGGCTGGGCGATCGTCAACGGCGACGATGCGTGGAGCGACACGATGATCGCCGGCGTTGCGCCGGCGCGCGTGATCCGAACCCGTGTGGGGCCCGCCGAAGCGCAGGTTC
>CAZIXN010000079.1:7038-11456 GCA_964543215.1 uncultured Phycisphaera sp.
GAGCCGGTCCGTCGCGGCGACGGCCTGGGTCCGAGCATCCTCGTGGATTACGCGCACACGCCCGATGCGCTGGAGCGCGTCGCCTCCACCCTCGCGCCGCTCACGCATCGACGCGGCGGGCGGCTGATTGTGCTGTACGGCTGCGGCGGCGATCGGGACCGCACCAAGCGGCCGAAGATGACCGCCGCCGCGCTGCGCCACGCGGATCGGGCCGTGCTCACATCCGACAATCCGCGCAGCGAAGACCCGCAGCGCATCCTCGATGATGCGGTCGCGTCGCTCGACGCCGCGGAGCGTTCGCGCTTGCGGATCGAGATCGATCGTGCCGTGGCCATCCGTGAGGCGGTGCGCGGAGCTCGCGCGGTGGACACCGTGCTGATCGCGGGCAAGGGCCACGAGGATTACCAGATTCTCGCCGACCCGCCGGGCATCTATGGCAAGGGTACGCAGAAGATCCACTTTGACGATCGCGAACACGCCGCCGACGCGCTGCGTGACTGGCAAGCACCGGTGGTGGCGAGTTGATGCGGGATGCGTCCGACTTCTGGAGCCCGGCGAATCTGGCCTCGCTGGTCGACGGCCGGTGGCTGGGCGATAAGCGCGCAGCCGGCGGCGTCACCGGCGTGAGCATCGATACCCGCACGCTGCAGGTCGGGCAGGCCTACGTGGCGATCGCCGGCGAGAATCACGACGGACACGCGTATGTCGAACCGGCCCTTGATGCCGGCGCGTCGTTCGCGATGATCGACGACCCGGCGTGGGCGGCGAAGCTTGAACGACGCGGGGGGGTTTTGGTTGTTCGTGACGCGGTCGCCGCGTTGCAGCGTTGGGCGATCGCGTACCGCGAAGTTTTGTCGGCGCAAGGCTGCAAAGTGATTGCGGTGGTCGGCTCGAACGGCAAGACGACGACGCGGCACCTGCTTCACCACGCGCTTGGCGCCTGCGGGATGGCCGGCACACAATCGCCCGGGAGCTTCAACAATCACCTGGGCCTGCCGCTCACGCTGCTCGCGGCCCAGCCCGGACACGCCTATGTCGCCGCGGAAATCGGTACGAATCACCCCGGCGAAATCGACGCGCTCGCCCGCATCGCCACGCCCGACGCCGCGATCCTCACGAGCATCGGCCACGAGCACCTCGAGTTCTTCGGCGACCTCGCCGGCGTTGCGAAGGAAGAGGCCGCGCTGCTGCCGCACGTGCGTCCCGGTGGCGTGGTGTTCGCCGAAGCCAAGGCCGCGGAGCTGGTCGCGCCTTATTACGACGTGCAGGAGAACGTCGCGTTTCTCCCGGTGCAGACGGCGAAGTATGCCGACGTGATCCCCGACGACTTCGCGTTGCCCGGCCCGCACAACCGCAGCAATGCGGCGCTGGTCGTTGCGGTCGCGCGTTGGATGGGTTGCAACGACGCCGACATCACGCGGGCCTTGCGCTCGGCAACGCCGCCGCCAGGTCGGATGCAGACGCTGCGCTACGCCGTAAAGCCCGAGGATGGCCGCCATCAGGCTCCCGCCCCGATCACCGTCCTCCACGATGCGTACAACGCGAATCCCGATTCGATGCGCGCGGCGCTCGAACACCTCGACGCGTTGCCCGGGCCTAGGCAACGCAAAGCCGCGCTGCTGGGCGACATGCTCGAACTCGGCGGGCATGGCCCGGCTGCGCACGCGCAGATGTACGAGCTCGCCCGCGGCGTCGTTGTTACCGACCGGTTGTGGTGTGTCGGCGAATGCTTCGCGGACGCCGTGCCATGGTCAGATCAACTCGCTGCGACGATCACGCAGTCCCTGAAGCCCGGCGATATGTTGCTGCTCAAAGGCTCACGCGGGATGCGCTTGGAGCGTATCTTGCCTCACCTCGAAGCCCGGTTCGGCCCGCCGATCTCATGACCCGCGAAACTCGCTTTGCTGCTGTTCCTGCTCCAACTCGACGCGATCCGCGAACTGCTCAACGCCACGGCGCTCACGCGGGCGCTGCTGGTGTTCCGCTGGGTCGAGTTCCGGGCGGTGATGGCGGTGCTGCTGGGCTTCACCATCGTGGTCGCGGCGGGGCCGCGCGTGATCCGCTGGCTGGTGACCAAGAAGATCGGCGATCAGCCGGAGTTTCATCATCAGGCGCTCAACGAGCTGACCAAGCACAAGTCCAACGTGCCGACGATGGGCGGCGTGCTGATCGCGTCGGCGATTTTCTTCGCGACACTGTTGCTGGCCGACCTTTCGAGTTTCTACGTCAACATGGCGCTGGTGTGTCTGGTGGCGATGTGCGGCATCGGCGTGGCGGACGACTGGCTGAAGCTCACCGCGGCGCAGCGCAAGGCCGGCTCGCGCGACGGGCTGCGTTCGTGGGAGAAGTTCCTGTTTCAGATCGGCGTGGCGGTGCTCCTGGGCATCTTCACCTACCGCTACGGGGTGTCGAAGTTTGCCGTCACCAACGAGTTCTCCGACATGGCCCGCACGCTGAATCTGCCGGGGGTCAAGACCTGGGTCCGTGACGCGGTGGGCGCTTACGTGCCCAGTCCTTCGTTGATCGTGCTGGGGCCGTGGATGTTCGTGGGGCTGGCGACGTTCATCATCGTGGGCTTCTCGAACGCGGTCAACCTGACGGACGGGATGGACGGGCTGGCGTCGGGGGTGACGACGATCGTCGCGTTTGCGTTCATGCTGCTGTGCCTGATTGCGGGTTACACGGACGAAGACTTCGTGCTCGCGAAATACCTGCTCGTGCCGTATATCCCGCTGGGTGACGAGTTGGCCGTGGTGGCGGGCGCGATGGCGGGGGCGTGCCTGGGTTTTCTGTGGTTCAACTGCCATCCGGCGCAGGTGTTCATGGGCGACACGGGGTCGCTGCCGCTGGGCGGATTGCTCGGCTATTTCGCGGTCGTCACGCGGCACGAAGTCCTGCTGATCATCGTCGGCGGCGTGTTTGTGCTCGAGGCACTGTCGGTCATCCTGCAGGTCGGCTACTTCAAGGCCACCAAGGGGCAACGCATTTTCCGCTGCGCCCCGATCCACCACCACTTCCATCTCGGTGGGTGGACCGAGCAGCAGGTGGTCGTGCGCGCCTGGATTGTCACGGCGCTACTCGCGTCGCTGGCGTTGGCGACGGTGAAGCTGAGATGATTCGGTGTGTCGAGGCGTGCGCTGGCCGACGCCGATGCGGGCGGGAGGAAAATTTCCGAGGTGAACATCGCCCCGGTGCTGTTGGCGTAGCCGTCCCAGAGGCCGAGGGATGTCTGCAGCCTCCCGGGACGTTGCTAGGGCTGGGCGGTGAGGACGGCGGCGGTGAAGTTCTGGCCGGTGGTGTCGCGGTCCCAGGTCCAGGCTCGTCCGTAGCGGGCTTCGTGGTCGCGCCAGAGTTCGAACCAGTAGGCCTTGAACTGGAAGGGCGCGAAGGCGGCGTAGTGCCGTTGGATGCGCTGTTCGAGCTTGCGGATGCCGGCGGGGGTCTTAGGCCGCGGCACGTGGTGATGCAGGCAGAAGTGCCGGTAGGTTTCGGTGTCGATGGCGAGTCGGTCGTAGCGGCCGAGCAGGTGGCATAGGTTGCCCGCGGCGTAGGGGCCCAGGCCGTGGATCTGTTTGAGGGCGGCGAAGAGTTCGTCGGTGGTGCGTTGGGGTTGCTCGAACCATGCGAGGTCGAGGGAGCCGTCGGCGACGTGTCGCGCGAGGCGGACAATTCGCTGGGCCCGGTAGCCGACGCGGCACTGTTCTTTGAGCCGGGCTTCGCCGAAGTCGGCGAGTTGTGCGGGGGTGGGGAAGCCGCCGTCGCCGACGAGCTCGCACATCCGGCGGTTCATGGTGATGGTGTTGCGCCAACTGACGTTGCAGGAGGTGATGGTTTTAACGATGTCTTCGAAGAGCGAGGGCGAGCGGAACATCGGCCCGAAGCTTCTGCGTTTGGCTTGGGGACAAACGCGGAACCAGTCGCTCTGGTCTTCGTCGAGGCGGAGCATGCGGGCGACTTGCGCTCTCAGCGCGGCGTGCTGCGAGCGCTCGACGCTTCGGTCGGTGACGATTTGCAGCGGCTTGCCGGCGGTGTTGCCGGGTTGTTGCAGGACGCAGCGCACGAGCCGGCCGTCGTTGGTGCGCAGCGGTCGGCCGAGCGCGCGGCGAGCGACGTCCCAGTAGTTGGGCGCGAGGAGGAAGTAGCCGTAGCTGCACACGGCGTGCTTGAGCGAGAAGCCGCGGGGCACGTCGAGTTTCAGCGTGCTGGCGGGCATGTCGGGGTGGCTTCACGAATCGGCGTGGCCGCAACGCGACCCACGGTCGCTGACCGAGGGATTCTCAGCCCGCATGAAAATTCTGGACGGTTTTGGCGGTGCCGGTGACGACGAGGCGTTTATCGATGGGGAACAGCAGCTTGGCGAAGTTTTCGCAGAGGCGGTCGCCCAGGTGGCGGTGCATGTCGTAGTGCGTGTCGAACTG
>CAZIXN010000080.1:0-11426 GCA_964543215.1 uncultured Phycisphaera sp.
CCCGGCCCCCGGCCCCCGGCCCCCGTCCCCCGGCGACTTTCCGCCGATGTCTTCAGGAGAAATGCCATGTCGTCCCCCCTGCTCCATGCGTCGTTCCGCTGCGTGTCCGTGTTTGCCGCACTGGGTTTGGCCGGCCCGGCGATGGCGGTCGAGAACCTGCTGATCAACCCGGGCTTCGAAGACCCCGACGGCGTGGGCCCGGCCGAATTTGGCGACGGCTGGGGCGCGTACGGCGCGGCCGGCTTCAACGCCTTCTTCGGCGCCAACGGCCACGCCAGCCTGTTTCCCGACACCGTCGGCAATGTCGGCGGCGTATTCCAACTCGGCATCGCGGCGACGCCCGGCTCGACCTATCAGCTCGACCTGCTCGACACCCGCATCGAAAGCAACTTCGACGCCGACCTGAAGTTCGGCCTGGAGTACTGGACCTCCGACGACGAGACCGGCGTGAAGCTCGGCGAAACCATCGTCACCGTCAACGCCGCCGAGCGTCTCGCGCTGCCCAATGTCGATAGTGGCGGCAGCGTCAACGGCGCGGTGTTCAGCGTGCGCGGCACCGCGGTGGCCGGTGCCAACATCGTCCGCCCCATCGTGTTCTACGACAACGTCAACCCCGCGTACCTCGCGCAGAGTTCGGCCAACGTGTTCGTGTTCGACAGCTTCCTGAGCGAAGTGCCCGCGCCCGGCGGTGAGCTGCTCAAGAACCCGGGCTTCGAAGATGTGAATCTCGACGGCAACCTCGGCGACCACTGGGGCAGCTTCGGCAACGCGGGGTTCAACGACTTCTTCAGCGGCGGCGGCACGCCCAACGGCCACGCCAGCCTGTTCGCCGACACCGTGGGCAACAGCGGCGGCATCTTCCAGCAGTCGCAGATCGGGCAGGCGGGCGTGGAGTACCGCTTCTCACTGGACGATGTGCGGCTGGAGAGCAATTGGGACGCGGACCTGGTTTTCGGGCTGGAGTACTACGCCAGCGACGACTTCACCAAACTCGGCGAGACGCTGGCGACGGCCGACACCTCGGTCACCGGCGACGGGCTGAGCTTCTCGCTGACGGGCACGGCGGTGGCGGGGACGGCGTTTGTCCGGCCGGTGGTGCTGTTCGACAACGTCAACCCCGCGTATCTCGCGCAGAGCAATGCGGGGGCGTTCATTTTTGATGCGTCGCTGAGCGAAGCCGTCGCGGCGCTGCTGGCGGGGGATTACAACAACTCGGGCAGCGTGGAGCAGGGCGACCTGGACCTGGTGCTGAACAACTGGGGCGGGCCGCGCACGGCGGGCTTTGTCGCCAACGCCGATGGCTTTGCCACGAGCAACGTGGATCAGGAGGAGCTCGACCGCGTGCTGAACAACTGGGGCAGCAGCAGCGGGCCGAGCTTCGCGGGCTCGGCCGTGCCCGAGCCGGGCGTGGCGGTGCTGGCGGCGGCGGCGGGGCTGGCGATGCTTCGTCGCCGGGGGGCGCGCTGAATGCGTCGCGGACTTGCCGTATCGGTGGGCGGGGCGTGGGTGACGGTCATCGCCGGGGTGCCGTGCGCGTCGGCGATGCAGGCGCAGGTCTGGCTCACGCGCGGCGATGGGCAGGCTCTGCTGGAGCAGCGGCTTGATGTTCCCTTTGCGCCCGGAGCCGGAAGCCAGGCGATCAAGATCAACGTCGACCCGACAACGACGTTTCAAACGATGGATGGGTTCGGCGCAGCGATGACGGAGTCGTCGGCGTATCTGCTGCAGACGGCGCTGAGTGGACCGCAGCGTGATGCGTTGATGGCCGACTTGTTCCGTCGGGACACGGGCATCGGGTTGTCGTATGTGCGGCTGGCGATGGGTTCCTCGGACTTCGCGCTCTCGCCGTTCACCTACGCCGACCTGCCGAGTGGGCAGACCGACCCGTCGCTGAGCACGTTCTCGGTGGCGCGGGACGACACCTACGTCGTGCCCACGCTGCAACAGGCCAAGGCGCTGAATCCGCAGCTGCAGTTGATGGCTTCGCCGTGGTCGCCGCCGGCGTGGATGAAGACCAACGGCTCGCTCAACGGCGGGTCGCTGCGGCCCGAGTTCTACGACGCCTATGCGCAGTACTTCGTGAAGTTCGCCGAGGCGTACGAGCAGCGTGGCCTGCCCATCGCGAGTTTCACGCCGCAGAACGAGCCGCTGAACCCCACGCCGAATTATCCGTCGATGAGCATGACGACGTTCGAGCAGAGCACGTTCATCGGCGATCATCTCGGGCCGGCGTTGCAGGCGGCGGGCGTGAACGCGGACATCCTGGCGTTCGATCACAACTGGGCCGATTGGAACTACCCGGTCATCGTCGCCAACGATCCCGAGGCGAATCCGTTTGTCGCCGGTGCCGCGTTCCACGGTTACGCGGGCACGGTCGATCAGCAATCCAACTTCAAGAACTTCTTCCCCGACAAGCAGGTGCACTACACCGAGATCACCGGCTTCGATCCGTTCAACGACTTCGGCGACAACCTGGTTTACGCGGTCGGTACCTCGATCATCGGTGCGACGCGCAACTGGGCGCAGAGTTCGATCTACTGGAACCTCGCGCTGGATCCGGCCGGCGACCCGCACCTGCCCGGCGGCTGCGACGTGTGTCGGGGCATGGTGACGATCGATGCGAACAGCGGCACGGTCACGCCCGAAGTCGAGTTCTACGCTTACGGCCAGGTGAGCAAGTTCGTGGACCCCGGCGCGGTGCGCATCGCATCAGACACGCTGGGCGGTGTCATCGAGACGGTGGCGTTCAAGAACCCCGACGGCAGCGAGGTGCTGGTCGCGCTGAACCCCAGCAATACGTCGCGCTGGTTCAATGTCGTGCGAGAAGGCGAGTCGTTGCAGTATCGATTGACCGGGGAGTCGGTGGTGACGTTCGTTTGGGAAGCGGCGGCGGCGTTGCTGGCCGGTGACTACAACGGCAACGGCAGCGTGGAGCAGGGCGACCTGGACCTGGTGCTGAACAACTGGGGCGGGTTGCGCGGCGAGTGGGACAACGCGTCGGGCTTCGCGACGAGCAACGTGGATCAGGAAGAGTTGGATCGCGTGCTGAACCATTGGGGCGGAAGCGTCGCGCCGACATTTTCGGGGGTGAACGTCCCCGAACCGGCGTTGGGCTTGATGTTGCTGTTGCCCGCAGCCGCAGGCCGACGGCCTGCGCGGAGGTCGTCACGTTTGGTTGAGCACGCCGCGATGCGTCGGGCACGCGCAGGTCGTTGACCTGCGGCTGGGGGGCGGTGCGTTGAATTTTGTTCGGTTGCGTGCGTCAGGGGTTGACGTTGCGGAGCACGTCGGCGGCGGTTTGGGCGTTGGCTTCGAGGGCGACGTCCAGGGGGGTTTGCTTGAGCAGGTTGGGTTCGGTGGGGTTGAACCGGCCGGTGGCGAGCAAGGCGGCGAGTAGGTCGGCGCGGTCGTGCAGCGCGGCGGTATGGAGCGGGCCGTTGCCGTTGGGATCGACGGCGTCGATGGGCAGGTCGGCGTGGATCATGCCCAGGGCCAGGCCGGTTCGGCCGGCGATGACGGCCTGGCGGAAGTGGAAGTCGGTGTAGGGGCGCATCGACGGGTCGGCGGCGAGGAGGGTGAGGATGCGGTAGACGGCGCCGGCGTCGTCGCGGTCGCGGATGGCGCGTTCGAGGTCGTCCGAAGCGGCGGCGGCTTCGGGGGCGCTGCGGGGGATGTCCTTGGCGGGCAGTTGCAGCGGGTTGGCGGCGGGTCGCCAATGCTTGGCGAGGGTGGGGTCGAGATGGAAGGACTGGTTGCCCGACAGCGGGTCGGGTTCGCTGATCTGGATGCCCTGAGCGAGGGTGGACCAGCCGAAGCCCGGGAGGCTGTCGCTGTGGTGGTACTGATCGCTGGGTGAAAGCCAGGCGACGACCGGGCTGACGTGGGGTTGGAGCTTGTCCCAGAACAGCCAGCCGCCTGCGGCGGAGGCGAGGATGAGGAGGCAGCCGACGATGGTCAGCAGGGAAAGCGCGATGAGGCAGCCGAGCGTCGATTTGTTTCGACGGGGCTTTCCGCCGGGGATGGGTGCGACGGGGGGTGGCGGGGTGGGGTTGGGGTTGGTGGCGGTCATGGCGGAGGTTCCAGCCGCGACGCTGCGCGTCGCTGGCGAGTCGCGGATTGTTTGGGGGTGGCCAGCGACGCGTAGCGTCGCGGCTGTTGGGAAGCGGGGTTACTGAAATTCGACGATGGCGAAGTTGTCGCGGAGGGTTCCCATGAAGACGGGGGTTTGTTCGTGGGGTTTGACGGCTTCGGGGACGCGTTTGCTGACGAAGTCGAAGAGTTCGAAGACGGTGACGGCCTTGTCGTCGCCGCGTGCTTCGCCCGAGAGGGCGCGGAGGACGTGGTAGGTGAACACGCCGAAGCCGATCTGCGGGTTTTCGAGGGAGGTCTGGCCGAAGGTGCAGGACGCGAGGGTGACCAGGCCGTCGCCCTCGAAGTCTTGCTGCGGGTTGAGGGGGGGGAGTTCGAATTGTCCGCCGGAGTGGCAGGAGTCGATGAGGAGCAGTTTGGTGCGGGCTTTGGAGGATTCGATGATCTGGCGGAGTTCGGAGACGAGCACGCCGGATTCGACGGTGCCCCGGAAGTCGGCGGGGCAGAGGACGCTGGCGGCGCGGCCGGTGTCGGTGGGGATCTGCAGGCCGTGTCCGGAGAACGAGACGATCAGCGCGTCGTCGGGGCCGGCGAGTTGTGCGGCGTCTTTGACGGCTTCGAGGATGCGGGCCTTGGTGGGGGTGTCGTTGCCGTTGTTGGCGCCGTCGATGAGAAGGGTGACGCGGTCGCGTTGATAGCCGGCCTGGTTGATCATGGTCTGGCTGAGCGCGCGGGCGTCGGGGACGGCGTAGCGCAGGTCGTTGTCGGCGTGGAGGAGGTCGTTGACGCCGATGTTGACGGCGACGTTGTTGCTCCGCCTGGCGCGGAGGTCGTCGGGGTCGGGGGCGACGATGCCCTGGCCGGGCAGGATGTTGACGATGGGGCCGGGCGCGGGCGGTCCGTCGACGGTGAGGGTCCAGGCGCCGCGGTCGAAGCCGGCGTGATCGAGCTTCATGGGGAAGCCTTCGCGGACGCGGTCGAGTTGGGCGGCGAGGGCTTCGAAGGGCCCGCGGTGGACCAGGAAGAAGCCCGAGGCGGCGGGGGTGTGGTAGAGGCCTTCGACGCCGGCGACGGCGGGCAGGTTGGAGGCGAGTTGGCGTGAGAGGGCGATGACCTGTTCGCCGGACTGGGCGCCGCGGACGATGACTTCGAGTCGGTTGGGCTGGCCTTCGAGTCGGAGCAGTCCGCCGAGCACACGGCCGGCGACGTAGCGGGCGACGCTGCGCGGGTCGGTCTGATCGACGGTGATGCGTTTGGACTTGCGCGAGTCGTGGTCGGGGACGTTGACGCCGGCGAGGTACTGGCCACCCTTGCGGAGATCGACGAGGCGGAAGTTGCCGGCCAATGTGGTGGAGCCGTCGGGCCCATCACGGAGGAAGCCGAGCACCAGCCAGTCGGCGCGGACCTGGTCACGCAGGGCGGCGGTGACGGAGAAGTCGTCCTGCATGTTCGGATCGAAACGCAGGCGCTGGGCGAGTTCGGGCGCGACGGCGGAGTCGAGGACGCGCAGGCCCGCGGAGGCCAGATAATCGTTGACCTGGTTCTGCATGGCGTCCATCGCGGCGGTGGGGACCTGCTGGTCGGCGGACTGAATGAACGTGAAGATTTGCGGGTTGCCGAGTTGCTGGGCGACTTGTTGGACACGCTGGCGGAGGTCCGAGCCTCCGGATGCGCCTTGCTCGTCGCTGGTGAGCATGGCCCATTCGGGGGTGTCCAGGCCGTTCTTGACGCGGAGGATCAGGGCGGGTTGGAGTTGTGCTTCGTGGACGGGCCAACCGAGGCGGTCGAAGATCGCGGTGCGTACCAGGCGGGACACGCCGGCGGGGTCGCGGTCGGTCCAGAGTTCGAATTCGACGGCGGCTTGGTCGCCGGCCGAGGCCTGGGTGGCGTCGCGGATCGTGAGGTCGCGGTCGCCGTTGGGCAAGGCGGCGGCGATGGCGTTCTGGAGCAGGTCGCGGTCGGCGGGGCTTTCGAGGCCGGCGATCAGGACGGTCTGCCGCGTGGGGTGGGGTTCGGCGTTTTGCGTGAGTTGTTCGATGGCTTTGGCGAGGTATTCGTCGGCCTTGCGCTGCAGGTCGCGTTCGTGGGCGCTGACGAGGAAGTCGTCGTTGAAGCTGACGAGCGTCTGGGCGTTGCGGGTGTCGAGCACCCTGAGGGTGTTGCGGACGCGTGCGGTGCCCTTGTCTTCACCGGCGCTGCGCTTGACCGACCGGGCGGAGACGACCCAGATGATTTGGTCGGGGTATTGCCGGGCCAGCATGTCCAGCAGCGCGGGTTCGTCGGCGTCGGCGAGGGCCTGGGCGATGCGGGCGTCGCGGAGTTCGGCGAGGTGCTGATTGCGCACGGGCGCGAGTCGGCCGGTCATCGCGGCGGTGAGGCCACGCACCAGGTCGTCGCCGGTGAGGTCGATATTGGCGAGGTCGTTGACGGCGTTGCCGCGGTTGTCGTCGACGGACCATCCGCCGAGGATCACCACGTCGCTGGGTCGGCGGTCGTTGCGCCACTGCTTCCACTGGCCGATCAACACGTCGAGGTTCGAGCCGACCTGAAGAAGGATGCGGGTGCCGCGGACGTCGGTGACTTCGAGCGGGACGCCGACAAACGCGCCGGCGTCGGTGGTGGCGGCGGCGAGGTCGGCGAGGTCGAGCGCGACGAAGGAGTGGAGCGTGGCGCGGTGCTGGTCGGCGCCGAGCGTGAAGTTCTGCAGGCGGGTGGGCACGCCCAGGGCGGTCAGTTGGTCGGCGATGGCCTGGGCCTGGGCGCGATCGGCGAGATTGACGATGTCGAGGGTGAAGCGCTGCGGCGTGACGACCGGCTTGGCTTGTTCATCGGGGGCCCAGTCGTTCCAGACGTCGCGGGTGATGGCGCGGGCGAGGATCTCGGCGGCGAGCGGGCCGTCGGCGTCGAACCACTGCGCCCGGCCGGCGGCGCGTTCGACGCCGGCTTTTAGGTCGAGCAGCCGGAAGACCACGTCGAAGTCGGGCTGATCGGCTTGACGCGCGTTGGGGTTGGGCAGGGCTTCGACAAGCAGAACCAGTTCGGCGCGGTCCTGAAGGCCGAGGGCTTCGGCGGCGCCGGCGGGGTCGATGCGTTCGAGGGCGAGGTTGCGTTGGGCCTGGTTGAGCGCGTCGGCCTCGGCGTTGACGAGTGTGAGACCGGGCACGAGGCCGGTCCAGACCCGGCGGATTTGCGCGGCCAGGAGGGTGGTTTCGCGGTCGGCGATGCGTTCTTCGCCGCGCTGGCTGTTGAAGGCGACGATGGCGATGGGCGGGCCGAACTCGTCCATGTATTTCTTGCGGAAGCGCTGCACGACATCGCCCGGGACTTCGAGGATGCCGAGCGTGTTGGGGTCGGCCTTTTCGGCGGGGGTGACGGATGAACCGCCGCCGACACTTCCGGGGCCGATCATGGGCGGGTCGGGTTTGCCTTGGGCGAGGACGCTGGGCGCGAGCATGACCGAGAAGCAGCACGCGACGAGGGCGAGGCGGAGCGCGGCGGGCAAGTTCGGGCGACGGAAAACCGGGGGCATGGTTGTTCTCGGGTGGGCGTGGAGCGTTGGCTGGATGTGGACGCAGGTGGGCGTTGGGCTTGCGCGGTGTATCGGGCGTGGGTTGCGACGCTCGCGCAGCCCGTCGGGCTGCGGCTTCGTTAGCGGCGGCGACATGCCGGGGTCGATCGGTTCAGCGGGGGGCGACTTCGAGTTCCCAGTGAGTGGCGCGGACCTGCATGGCGTTGGTGGTGAAGTCGGTGGCGAGGGTGGAGGGCAGGCTGGTCATTTTCCAGGGCATGTCGGTGTCGTAGGGCTCGCGGTTGGGGCCGTAAAAGCGGAAGCGGTATTTCACAAAGACCGGGTCGGGCGTGGCGTTGCGGAGCCGGACGACGACGCGCATGGGAGTGGTCGGCGTGGCGGGGGTGACCAAGGGTTGGCCGAGCAGGACGAGGCGCTGATCGAGGTCGCCCTGGAAGGTGATGTTGGGGTAGGCGGCGACGGGCACGGGGTCGTTGGCGGCGGTTTTGGGGCCTTGGATGTAGTCGGGCGGTTGCTGGCAGGCGGGCAGGAGCAGCAGCGGGAGCGCGACGAGCAGACGGGGCAGGAGGTGGGTGGTGCGGGTCATGGCGGAGGTTTTTTGGGAGCGGCCCACGGTCGGAGACCGTGGGCTTCGGGCGGGGTGAAACGCGGTGCGGTGGGGTCAGTTGGATTGGACGACCCAGCGGGCGGTGGTGGCGTCGTAGCGGAGGGTGGTGGTCAGGCGCTGCGACAGCAGAGTGCGGCGGGACATGGGGTGGCGGAGATCGACGGTGAGGGCCAGCGCACGATCGTTGCCCCCGGCGGCCTCGTCGGCGGCGAGCGAGAGGAAGTACACCTGGTTGGGGTCGTAGGCGGCGGGTCGGCTCCCGGACGCGGCGTTGGTCGGATCGTGCATCGCGGTGGTCCCGGCGGGCTGGAAGTTCTGGAGCGCTTCGGTGGCGGAGGCGTACGAGCCATCGATGATGATGAAGCTGCCGCGGACGCTCTCGGCACGGACCATGCTCGAGCGCAGCGCTTCGGCGAGGTACGCCACGTTGGCGTCGGTGAGCGTGCTGGCGTTGCTCATGGGCGCGAAGGTGAGCACGACCTTGGTGGGTTCGTGGGCGACGGCCTGGGGCAGCTTGACGGCCAGCTCGCGGGCGGCTTCGTCGGCGAAGCGCTGCAGGGCGTCGGTGGTGACCTGCACGCTGCGGGACGTGGCGGGGTAGGCCGACGCGGATTCGGGCGCGGGGCGTTTCTGCGGCGGCGGCGGGGAGGTGGAAGCGCAGCCCAGGAGCGCGAACGGCAGAACAACGGCGGCGAGGCGGGGCAGGGAAGCGCGGCGGGCGGGGAAGGTGTTCATGGCGTGCGGCGGGGTTGAAGTGAGACGGGTCCAAGCACAGGCGGCGTCGCGAGCAAGGCCGGGAAAAGGTGGGCGGGTCAGTCGCCGGTGGCGCGACGTTTCGCTTCGCGGTAGGCGTTTTCCAGGGCCTGGTTTTCGGTGTCGGAGATCCACGCGGCGCGGAAGGGGTGCAGGGTGAAGCTTTCGGTGATGACGGTGTTGGCGTATTCGCGGCGCTGGATGGGGTGTTCGACGGTGGTGAACAGGGAGAACTTGAGCTTGGAGGTGCTGGGGTTGGTTTCGTTGATTTCTTCGAGCTTGGCGAAGGTGCTTTTGACCAGGAATACCTTTTCCGGTGGGTACATGGCCTGCTGGCCGGCGGCGGGGTTGGTGGGGTCGAACATGCCGATGGCCTTGCCGTTGGTGGCGGACTGGAGGGCTTCCTTGCCGAGCTCTTCATCGTCGCTGAGGAAGATGAAATAGCCCTGCATGATGTCCGAGCGCTGCAGCCGGCTCTTGAGGTTGTTGAGCGCGAACTGGAGGGCTTCGTTGGCCTGGGCTTCGTTGCCGAGGGTGTCCTGGGCGGCGCGAACGATGAGGATGTTCTTGGTGTCGCCGCCGCCGGCGATGCCCTCGACCAGCTCGGTGACCAGCCAGCGCTCGGCATCGGGGATGAGGCCTTCAAACGCGGAGACGGGGATGTCTTTCGCGCCTCGGTAGGCGATTTTGCTCACCGCGTCGGGGTCGCCGGGATCGAAGACCGTGCCGAACATCTCGCGGAGCTGGTCGTCGCCGATGATCGGGCCGGCCATCTTGACCATTTTGATCTGCAGCCGTTTGTCGTACGCACGGCGATCGACGAGTTCCCACGCGACATCCGAGGGCAGGTCGCGGTCGGCGATGCCGTAGGTCTGGATCTTCGTAGGCACGTTCGCGTTGGCGGACGCCGTGCCGCCGGTGGTTTCGCAACCGGTGCCGAGGGTCAGCGTCGTGGCGGCGACGGCCAGCGGCAGCGCGGCCACCAGCAGGCGGGTGAGCGGACGGCGTCGGACGGCGGAGACGGATGCAAGCATGGTGCTCTCTCGGAAGGGGAAAGTCGGTAGGCCGAGACGTTCGACCGGGGCAATCGGGAGGACGTAAGCGCAAGTGCGGCTTGCGCGGCGCGAGATGTTTCGGAGTATCGCACGGCCCCAAAATGACCGCGAGTGATTCAGGGTAATTCCTTGTCGATGGCGTTGAGAATCAGCTGCGACATGCTGTCGTTGCGGCCCGGGTCGATGCGGACGGTGACGCGGGCGGCTTCGAGCGTGCCGGGCTCGACGGCGACGGTGATGCGGTTGCTGCCGGCGTCGCGGGCCTGGATCTGCCAGGTGCTGCCCGCGAAACGCTGCCGGTCGGTGACGATGTAGCCCAGCGTGGCCATGGCGTCGCTGGCGGCGTCGTAGACGGCGGCCTGGTCGGCGGGGAAGTAGCGTTCGTAGACGCCCTGCCTGGCGCTGACGCCGGGGCGGGAGCGATCGGGGTAGCAGCCGACCGCGAGCATCGGCAGCAGGACCACGGCGACGATCCACGGGTTGAAGGGGCGGGCGTGTTTCATGGGGTTGGTTCGGGGTGGGGCCATCAGTCGTCGAGGTGTCGGAAGGCGATGAGGGCCTGGAGCGTCCACACGGCCAGGAGCATCAGCGTGAGCATGGCGAACAGGACGGTGAGCAGGTCGCGCCAGGGGAAATCGGCGCCGCCGGCGTTGCCGGAGCGCACCCCGGTGGGCGGCGGCGGCAGGGGCGGATCGGCGAAGCGCCAGGCGACCATGGCGACGGTATAGCACGCGGCAATCGCACCGGCGGAGCCGACCCATCGCGAGTACTTCATGAACGTACCCAACGGCCCGGCGGCACCACGGGCGTCGACGCGCCCGATCACGCCGGGTTTTGGCGGTTCGGTGCTGTCGGTGCGCTCGGAAGCCGCTTCGGCCCGCAGGTCGCGCACGACGTCGGACCAGTACGGGTCGGTGGCGACGGCGGTGAGCAGCGCGTCGCGCTGGGCTGGCGGCACGCGGTCGAGCCGGCCTTCGGCCAGCAGCGCGATGTCTTCGGGGCTGGGGTCGTTGCCCGCGTCGTGCAGTGCGGTGAGCAGGTCACGGCGCACGTCACGGGGCAGCAGGCGCGGCGGTTCGGGGTCCATGGCGGGGTCTCGGAACGGGCGGGTTCAGCCGGGAAGACGCGGGCCAGCCGGCGGCTTGCGCGACGATTCACGTGGCGGCCGGCTGAGGGAAAATCATGCCGAACGGTCGTCGTCGAGTTCGTGCGTTTCGTCGGGCCGGTCAAGGTCCATGAAAAGGTCGAGCGCTTCGCCGAGTTCTTCGCGGAGCAGGTCTTGCAGGCCGGGGTGGTGCTTGCCGTTTCGTTCGTAGCCGCGGATATCACGGGTGACGGTGCCCGGATCGACGCCGAGCGTGTAGGCGACGTCTTTGCGGTCCTTGCCCTCGAC
>CAZIXN010000081.1:0-11305 GCA_964543215.1 uncultured Phycisphaera sp.
GGGGAGGTGCGGGACGAGCGTGGCGAAGTGGTCGCCGGCCCGCTGGGCGCGGGCGCGGCGTCGGGGGCGGGGGGGGGCGGGGTGATTCGGCGGCGGTCGGAGCTGGCATCGCTGGAGCAGCAGTTGCGGGAGCTCGATGCGCTGATCGCGTCGGACGCTTCGACGCTGGCGGCGTTGTCGGATCAGGCGGCGCACCTGGAGACGGTGACCGCGCAGCTGCAGAAGTCGATCCACGAGGCGAGCCACACGCGGACGTCGCTGACGTCGCGCCTCGAATCGCTCGACGGGCAGATCGCGCAGCTGGAGCGCGAACGTCCGACGCTCGCCGCCGAGCAGGAGGCGATCCACCGCAAGCTCCGCGAGACCGAGAGCAAGCGCACCGAGCACCAGAGCGTGATCGGCACGCTCGAGACGGACACGTCGGCCCGGGAAGCCGCCCGCGCCGCGATCGAAGCACAGATCAAGGAACTCGCCGAGCGCGTCGAAGAGCGCGGTGAAGCGGTGACGACGCTGCGGATCGAAGGCTCGAAGCTGGCCGAGCAGTTGAGCGCGTTGCAGAAGCAGTCGCGTCAGTTGGAGGTGGCCGCCGCCGATGCGCGTCGTCAGCACGATCTGCTGAAGTCGCAGTTGGCGGGTCACGAGCAGCGGACGGCCGATCTGAAGGCGCAGCTTGAGCAGGCCGGCTGCGAAGCCCAGCAAGCCGGCCGTCGCCTCGACGAGCTGATCACGCAGTGCGAGCTTTCCGAGCGGAAGGTGGCGGCAGCGGACGAAGCGCTGTCCGCGGCGCGGGCCGGGGTGGGCGAGCAGCGCAAGGCGGTGGAGCGGCTGGACGGCACGCTCAACGGTCACCGCGTGAGTCAGGCCCAGGCGCAGACGAAGCTCGACGGCGTGCGGCAGCGGGTGCACGAACAGCTCGAGATCGAGATCGCCGAGGCGTATGCGGCGCGGCTGCAGGAACACGAGATCGAGCCGGACGCGATCGATCTGCCGGCCGTGTCCGCGGAGATCGAAGACCTGCGCGGCAAGATCGCCCGGCTGGGCAACGTGAACCTCGACGCTATCGACGAGCAGGAGCAGCTCGAAGGCAAGGAGCACGAACTCGAAGATCAGGTCAAGGACATCGAGCTGGCCACGAAGGAGCTCGGAGATCTGATCGAGCGGATCAACGTGGATTCGCGCAAGCGTTTCGAGCAGACGTTTGAGACGGTCAGGGCGGCGTTCGCCGGGCAGGACGGGATGTTCCGGCGGCTGTTCGGCGGCGGCCGGGCCGAGCTGTTCCTCGAAGAGGACGAGAACGGCAAGACGGACATTCTCGAGTCGGGCATCGGGATCACCGCCAAGCCGCCGGGCAAAGAGCCGCGAGCGCTCTCGCAGTTGTCTGGCGGTGAGAAGACGATGACGGCCATTGCGCTGCTGCTGGCGATCTTCAAGAGTCGGCCATCCTGCTACGCGATTCTCGACGAAGTCGATGCGGCGCTCGACGAGGCGAATGTCGAGCGTTTCAGCACGATCCTGCACAGCTTCCTGGACCGGTCGCACTTCATCGTCATCACGCACCACAAGCGGACGATGCAGGCCTGCGATGCGCTGTACGGCATCACGATGCAGGAGCGCGGCGTCTCGAAGCGCGTGAAGGTCAACTTCGATCAGGTCGGGCAGGACGGCACGATCGCCGCGTCCCCGGCCCCGGCCCCGGAAGAAGAAGGAGGTGAGTCGGTGGAGGCACCGGCTGAGTCCGTGTCCGAAGCCCCGGCAGAGGCGCCTTCCCGGCGTGAGCAGCTGGCTTCGATGCGGGCGGGGTTGGGTCAGCCGGTGGGGGCGGAGTGAGTTTTGGGTTGTGAAGCATCCCACGGACGTTGTCCGCGGGCTTGGGGGTTGGTTATGTTGTGACGATGAAAATCGCTGTTGCTGCCGACCATGGAGGGTTTCCGTACAAGCCTCGGGTGCTGGAGATCGTGCGTGAGATGGGTCGCGAGGCGATCGATCTGGGGGCGCACACGCTGGACCCGCAGGATGACTATCCGGATTTCGCGCGGTACGTCGGGCAGGCGATCCAGCACGGCCAGGCCGAGCGAGGCATCGTGTTGTGCGGTTCGGGCGTGGGGGCGTGCATCGCGGCGAACAAGCTCAACGGCGTGAGGGCGTCGGTGTGCCACGACATCTACTCGGCGCACCAGGGGGTGGAGCACGACGACATGAACGTGCTGTGTCTGGGTTCGCGGATCATCGGTCCGCAGTTGCTGGAGGATCTGGTGCGGGCGTTCGTGAAGGCGGATTTCAGCCCGGCCGAGCGCTTTCAGCGCCGCCTGGACAAGGTCAACGCGATGGAGGCGTCGGGTTGAACGGGATCCGGGGCCTCGCCTTTTGGGCTCAGCCTCCGGCTTGGGCGGTGGCTGGCTGGTTTCAGCCGCCGGTGGACTGATCCATGCCGACGATGTTGGTGCTGTTGACCGCGTTGTAGAGGGCGATGTTGGCTTCGTCGCTGCCCTGATCGGGGATGAGCGCCCGGAACCGGCCGTTGCTGGGGTTATACCAGAACACGCCGTTGGCGGCGATGGTCTTGAAGGTGGGATGGGTCTGGCTGGCGGTGGCCGAGGCGTCGTTGTTCACGCGGGCGCCGGCGTAGCCTTCGTCCCAGGGGTTGATGGGGAGCTTCTTGTCGGCAAACCAGTTGGGGTCGATGGTGGCGGGGATCGTGCCGGTGAAGTTGTCCGGGCTGTTCTCGGCGTACTGAATCATCGTCTGCACGGACTTGACGATGGCGGCGGTGGCGCCGCTGCGCGACTGGTCGGTGCCGTTGGAGAGCTTGGGGATGACCATCGCCGCGAGGATCGCGATCATGAGCACGACGATCGTCAGCTCGACCAGCGTGAAGCCGGAGGCAGCGCGGGGACGGTAGGTTGTCGTGGCGGTGGATCGGTTCATGGTGGCGCTCGGTTCGCGTTTGGGCGCGGGTGGGAAAGGCATTCTCTCGCCAACCCCGATGTCATTCGGACATCGCTGGGAGCCGGTCAAGGACAAGTGCAAGAAATCCCGATCGCCGATGTGGCAGCGACCGTCACAACCCGCAAACTTTGCGACTTCTGAGCCGCTTCACGACCCCGGCGACGCGAGGCGGACCCGATAAGTCTGCTGGCTGCGCAGCGTGCCGCCGCCGACGGGTTCGAGGACGACGCGGACGGTGATCTGGTCGGCGGGCGGGGAGGGCAGGGTCAGGCCGGTCAGGTCGAATTCGGCGCGGTAGTACGGGCCGGTGAACCCGTCGCGGTAGGCGTCGTCGAGTTCGGCGGGTCCGAGCGTCTGCGTGTGGAGCACGGAAGGTTCGCCGGAGTCGGGCAGGTGCAGGAGCGAGGCGGTGAGCGTGCCGGCGACGGGGATCATCCGGCCGTGCTGATCGGTGGGGATGAGGTAGAGGCGGATGACGTCGTCGTCGCCGTCGCGATCGACGTCGATCGGGCCGGAGTAGTTGTCGATGGTCAGCCCCGAGGGGGTGGGGCGGTCGACGCCGGCGGGTGTATCGGCGGCGTTGAGCTGGCCGCGGAGGGTTTCGATCTGTCCGAGCCGGTTGTTGAGCTGTTGCTCGAGGGCCTGGACCTGCCGGGTGAGTTCGAGGTTCTCGCGGCGGAGCCGGTCGTTGTCGTTGGTGAAATTTTTGGTGCCGCAGCTTGCAAGAAGCAAGAAGCCCGGCGCTAGCAGCAAGAAGGATGGCACTGGTCGCATCTTGCGTCTCGCTTCCAACTCGAACCTTCTGGCTCCTAGCTCCTAGCTCCTAGCTCCTAGCTCCTAAAGCGTCTAGCTTCACCGGCTCACTGTTCGGTTGTTTTCGCGGGCAGGTGTTGGAGGACCTGGTCGGCGCATCCGTAGGCGACGGCTTCTTCGGCGTCGAGCCATTTGTCGCGTTCGCAATCGCGGGCGATGGTGTCGAAGTCCTTGCCGGTGTGGTGCTGCATGATCTTGAAGAGGCGTTCGCGGGTGCGGAGCATCTCTTTGGCCTGGATGGACAGGTCGGTGGCCTGGCCCTGCATCACGCCGCCCATCAGGGGCTGGTGCAGCAGCACGCGGGCGTTGGGCAGGATGAAGCGCTTGCCGGCGGCGCCGGCCATCAGCAGCAGCGACCCCATCGACGCCGCGACGCCGATGCAGTAGGTCTGCACGTCGGGACGGATGAACTGCATCGTGTCGTAGATGCCCAGTCCGGCGCTGACGCTGCCGCCGGGGCTGTTGACGTAGCAGTGGATGTCGGCCTCGGCGTCCTCGTTGGAGAGGAACAGCAGCTGGGCCGTGACGGTCTGGGTCATGTCGTCGGTGACCGGGCCGTTGATGAAGATGATGCGGTCTTTGAGCAGTCGGCTGTAGATGTCGTAGGCGCGTTCGCCTCGGCCGGTCTTCTCGATGACCATCGGAACCAGGTAGCTCATGCGGGCAGGCTCGCTTTCGCGGGAAAAACAGGGGAAAAGCGGCGGGGTGCCGCGGGGTCGATCGGATTGTAGCTGCGCCGGTTCACAGTCGCTCGCCGCAGAACTTGCAGAACACCGCCCCGTCGTCGTGTCCCTCTTTGCTGCAATGCGGGCAGTGCTGCGTGGAGAGTCTGCGCCGCGACGCCTGGCTGGCCATTTCCGCCGACAGCACGCCCGTGGGCACGATGATCAGCGAGTAGCCCACGACGATCAGCAGGGATGCGAGCACCTTGCCCGGCACGGTGCGCGGCGTGATGTCGCCGTAGCCCACGGTGCTCATCGTCACGATCGCCCAGTACATACTCGAAGGGATCGACGCGAAGCCGGGCGTGGGCGTGTCTTCAACGAGCTGCACGCCGTCGGCGTCAAGCACCGGCGAGCCGTCGTCGGCGAACACCGGTTGCCGGTTGAATGCGCCGGTGCCCTCGATCAGATTCATCAGCGAGCCGACGATCACCACCACGATCACCACCGTCATGATGAAGACGGTGATCTTCTGCCACGCCGCCTTGAGCGAGGCCCACAGCGTCTCGGCCTCGGAGAGGTAGCGTGCCAGCTTGAAGATGCGGAACAGCCGCAGCAGGCGGATCGCGCGGATCACCAGCAGGTGCTGCGACCCCGGGAACAGCAGGCTCAGGTACGTCGGCAGGATCGACAGCAGATCGACCACGCCGAAGAACGATCGCGCGTAGGCCCACGGTTTGCGGACGCACACCAGCCGCAGGATGTACTCGACGGTGAACAGCCCGGTGAAGATCCACTCGGCCACGACCAGCGCGTTCTGGTAGCGGTCGTTGATGGTGGGCACGGTTTCGAGCATCACCGCCACGACGCTCAGGACGATGGCGATCAGCAGGGAGATGTCGAAGGCTTTGCCCAGCGGGGTGTCGGCCTCGAAGATGATTTCGTGCAGCCGATACCGCCACGATTTCGGCGAGGGATGCGCGGGCGGGCTGGGGGCGTCGGAGTCGGGGGCCATGGCTCGTGCGATCATCGTCCGAACCCCGCCGGGGGTGTGGCGATGCCGGCGCAGCGCCCGATAAGGCGCGGCGTCGCGCCTTCCGGGGGCCGGGGTCGGGTTATGCTCCGGCATGCCCGCGCCCCACCACGTACAGCCCGCCCAGTCGCCGTCGCCCCTGCGCCGCATCGCCCAGCGTCTCTTCGGCACCAAGCCCGCGATGGACGACCAGCCGCCCGCGCGTCCGCCGATGGCCGACGATCTGGATGCGGTCGATACCCGCCTGCGCGCCCGACCCGACGAACATCTCCCGCCGCCCAAGGATCAGGAGCGCGACGAGCCGGACGCCACGCTCCCGCTGCCGCCCGGGGAGGTGCCGCCGGGCCCGGCGAACACCGCCGTCCTGGGCAATAGCCTGCCCAAATCCGGCACGCACATGCTCAACCAGACCATCGACTTCCTGGGTCGCTGGGCCAACACGGGCATGCACATCAACATCAACGGCTACCGCCTCATCCATCCCTCCAGCAACGGCCTGCTGCGCTGCCCCGCTGCGCAGGTCGTCCCGCGCCTGCGTGCCGGCTACACCGCCACGGCGCACCTGGCGTACGACCCGGACATCGACGCGTTTCTGCAGAGCGAGCCGGGCCAGCGCGTCCGGCACGTGTTCATGGTCCGCGACCCGCGCGACCTGATCGTGAGCTGGATGCGCTACGCGACGTATTCCAAGACCTACTGGCTGCACGGCCCGAACCGCCCGATGCAGAAGCACCTCCGCGAAGACTTCGACTCCGACGCCGACCGCCTCGTGTTCGCCATCGAGGAACGCACGAAGTTCCCGTACCGCAACTACGCCGGCTGGGTCTCGTCGCCGGCCACGCGCATCGTGCGCTTCGAAGGCCTGCACGATGCGCTCGAAGCGGCGGGGCGGGATGAGCTGCACCCGTCGATGCGCGACCTGCTCGCGTTTTTGGGCGTCGAGCCGGAATCGCTGGATCTGCAAGCGTTTCACGCCCACGCCTTCGGCAAGAGCCGCACGTCGATGCGCGACAAGTTCAGGCCCAGCAGCTTCCGCGACAGCTTCGAGGACCGGCACCACGAAGCGGTGGATACGCCGTTCTGGCGGCAGGCCGTGGCGTCGTTCGGCTACGACTGGTGACCGGCCGAGTCAGTCGCCGTGCTTCTCGCGGAGGCGCCCGCTGAGCCGCAGCAGCAGCTGCGCCCGCTCACATAGCGCGAGCATCTCGTCGAGCACCGCCCGCACCGGATCGAAGTCGGCCTGGGGTTCGCGCAGCCCCAGCGCCGCGGCTTCTTCCGGCGGCAGCGCTTTGCGGGCCATCGAGCGGTATCGGCTGAGCGTGCGGTCGCCGAAGCTGAACACCGGCGCGAAATCCTCCGCCAGCCACCACGTCACCGGCACGCGGAACCCGCCGTTGATCTGCGACTTGACCACCAACTCGGCGTACTGCTCGTCGCGCAGCAGGTACCGCAGCTTGATCCGATCGGGGTTGCCCTCGGCGATGCGCTGCAGCGCCGCGCCTTGCAGCGCGCAGTCGCCGCACCACGTGCCGGTCAGCGTCAGCATGTGCATCGTCCGCGGGAACGCCGCCACGACGTCCGCTTGCTCGGGCGACAGCGCGAGCTGGCCGAAACGCTGGTCCCAGGGCACGCGTTGCCCGAGCGCCTCGGCGGAGGCGACGAAGGCTTCGTACGGGACGGCCACATCGAACATCGAACGCAGCAACGCGGGGTCGGCGGTAGGCATGACGCTCTTATAGGCCACCTCACGCCGCTTCGCCCAGCCGTCACAGCCGCGCCTCGATCGGGGCCTCGGGGCTCAGCGGGTGCGATCTGTTGCTTCGGACAACCGATGAGATGAGCGATGTTTCACGGCCGGCGCTCCAGACACCATCCCGCAAACCGGACCCGCCGCGATATCCGTCGCGCGGCGGGCGCGTTCACGCTGATCGAGATTCTGATTGTTGTGGTGATTCTGGGCATCCTCGCCTCGATCGTGACGTCGCAGTTTGCCAACGCGTTCGGCGACGCCGAACGCGTCGCATTCTCGACCGACCTGCGGTCGTATCTCAAGGGGGCCGAGGCGTTCTATCTGGACACCAACGCGTACCCGCCCGCCACGGCGAGCGGGGTGGTGCCCGTGGGCCTGGAGAACTACATCGACGCCGGCCGCTGGGGCCGTGACACGCCCATCGGCGGCCGGTGGGACGTCGAGTTCGAGAACTACGGCGTCAAGTCTGCCATCGGCGTGCACTTCAACTCCGCCGCGGGCAGACCCGAAGACGCGTTCCTTGCGGAGATCGACCGCACGATCGACGACGGCAACCTGAACACCGGCCGCTTCCGCTGGCTCGACAGCGACCGGCTGTACTTCGTGATCATGGAATAGCGGCGAAACCAGGGGAGATGGCCTACCCGCCCAAGTCGGCGTCGGACGCGTCCTCCCGGTCATCATCGTCGGTGATCGCGCCGTTCTCATCGGCGTGGCCGTTCTGCCGCAGGTGGTACTGCACGCGCAGCGAAACCAGCCGCGCGGTCGCCGCGTCGCCGAACCAGCCGACATCCACCTGCACCCGGCTGAGCTTGTCGGTGCGCTCCTTCACGCGGACCTTCACCTTCGCGCCGCGGTCATCCTTGGCGACATATTCGGTCCGCCACGTGCGCCGCGTGTCGACGGTCTTGATTCGCATGTCGGCGTCGTCAAGGGCAAGCCGCACGGCGTCGTTCACCGCGTCGGCCGGCGCGAGCACGGCGCCGCTGATCTTGCCGCCCTTGACCACGGCGCTGCCGGCCCGCGTGGCGTTCGCGGCGGCGCCGATCGCGGCGAACTCCAAACCGCCGGCACACCCGGTGAGCGTGAGCGCCATGGCGACCATCAGGGCCGACATCGTGGTCGGGCGCGTGCGTCGGTATCGCGTGGGGGGCGGTGTGGGCATAGGGGCGAGATCGTAACGATCGCACGGCCGGTGACACCTGGGCGCCCCGGGTCGGTGGCCCGGCAGACAAAGCGGCTTGCCTCGACCGCGCTCTGAATCCGATAACTCCATGCATGGCCGACCCACTCCCCCGAGCCGTCACACGTCTCACCGCTCCGCAGCCGCGGCGCCTCCCCGGCCCTGCGTCGCGGGCGTTCACGCTCGTCGAGATCCTGATCGTCGTGGTGATCCTGGGAATCCTCGCGGCCATCGTGCTGCCCGCCATCGCCGACGTGACCACCAGCAGCAAGCAGACCGCCTTCGTCACCGACCTCACGCAATACCACAAGGCCGCGCAGATCTACATGGGCGAGCACGGCGAGTATCTTGAAGACAGTTCCAGCGGGGCCGTGCCCGCCGGCTTCGAGTCCTACATCAACCAAGCCGCCTGGGCCAGGGGCACACCCCTGGGCGGCGTGTGGGACGTGGAGTACCTGGACAACGGCGTCACCGCGGCGATCGGTGTGCACTTCGACGGCACCGGCGCCACCCGCGATGACGCGTTCATGACCCTGATCGATGCGATGCTCGACGACGGCGACCTGAGCACCGGCGGCTTCCGCAAGCTCGCCGACGCACGGTACTACCTGATCCTGGAATGGTGATTCGCAGTGGGCCTGGTTGCTTAAGCGACCTGGCCGTGACCAAAGAACGCGCGGTGGCGTCGCAGAATCGCCTGGCAATCCGCCTCCACCGGCGTCGTGTCCGTTTCACCGAAGTCCAGCGTGCCGCCGAGAACGACGACGTCGCTGCGCGGGAACATATAGCCGCGGTGGCTGATCATGTAGGTCAGTTGGGGCTGCGGGCGGAGGTGCACGAGTTGGCCTCGCACGGGCACCATGGCGTCGTCACGGAGCAAGGCCCCGGCTCCGAGTCCCAGGCAGTTCACGACGACCGGCTGGGGCAGTGCGGCGACGTCGGCGAGCGTGTCGAAGCGGCGCGTCTCGAAGCGCACCCCGGCGGAGGCGAGCCGTTCCTGAAGGAATCGCAGATACGTCGGTGGCTCGAAGTGCAGCGTGTCGTAGGCGTGGCCGGGCTCGTTGATGCCGGCGATGGGGAGGCGTTCGAGTTGGCGGGGTTGCGTGAGATCGTCGGGGATGCCGCGTAGCGCCCCGCCGCCTCGCTGGGCGGTGAAGTTGGTTTTGCGGTGGACGCCGACGCTGGCGGATTCGTCGTCGAGGAAGCGGGCGTGGGTGGCGCGGAGCAGGTCGGCGAGCGTGGGATGATCCGGCCGGGTCACTTCGTACGCCACCAGTGACGGCGCGAACTGGGCACCGGCCTTGACGGACGTAGTGCGGGTGGCGAGTTGCTCAGCGTAGAGCGCGACGGGGATGCCACGGCGGCGGAGCGACAGGGCGGTGGTCAGCCCGACGATGCCGCCGCCCAGCACGGCGACTTCGCGCGGCGCGGTGCTGGCCATCTCCGGCATGGCGTCGCGGACGCGGTCCGCGGCCCACTGGGCGCAGCCCCAACTGAGCGTCCAGCCCGACCCGCCGTGGCCGTAGTTGTGGACCCACGTCTGGCCGGGCGTGACGGCGCCCGCCGGCTCGACGTCCATCCGCACCGACCCCCGCCGGTACGGCCGGATGCCCGCGTCGTAGCCCAGCACCGCCGCATCCGACAAATCCGGCGAGGCAAGTTCCTCACCCCGCCACAGGCCCGACGCTCTTTCGCGTAGCGGCACCGCCGCGCCCGGACCGACGGCACAACCCCATGTCGCCCAAGTCAAGCCGCTAAGCCCCGCGGCCGTCATCGCCCGCAAGAACCGTCGGCGGGAGCATTGAAGTTCGGCCAAATTCGCGGTAGGTTGCGTCGTAACTGTCGGTGATGTTTTTGTTTCAATCATGTTGGGAGGCTGGTATGCGTTGGATCACCCCGTGGATGGCTTTGGGTTTCGCCGCTGTGGTTTGCCTGTCCGTGCCGGCTTGCGAGTCGGCCCCGACGGTCGAAGAAAAGGCCGAGGAAAAGACCGACCGCGCGACGAACCGAGCCGAGGGTCGCGTCGACCAGCAGACCGACCGGGCCATCGACCGCAGCGTTGACAAGGTGTTCGACGGCATCTTCAACTGAAGCGTCGCGTGCCTGCCGGCTTGAAAGCCTGTTTCAGAAGCCCAGCGCCGAGCCGAGGCCTTCGATGCGTCGCCACGCGCTGACCTGCCCCAGGTGCAGGGCCGGGTGCGTGGTGAGCATGAAGGTGACGGCGGTGCCGACGGTGGGGAAGCGGTCGCGCATCTTTTCGTTGGGGTTGATCTTCATGAACACGGCGTCGTCGGCGTTTTGGGTGGCCTTGAGCGCCGCGTCGTAGGAGCGTTCGAACTGCTCGACGATTTTGTTCATGGACGGGTAGACGTCGCCGGCGGGGTCGTCCTGGCAGGTGCTCCCCATGCCGAAGAGGGTGTCCCAGGTTTTGGGCGCGGCGAGTTTTTCGGCGTCGTCGGCATGGCCGAGCAGGGTCAGCAGGTGCGGGCCGTAGAGCCCCAGGTGCCCGAAGACCCACGCGGGGTGATTGGTGGGCACGACGCCGAGGTTCCCGACGGGCAGGCGAGCGAAGCGTTCTGCCTTGATGCCCTCGAGCATCTTCAGGCCGGTCTGGTAGCCGAGACGTCCGGCGGCGGCGATCATGGGTCCGGTGCTCATGACGAGTCCTCGTGAGAGTTGCGTCGAAGCCCCAAGGACCGCACGGCCCGATCAGTAGCCCGACATCTGGCCGTAACGATACGTCATGACCGCTTCATCGAACTCCGAGAAGCGGGCGACGTGGCCATCCGCGAACGCGACGTTGAGCGTGCCGCTGTGCTGCGGTTCCCAGAAGTTGGGCCCGTCGCCGAAGATCGCGTTGAGCGTGTAGTTGTCCTTGTCGGCGTCGAGCACAAGGTTGGTGCCGCCGCCGTCGAAAG
>CAZIXN010000082.1:0-11278 GCA_964543215.1 uncultured Phycisphaera sp.
ACCACTGGCACCTCCTGCTCCGCCCCCACGCCGCCGGCGAGCTGTCCGAGTTCATGCGACGCCTCACCGTCACCCACACCCAGCGGCTCCACGCCCACCGCCACACCGCCGGTCAGGGCCCGGTCTATCAAGGCCGGTTCAAATCGTTCCCCGTGCAATCCGCCCGCCACTTCCTGACCGTCGCCCGCTACGTCGAGCGCAACGCCCTGCGGGCCGGCCTGGTCGAGCGGGCGCAGGACTGGCGCTGGGGCAGCCTGCACCTCCGCACGACAACCGCCACCGACACCGCCCCCATGCGTGCGATCCTGTGCGACTGGCCCGCCTCGCTCACCGGCTCCCCCGGCTCCCCCGGCTCCCCCGTCGGCCCCGGAGGGATGCCGCCGCGGTGGGTGCAGACCGTCAACCGCCCGATGCGATCGGCCGAGCTCGAGGCCATCCGCCGATGCGTTGCCCGCAGCCGCCCCCACGGCGACCCCGACTGGGTCCACCGCACCGCCACCCGACTTGAAGCCACCGCCTCCCTCCGCAACCCCGGCCGACCCCGCAAAGAGGCGACACCCACATGACACACAAACCCCACCATGAAAAAACGACTCCTGACCCCTTCTGACCCCCCTGACCCCTCCTTCTGACCCCTCCTTCTGACCCCTTTTCTCTTCCCTTTTCTCTTCTCTCTTCTCTTCCCTTTTCTCTTCCCCTGACCCCTATTCTCTTCCCTTTTCTCTTCCAACGCTTCCCCCAACACGTCGCCACCGCCTGGCTCGGCCACTCCGCGAAGATCGCCAAAGCCCACTACTTGCAAGTCACTGCCGAACACTTCACCGCCGCCGCCCAACCCGCCGAAGGGGTGGCGCAAAATGCGGCGCAGCAGGACGCCGCAAGGGGGGGTATCGAGTCACCCAAGCCACAAAAAAACCGCGTTGAGACGCTGGGAAACGCATCGCAACGCGGGGCAGTGGCCAGACCCGGACTTGAACCGGGGACACCAGCATTTTCAATGCTGTGCTCTACCAACTGAGCTACCTGGCCGGACGCGCCGGCGTGATTCCGGCGAGCGAGAAGATTACCACCCCCACCGCCGAACGCAAACTCTGCCGTCCGCCGCCACCCGCCGCCGCGACGCTTCCGGGTATCTTCCGGGAGTGTTCATCCTCAAGGCCAAAAACCTCGTGAAGCGTTTCGGCCAGCGGACGGTCGTGGACAAGGTCAGCTTCGACGTCGCCCAGGGCGAGATCGTCGGGCTGCTGGGGCGCAACGGCGCGGGCAAGACCACCAGCTTCCGCATGTCCATCGGCATGATCGAGCCCGAGGCCGGGTCGGTCGTGTTCAACGGCCAGGACGTCTCGCGTCTGCCGATGTATCAGCGGGCCCAGCGCGGCATGGGCTACCTCGCGCAGGAGCCGTCGATTTTCCGGCGGCTGACCGTCGAGCAGAACCTCCACGCGATCCTCGAAACCCGGCCGCTCAACCGGTCGCAGCGCAAAGCGCGGGCCGAGGAGCTGATGAATCAGTTCGATCTGATGAAGATCCGCAGGCAGTCGGCGTCGCTGTGCTCGGGGGGCGAGAAGCGCAAGCTGGAGATCGCCCGGGCGCTGGTGACCGAGCCGAGCCTGATCCTGCTCGATGAGCCGTTCGCGGGGGTGGACCCGGTGGCGGTGGAGGGTCTGCAGGACGAGATCCGCAAGCTGCGCGACCGGCACGACATCGCGATGCTCGTGACCGACCACAACGTGCACCACATCCTGGCCGTGTGCGACCGGGTCTACGTCATTTCCGAGGGGAAGGTCTTCGCCGAGGGCACGCCCAAGCAGATCATCAACGACGACCGCGTCCGCCAGACGTATCTGGGCAGCACCTTCCGCGGCGACGAATTCGATTGACCCCCGGACGTAAACCACCTTCAACGCCGCGACTTGTCGCGTCCCCCTCACTCATGCACGACTACCAGGACAAATCCCGCGGCGCCCGTCTTCAGAAAGTTCTCGCCGAGGCCGGCGTCGCATCCCGCCGCGACTGCGAAGCGCTCATCGAGGCGGGCCGGGTGCGCGTGAACGGTCAGGTCGTCAAGACGCTGCCGGCGTGGGTCGATGCGGCGCAGGACCGGCTTGAGGTCGACGGCGAACCGGTCGCGAAGTCCCGCGCGGCGCGCAGCGGCAAGAAGACCGCCGGCAAGCACTACGTCCTGCTGCACAAGCCGCGCAAGGTCGTTTCCACCGTTGAAGACGAACCCGGCAAGGACCGCACCACCGTCGCCGACCTTGTGGATATGCCCGGCGCGGCCCGGCTGTATCCCGTCGGCCGACTGGACGCGGACTCGACGGGCCTGATCCTCATGACCGACGACGGCGAGCTCACGCACCGCCTCACCCACCCGCGCTTCGGCATCACGAAACGCTACCTCGTCAGCGTCAAGGGGAAGCTCGATCCGCGCGACCTCGAACGGCTCACCAAAGGCCTCGTGCTGGCCGACCGCAAAGCCCTCGACAAGCACGGCCCGGCCGCGAACGCTGGAAAGCGCGCGAGCTTCGAGCGCGTCCGCATCATCGCCCACGAAACCGACCGGACCCGTGGCGACCGAACCACACTGAGCGTCACGCTCTCCGAAGGGCAGAACCGCGAGATCCGCCGGCTGCTCGCCCGCCTGGGTTTCAAGGTCCGCAAGCTCAAGCGCACCGCGCTGGGCCCGCTGCAACTCAAGGGCCTGGCTCCGGGGCAGTGGCGGCCGCTCACCCCCGCCGAAGTGAAGTCGCTGCGCAAGGCGACACGGGTTTCGTGATTGATGATTGGTGAGCGATGAATGATGATTGAAGGCCGCGAGTCACGGCGGCGTACACGACGCCCGGCCCGAAGTCGTCACGCATCAATCATCTATCATCCGTCAGCATGTCCGACCTCGCCGACCTCCGTCAGCCTTACAACGTCCCGGGGCTGTTTGAAGCCGAGCTGCTCGACAGCCCGTTCGACCAGTTTCAGATGTGGTTCACGCAGGCCAAGATGTCGGGCATCAAGGAACCCAACGCGATGACGCTGGCCACCGCGTCGGCCGAGGGAACGCCCGATGCGCGGATCGTGCTGCTCAAAGGGCTGAATCCCGAGGCGGGTTTTGCGTTCTACACCAACTACGAATCGCAGAAAGCCCGGCAGCTCGACGCGAACCCGCGTGCGACGCTGGTGTTCTACTGGGACAAACTCGATCGCCAGGTCCGCGTCCACGGCGACGTGAAAAAGCTTCCGCCGGCGGCGAACGACCGGTACTTCGCGCAGCGGCCGCGGGGTTCGCAGATCGGGGCGTGGTCGTCGCCGCAGTCCAGCGTGATCCCGGACCGTGAGTTGCTCGCGCAGCGCGAAGCGGAACTGATCAGGCAATACGAAGGGCAGGATGTGCCGCGCCCGCCACACTGGGGCGGCTACGCCGTGCTGCCGCAACGCATCGAGTTCTGGCAGGGCCAGCCGTCACGGCTGCACGATCGACTGGCCTACGTGCGCGACGGGCAGGGTTGGCGGGTCGAGCGGCTGGCGCCTTGAGCGGATTGATGAGTGCTGATAGATGATCGATGATTTCACAGACGGCGTCGCGGCGGCTTACAGCGACACAGGCTGTTCATTCATCAATCATCTCTCATCATTCATCGATCGGTTCACGCCGCCGCGTAGCTTCGTCCGCGCCACGTGGCCGGGGTGCCGCGGAGCTTGCGCCACAGGGCGTGCCATTGGATGGCCAGGAGCGCCGCGACGCCCAGCGGTCGAAGCAGCGTTGCGCCAATGCCCTGTCGGAAGCGCACGCCCAGCGCGATCGTGGTGAACAGGGCGAACAAGGCCGGCACCCAAGACACCCACGTGCCCGCGAAGCTGCCGCTTTCGGGCACCCACCAGCCGGTCAGCCGCAGCGCCAGCAGCAGCCACGGCAGGACCCAGCCGCCCAGCAGCAGCGACGTCCAGATCCCGATGCTTCCGGGGGCGGCCATGCCGGCGGTGGCGTTTTTTGCGAAGCCGTTCCAGACGTCGCGTGCGCTCTCATACATGCGGCAGCTCGCGGTGTCCGAGGCGTCGAAGATGTCGGTGAAGAAGCCGTGACGGCGGAACAGGCGGGGCAGCGCGATGCCATCGTGGATGGTGTCGATGATCGCGCTGTGTCCGCCGACCTGGAAGTAGGGCTGGCGGTGCGCGGCAAACCACTGGCCGCACCCGGCCCCGAAGCCCGGCGAGAGGCTCTTGCGCATGCGGGCCATCGGCAGGTAGCCCAGCAGGACCGCGTGGATCTGCGGGACGATGAGTTTTTCCATCAGGCCCACGGTGCGCTGCCTCGGGAAGCCGCTGAGCAGCGCGGCCGGATTGACGCTCGCTTCGCGCGCCAGGCGGGCGAGCGCCCCGGGCTGCAGTCGGACGTCGGCGTCGATCCAGGTGAGCAGGTCCTTGCGGGCGTGCCCGGCGAGTTGCCAGCAGGCGTGCTGCTTGCCGTTGTGTCCGGCGGGAAGCGCCGAGCCGGCCACAAGGCGGACGCGCGGGTCGCGCTGGGCGAGTGCGGCGACGCGTTGGGCGGTGCCGTCGTCGGAGTGGTCGTCGAGCACGATGATCTCAAGGTCCACGCCGTCCGCTGCGGCGCGCAGCGCGTCAAGACACGGGCCGATGGCGGCGGCTTCGTTGCGCGCGGGGATGAGCACGCTGATGCCCGGGGGGAGTTGGGCCGTGGAATCGGGCGTCGATGCGGGCGGCCCTTCCACCGTCGCGGGCAGTTTGCGGAAGCGGGCGAGGTTGATGGCCACCATGGCCGAGGGCAGGGCGGCGAGGAAGAGCACGCCCCAGGCGAGCACGTTAAGCGTCGTGGCCATGACCGAGTTTAGGCGGCGGTTGGCCGCACGCGACGGGGATGCGCCCGGCACACGCAAGCCGTGGGCTTGCGGCTGCGCGCCTCGCGTGCTTGGTGCGTAATTTCGTGAGGGGCCACGCGGTGCCGGCGAACCATGTGGCGGTCTCAAGATGCGGCGATCGGCGCGGCGGAGCGTCGGGAGAGGTTGGCGGTTGGACTTGGATGATGGCGGGCACTTACCCCAGGTCGGTCGTTGATGTGCGAATACCGGCGGCGGTGGGCCGGCAAATCACCGACAGGTTTGGCGTGATGATCGGTCGCGGAGGCGGTGCGTGCAGAGAGAAGCCCGCGTTCATGGAACGCGGGCTTGGGGTGTGTTGGCTTTGGAGTCAGGGCGTGGCGACGTCGGCGGTGGGTGTGATGGCGGTGGGTTGGCTGGACTGTTTGAGCAGTTCGGCGAGTCGCTGGCGCCACTGCGGGTTCTGCGGTTCGAGGTCGATGGCGATCTGGATGTTGGCGATGGCCTCGTCGAGGTTGCCCAGCCGGGCCTGAACGTAGGCGAGGGTGTCGCGGTAGTTGGCGTTGTTGGGTTCGTCGGCGACGGTGAGCCGGGCGAGTCGCAGTGCTTCGGGTCCGGCTTGGTTGGCGTGGTGATCGATCAGGAGCATGGCGAGGTTGTTGCGGGCGATCTGCGAGGACGCGTCGAGTTCGAGGACCTTGCGGTAGGCGTTGGCGGCGGTGTCGATCTGGCCGGCGGTTTCGGTGACCACGGCGTAGAGGAACCAGGTCATCGGTGAAGCGTCGGGCTGGGCGACGAGGCGTTGAAGGATCTGGCTGGCCATGCGGTCGCCCTGGGCGTCGGGGGCGGTAAGGTGCAGCGACCACCAGGCCTCGGCGAGGGCGAAGCGCTCGGCGGGGGCGTCGGCGGGCACCAGGGGGGTGACGGCTTCGAGCCAGCGCCTTCGGGCGGCGGGGTCTTCGAGGTGCTGCGACGCGAGGCGGAGCCAGGCGATGCGCCAGTCGGCGTGCTCGCGGAGCTGCGGCTGGAGCAGGTTCTGGGCGTTGGCCACGCGGTTCTGGCGGATGAAGGCTTCGCCGAGCACCTCGGCGTACGCGCCCCAGCCGGCGGGGTTGGCTTCGACGGCGGCGCGGTAGGGCTCGAGGGTTTGTGCTGCGTCCTGCGATCGGCCGAGTCGGAGCCGGGCCCGGGCGATGGCGACCTCGGCGGCGAGCGGGTTGCGGGCGCCGCGTTTGCGCCATTCCTGGGCGGCGGTGAGCGCCTGGTCCCAGAGCTGATCGGCCCCGAGCGCGGCGGTGAGGAGCTGTGCGGCATCGACCGAGCCGGGGAAGGTGCGGACGGCACGGCCGGCGACGGCCTGAGCTTCGTCGTTGAGGCCGGCGCGGAGCTGACGCTCGGCGGTGACGAGTTGGAGCACGAGGAATCCGGGGTGTTCGTCGGCGAGTCGTCGGAGTCCGGTGACGACTTCGACGGTGGCGACGTTGTCACGCCGGGCGTCGGCGAGGAAGCGGACGGCGGCGTCGGCGGCGTCGCGGAAGCCGTCGGCCCCGAGCAGCGACGCGAGCAGCGGCGCGACCGACGGGTCGTCGGCGAGCAGGAGTCGTGCGGCGTCGGCCCGGCGGATCAGGGCTTCGAGCCCGGGCTGGGGGCCCGAGGCTTGGAGGCCTCGTTGGGCAACCTCGAGCGCGGCGGGCGCGTCGGCCTGGCTGAGGTGGAACGCGGCGAGGCGGAGCCAGCCTGTCCCGTTGGTGGGGTCGGCCTGGGCGGCTTGGGTGAAGCGACGCTCGGCGAGGTCGGCGGACTCGTAGCGGCTGGCGAAGTCGGCCTGGACGGCACGCTTCTGGAAATCCGGCAGGTCGAGGCCGTCGAGGCGGGCGAGCACCGCGCGGGCGTTGTCGAGTTCGCCGAGCTGGGCGTAGAAGTCGGCGGCGAAGCCGATGGTCTCCAGCGAGGGTGACTCGTTGAGGAGGGTTTCGACCTGCCACTTGGCCTCGCGGAGTTTTCCGGCCTGGGCGTAGAGGCGAGCGAGCAGGAGGCGGTCTTGGGTGGCGAAGCCGGCCCGTTTTTGCAGCGACTCGAGCAGGGCGGTGGCGTCCTGGTATTCGCCCTGGCCGGCGAGCATGGCGGCGGTCTGGCGGAGGTCGGCGGCGCTGGCGGCGGGGTTTTCGGCGAGACGTTTGAGTCCGGTGAACGCCGCGGTGAAGTTGCCTACGGCCTGTTCGAAGCGGACGAGTTCCAGCAGCACGCCGGGCGAGTCGGGGCGGATGCGTTGCGCGGCCTGGGCGTCCTGCACGGCCTGGGCGAGTCGGCCTTGGAGTTCTTTCGCGCGGGCGCGGAGCAGATAGGCGTCGGCGTCGCCGGGGTTGCCGTCGATGGCCTGGTCGAGGAGTTTCTCTGCGGCGGCGGCGTCGGCGACGGGGTTGGGGCCGGCGAGGTGCCAGCGGGCGCGTTCGACGCGCCACTGGGTGCTCTGCTCGCCGGCGAGGCCGCGGACGCGTTCGATGAGCTTGTCGGACAAAGCCGGGGCGGCGCGGACGACCGGGCTGCGCATGATCTGAACCTGCAGGTCCAGCTGATCGGGGTAGGACGCGGCGAGGTCGGCGTAGGCGTCGCGGGCGGCGGGGTCGCCGAGGTGGGCGAGGTACTGGGCCTTGGCGAGCTGCCACGACAGGGCGTTGGGTTGCGCGGCGGCGGCTTGATCAAGGAGCTGTTGGCCAGCGGCGGCGTCGCCCTGGTTGGCGCGTTCGATGGCTTTGGCGTATACCAGGGCGGGCGTGTCGCCGTACGCCTGCTGGACGCGGGCCATCGCGGCGTTCTGGATCCCCAGGCCGAACTCTTCTCCGACACGAGCGAGGCTCATCAGCGTTTCGGCCGAGGGCGCCGGATCGAGTCGGATGGTTTCGCCGGCGGCGCGGGTGGCTTGCGGGAGGTTGCCGTTGGCGGCGAGGAGTTGGACCTTCATGACGTGCAGCGATTCGGTCCGCGGCGCGCGTTCGAGGATGCGGTCGATGTAGTCGAGCACTTCCTGAACCTGCCCGGTGCGGACGGCCTGGGGGTTGTTGCCCATGGCCAGGGCCCGGATGACGTGGGCTTCGATCAGGTCGGGTCGTCGGACGCTGGCCTGGCGGGCCATCTGTTCGGCGAGGCTCCACTGATCCAGCGCGAGGTAATCCTTGGCGGCAAAGAGCAGCGGGGCGGCCCAGCTCGGTCGAACGCGGGACGCCTGCTCCTGATAATTGATCGAAGCGGTGTGGTCGTTGACGCCGGCGTGGAGGTTGCCGAGCATCATGAGCAGGTACGGATGCAGGAGGCCCTGAGCCATGGCTTTTTCGCCGGCGTCGATGGCTTCGGAAACCACGCGCGGCTGGGCGTAGAAGGCCCCGAGCACCTGTGCCCACCGTGCCGCTTTGTCGTCGGACTTTTCGCCGGATCGAGCGGCGAGCTGTGCGAGCGTCTGCTGGGCCGGCTCGCGCTGGCCACGTTCGAACTGGGTCATCGCGCGGATGGCCAGCGACTCGGTGTCGGCGTCCTGATTCGGATGTGTCAGGCGTTCGAGGACGGCGTCGAACTGGCCGGCCTCGAAGAGGCGTCGCGTGACTTCCAGGCCCAGATCGCCGTCGATCGGGCGATCGCTGGAGACTTTGACGAGGTAGTCGGACGCTTCGCCGTAGAGGCCGAGCCGGTCGAACGCGTTGGTGAGGGCGCTGATGAACGCGTCGTCGGGCACGTTGCGTGCTGCGGCGGATCGGACCCAGTTGCGGGCTTGGTCCACTTGGTTGTTTGTGGCGTAGGTCAGGCCGAGCACCATTTCGAAGCGCGGATCTTCGGGGTGTTCTTCGACGAGGACTTTCGCCTGGGCGAGCAGGGTTTCGGGATCGACGTGCAGCTCGTCGCGGACCTGGAGCAGGAGCAGGTGGACTTCGTAGTCGTCGGAGTGCTGTTCGAGGTAGGCGACGAAGTCGCGTTCGGCGTCGGCGTAGTTTTCGACACGGGCCTGCTTGAGGCCGCGCATCTTGAGCGCTTCGGTGTTGGAGGGGTCGGTGGCGAGGACGTCGTTGGCCACGGCGATGCCGTCGCTGGGGGGGTAGTAGCGGTTGGCGAGATCGAGGATCATCTCCGTGCCGGATTCGTGGGTGGGATCGACCACGCGCAGGCGGGTGAGCCACTGCCGGGCTTTGGCGATGTGGAGGTTGCCGGGCTGGGGCGTGCGGATCACGGCGTCGGCGGCGGCGAAGAGGGCTTCGGGGTCCTTGGCCTGCTGTTCGCGGAGGAAGTCTTCGAGCAGGGCGGCGGCGCGGGGGAAGTCCTGCGCTTCGTACGCGGCCAGGCCGTCGGCGCGGAGCTCGTCGAGGTAGGCGGCCTGCCGGGCTTGCTGGACGAACCACAGGCCGGTGACGCCGGCGACGAGGGCGAGGAAGCCGACCAGAAGGATGGTGAGTCGGCGTCGGCGGCGTTGCTTGCGATCGGGAGAGGCCATATCGGATCCTGGCGGTCGGAAAATCTGAGATCTCGGTCGGCGTGCGGGCCGAACCGTTGATTGCGAGGCGTCGTCGCAGCGGCGGGTCCGCGGGGGCGCACCCCGTACCGTAGCTATCGGCGATGCCGGGCCGGTGGTTGGACGGTTTGCGGCGGGATCACGGAGATGCGACGCCCGCGTCCCGGCTATACCGGATCGCCTCGATCAGCGGCCGATAAGCTTCGAGAAACGCTTCGACGACGGTTTTTCGGCGCTGGGTGGACATGGCGGCGTCGGTGAGCACCTGGACCTGCGCGGCACCGAAATAGCGGAGGCCGTAGTTGCCTGCGGCTTCAACGACGTCGCGCATGTCTGCGGAGATCTGGCCATCGGGGATGATGAGGAAGCTGGAGACGACCATGGTTTCGGCGACGCCGTCGCGGCCGAAGCGGTACTCCCGACCGTTGACGCGGACGTCGCCGACGTTCCAGGTGACCGGCTCGCTGCCGGTTTCGATGAAGCCGGCGGCGGGGTAGCAGTTGGGCGGCCAGTGGCCGTTGAGGTCGCGTGCGTCCTTGCACTGCACGATCAGCAGGGCGACGCTTTCGCCGGTGCGGGCGTTGCTGAAACGTCGGCTGACGATCAGGTTTGGGCGAAGCAGTTCGATGGCGGCCTGGGCGACGGCCTCGTCGCGGCCGGCCCAGTCGCCGAAGGCCAGCGGCGCGTCGCCGCGGATTTCGAGCAGGGCGTCGTGGTACGGGCCGGCGTCGGCGGGTTCGGGCAGGCCGAAGCTGTACAGCACCATGCCGCCCAGCAGCGAAGCGCTCAGCACGGGTGCCAGCCAGGTCAGCTTGGAATACGGCCGAGGGCGCGAACCGGGCGACGCGGGCGGTTGCGTGTGTTCCGAGGGGGATGGGTGCATCGAGAAGACTTTCGGCTGCTTGGCGAAGGGTGCATACGCGGCACAAGGCGCTCGCGTTCGCGGGTTCAACCGCTCGACAGGGCGGCCTGCGACTGCATGACCGGCACATCCGCCCAGCGCAACATGCGGATGAATCCCATGAGCAGCAGGAACGACACCGCGAGCATCGCCCAGCCCGCCAGGTCGTGGAACAGCGGGCCGGCACTGTCGGGGTAATGTCCGGTCAGCAGCACGGTGGGCACGACGCGGATCACGTTGCAGAACACGGCGGCGATGGGGGACAGGACGATGAGCGCAACGCGGACGGACGGCCGCAGCGGCGTGCCGAAGGCGAAGGCGTAGGCGACGAGCACGAGCGCGAACATCATGCGCATGCCGTTGCAGGCCTCGGCGACGAGCATGGTTTCACCGTTGTAGGAAAGCGTGTTGCCGACCCGGGTGACGCGCACGGCCAGCAGCTCGAAGACGAACTGGGCGGCGGCGGCGGTGAGCGTCTGCAGCGGCATCGCGAGTTCCTGTCTGATTGCGCCGGGCACGGGCACCAGGAACGCGAAGACCAGCAGGGCCGGCCACAGCCGCCAGACGAGGTTCGGACCGACGACCGTGAAGATCGCGCCCAGGAGCACGAGGACGGCGCCGCCGTGCCATGCGACCTGGACGTAGTTGCGGAAGCCGAATTCGTGGAGGAGCAAGCCCGCCGCGATCACGCCCGGGCCGTAGAAGCTGTAGGTCGGTCGGGTGCGTTGCACGGCGGTCCATCGCCCCCAGATCAGCCACGCGGCAACGGGCAGCGCGAGCCAGACCTGGCTTGCTTCCTCGTCGTGATAGGCGATCCAGAAGATGTCGGCCCAGGCGCGAAGGCAGGCCCATCCCGACAGGGCGATCAGCGCGACCGCGATGACGATGCGCTGCGTGGTCCAGCCGCGGCGCATGCGCGGGATGCCCAGGCCCGAGCGATCGGCGTGGCCGGGCGCGGTGTTCACGAGCGGATCGGTGGCGGTGGGGGCAGGGCCGGGCAGGGGGAAGCTTCCGTCGGGTGGTGCGGACGCGGCGGCGGGCACGACAGGACGCATG
>CAZIXN010000083.1:0-9728 GCA_964543215.1 uncultured Phycisphaera sp.
CGCACCGCCGAGCACGGGCATCGGTTCGGTCGCGTCCGCCTTGGCGCAAAGCTCCTGCCAGAGCTGCTGCATCTCCGCGGGCAGCTTGTCGCGGGCGAACTGCTCGCGGAACTCGGGGTTGAAGGCGTTGCGGATGCCGACGAACCGGTCCATCGCCTCGCGGGCCACGGCCAGGACCTCGGGGATCATGTCGGCGACCTCTTCGCCCTTGTCGACGTGCCGCTGATTGAACTCAACGGTCTTCTCGCGAAGCTGCGCGTCGGTGAGGGCACGGGCCATGCTTTCCTGCGCGTTGATGAGTTGGACGCGCTTCTGGTAGCTCTTGACGACGCGCTCGTTGCGCGAGCCGAACATCTTGGAGAACGATTTGCTGACGGTTTTGAAAACCATGGGAGAACTTTCGGGGTAAGGCGCGGTGGATGCGGCGCGTAAGCCCACGGATTGAATCCGTGGGCTGCGGGTGAGTTGAAACAGGAACGACGCGAGGGTTGAAAAGCAACGACCAGAACGGTCAGCGCGTCGGGGGTGGAAGGTTCAGCAAGGCGTCGCGCAGGGGCGCAGGGGGCGAAAAAACAACGCCGTCGCCCGCCAACGGTCGCGCTCGAAGCGGCTCGCCGGCGAGTGTGTCACGAAGCGTTGGGCAGTCGGTCGCGGCGGCGGGTTGACCGACGTTGCGGACCTGAACACCCGCCAGCGCCCGGGCCGCCTCGTTGAGCGACTCGCGGAGCTGCGCCAGCGCCGCTCGCGTCGCGTCGGATTCTGAAGCGCCGCGGAAGCTCTGCCCCGTTGCGGTCACGGCCGGCATCGTCAGCAGCAACGCCACCGACAACGCCGCCAGCGCCGCCGTCGCAGACACGACCGCGGGCTTGGAGCTGCTCGATGTTGGACGGACGATCCGCTTCATCGCTGGTCCATCTTATCGGGTCAATGGCCCCGAGCCGCCAATCCGTCCTGCGTCCGGGCCGTTATCATCCGCGGACCATGAAGATCCACGAATATCAGGCCCGCGAACTGCTCGAAGCCGCCGGCGTCCCCGTCCCCGGCGGCATCGTCGTCGATACCCCCGAACAGGCCGAAAAAGCCTTCGAAACCCTCGCCAAACAGGGCGCCACCCTCGCCGTGGTCAAGGCCCAGGTCCACGCCGGCGGCCGCGGCAAAGGCGGCGGCGTCAAGCTCGTCAAGACCGCCGAGCAGGCCAAAGAGGCCGCCAAGGCCATCCTCTCCAAGCCCCTCATCACGCCGCAGACGCCCCCCGAAGGCGTGCCCGTCCACAAGCTGCTCATCGCCGCCGGCGTCGACATCGAACACGAGTACTACCTGGGCATCGTCGTTGATCGCAAGCTCGGCTGCCCGGTGATCATCGCCTCCAAGGAAGGCGGCATGGCCATCGAAGAAGTCGCCGAGTCCAACCCGGGCGCGATCCTCAAGGAACCCGTCGACCCCGTTGCGGGCCTGCGTCCTTACCAGGCGACCAAGCTCGCGTTCGCGCTGGGCTTCACCGGCGACCAGGTCAAGCAGTTCAAGAAGACCCTCGCCGCGCTCGTCGCGCTGTTCCTCAAGACCGACGCCTCGCTCGCCGAGATCAACCCGCTGGTCAAAACGCCCGACGGGCAGATCCTCGCCATCGACGCCAAGATCGACTTCGACGACAACGCCAAGTTCCGCCAGAACTCTTTAGTAGCAATGGAAGACCCGACCGAAACGCCGGAATCTGAACAACGCGCTGAACAGCACGGCCTGTCCTACATCCAGCTCGACGGCTCGATCGGCTGCCTCGTGAACGGCGCGGGCCTGGCGATGGCGACCATGGACATCATCAAGCTGCACGGCGGCGAACCCGCCAACTTCCTGGACGTCGGCGGCAGCGCTTCCCAGGAAGCCGTCACCGAAGCCTTCCGTATCATCCTCAGCGACGACGCGGTCAAGGGCATCCTCGTCAACATCTTCGGCGGCATCGCCAAGTGCGACACCATCGCCAACGCCATCGTCGCCGCCGCCAAGGAAGTCGGCTTCAAGGTCCCGCTGGTGGTCCGCCTCGAAGGCACGAACGTCGAACCCGCCCGCAAGATCCTCGAAGCCGCCCAGGGCGACATCCCCACGATGACCGTCGGGGCCGATCTGACCGACGCCGCAAAGAAGATCACCGCCGCCGTCAAGGCCGCGTGAAGTCAGCACCACATCACAAGGATCACCCCAAGCCCGCGTTCAATGGACGCGGGCTTTTTTCTGTACGCGCCGAGCACGCGCAGGCCGTCGGCCGGCGGCCGCGAGGCCGCGTTCAGCCCGCTTCGGGCGGGACGTATTGCGTGGGGTTGAGTCCGCGGGAGCGCAGCTTCGCCTTGCCGCCGATCTCGTCGCGTTCGAGCTTGCCGTCGCGCAGACGGACCACGCGTTCGCAGCGCTCGGCCACTTCCTCGTCGTGCGTGACCATCACGATCGTCAGGCCTTCTTCGTGCAGCGCATCGAAAAGATTCAGGATCGTCTCGCCGGTCTTGGAGTCGAGGTTGCCGGTGGGTTCATCGGCCAGCAGCAGCGACGGCTGGCCCACGAGCGCCCGCGCGATGGCGACGCGCTGCATCTGTCCGCCCGACAGTTCGCTGGGCCGGTGCGTCATGCGGTCGGCGAGCTCGACGCGGCCGAGCGCCTCGGCGGCGGCCTTGGCGCGCTGCGCGGGGGGGATCGCCTGGTAGAACAGCGGGACTTCGACGTTCTGCTGGACCGTGAGTTGCGGGATGAGGTTGAACGCCTGAAACACGAAGCCCAGCTTCCTGCCGCGGACCTGGCTGAGCCGCTCGTCGGGCATCTGGGCCACGTCGGTGCCGTCGAGCAGGTAGGCCCCTTGGGTCGGCCGGTCGAGGCAGCCGACGATGTTCATCATCGTGGACTTGCCCGAGCCGGATGGCCCCATGATCGCGACGTACTGCCCGCGCGGGATGCGCACGGTCACGCCGTCCAGGGCACGGACCTCCGGGGCCCGCTTGTGCTTGCGGTAGACCTTGTGGACGTCTTCGATGGCGGCGACGTAGTCGGGGCAGGCCTGTAGCATCGGCTCATCGTAAGCCACCACCTGCCCTTCGCGGCGACGCTACGCCTCGCAGGCGGGGGGCAGCGATTCCCGATCCGAACGGCTCGGTGTGGCGTATGATGCGCGGTTGCGTTTCGCAAAGTTCTCCCCACCCTGTTCCGAGGAACACCCCATGTCCATGTTTGGAGCCGGCAACCCCACCCTGAAAGACGACACGTTTGCGATGCCCTATGACCGGGCCGAGGCTTTATTGGCGACCCGCGCCGACACGATGACCATGGGGGGCACGATCTGGAAGACATTTCTTCTATTGATCACCTGCGTGGCCGCCGCAACGTTCACGTGGAACACGACCACCGCGGGCACCGGGAACCCGGGCGTCTGGGCCACCGGTGGCATCCTGGGCGGCTTCGTCATCGGCCTGGTCATCGGCTTTAAGCCGCAATGGTCGCCCTTCCTCGCACCGGTGTTTGCCGTGGCCTACGGGCTCGGGCTGGGCGCGATCTCGGCCGTCTACGAAGCCAGCTTCGGGCAAGGCACCGCCGGCGGCATGCCCATGGATGGCCTCGTCGCGCAGGCGATCGGCCTGACCTTCGGGACACTGGCCGCCATGCTCATCCTCTACGCCACCCGAATCATCACCGTCGGCGAAAAGTTCAAAGCCGTCATGGCCATCGCTGTCGGCGGCGCGATGCTCTTCTACCTGGCGTCATTTGTCCTGGGCATGTTCTTCGGCATCGAGCTGGCCCCGATCGCCAACGCCAGCCCGCTGTCCATCGGGATTTCGGTGGTGCTGCTGATCGTGGCGGCGTTGTCGCTGCTGATCGACTTCGATCGCATCGAGCAAGGCGCCGCGTCGGGTGCGCCGAAGTACATGGAGTGGTACGCGGGATTCGCCCTGCTCTTTACGCTGATCTGGCTGTATCTCGAATTCCTCAGGCTGCTCTCGAAACTGCAGAACCGCAACTGACCGAGCGTTTCAAATCCCAAACTCCCCAAGCCCGCGTTCAATGAACGCGGGCTTTTTTTGCCACAAACCCCAAGAAAAACCCCGGTCGCCGTTGCGGGCGGCCGGGGCTTTTGGCGGAGGAAGACGGCGTGAGTTCAGCCGGCCTTGGCTTGGGGGACGTCCTGTCCCCGGTCTCGGGGCGGGTCCGTCCGGGGCGAGACGCTCGGGAGAAAAGCGTGTCGCTTGCTTGCCGTCTCCCTCCGGCCGTGGCGCGGGGGGAAACAAGAAAGCGCCGCCGCGGCGGTGGGCCGCGGAGGCGGATGGATCAAATCACGAACAGCCCATCGACGCCCCGCAGTTCAGGCACTTGTAGCACGTGCCGCTGCGGACGGTGATGGACCCGCAGGTGTCGCAGGCGGGCGCATCCTGCTGCATCTGCGACATCGCTTCGTTGAGCGCGCTGCCGGCCAAGGGTGCTGCCGTTGCCGCGGGCTTCGCCACCGCGACGGGCGATGACGCTTCGACGGTGCGCTGCCGCTTCGTGCCGGCGGCGAACCCGAAGGGGCGCGTTGCTTCGGACGCGGCGTTGGTCGCCGCGACGGCGGCGCGGTCGGCCTTGCTGTCGCTGGACATCCGGCCGGCGTCGGTGATGACGACCCTGGTTTCAACCTTGGCTTCCTCGGGTTTCATCGTGTCCGACGACGGGCGGACCGGTGCGTTGGCCTCGCGGTAGCCGGCGACGAACTCCATGCCCATCCAGCGGAAGATGTAATCCACCAGCGATTTGGCGAAGGGGATCTCGCGATTGTGCGTCATGCCCGCGGGCTCGAAACGTTGGTGCGTGAACTTGCGGACCAGCGAATCGACCGGCACGCCGTACTGCAACGCGACGGAAATCGCCGTGCCCAGCGAGTCCATCAGGCCGCCGATGGTCGAGCCTTCCTTGGCCATGGTGATGAACAGCTCGCCGGGCTGGCCGTCGTCGTAGAGGCCGACGGTGAGGTAGCCCTCGTGGCCGGCGACGTTGAATTTGTGGGTCTTGCTGCTGCGCGTATCGGGCAGGCGGCGGCGCATCGGGCGTTCGACGATGCGCTCCACGATGCGTTCGACGACGCCGGGGTTCGCGGCCTTGAGCGCGTCGAGCGCCGCGGCGGCGGCGGCGGTTTCCATCACTTCGCCGGCGACTTCTTCGAGCGCTTCTTCGACGGCGGCGTCATCGACTTCGCCGTTGAGGTCGGTCGCTTCTTCATCATCGACCTCGTCCATCTTGCTGTTGAGCGGTTGCGAGAGCTTGCAGCCGTCACGGTAGAGGGCGTTGGCTTTGAGGCCGAGCTCCCACGACAGGCGATAGGCGGCCTGGATGTCTTCGACGCTGGCGTCGTTGGGGAGGTTGATGGTTTTGGAGATCGCGCCGGAGATGAACGGCTGGGCGGCGGCCATCATGCGGATGTGTCCGCCGGGCGCGATGAAGCGCTGGCCGGTGGGCCCGCAGGTGTTGGCACAGTCGAACACGGCCAGGTGCGCATCCTTGAGGTGCGGCGCGCCTTCGACGGTCTGGGTGCCGCAGACGACGGCCCCGAGCGCCTTGATTTCCTTGGGATTCAGGCCCAATTCACGCAGCAGGTTGAAGCCCGGCGCGGTCGCGGCGTCGCCGAAGCCCAGGCGTTGCATCAGCTCTTCGCCCAAGGCCCACGGGCTGAACGCCATCGACATATCGAACACCGTCGGCAGCGCGTCGGCGATCTTCTGCAGGTCGGCCTTCTTGAAGCCCTGATCCGTCAGCCACTGCGCGAAGCTGGTGGTCTTGTCATCGGGCATGGGCACATCCAGGTGCAGCGTGCCCATGACGTGGGTGAGGATGTCGACGGTCTGCTTCTCGGTGTAGCCGAGCGCACGGAGCGCGGGCTTGAGGGATTGGTTGGCGATTTTGAAGTAGCCGCCGCCGGCGAGCTTCTTGAACTTGACGAGCGCGAAGTCGGGTTCGACGCCGGTGGTGTCGCAGTCCATGAGCAGGCCGATCGTGCCGGTGGGCGCGATGACGGTGGTCTGGGCGTTGCGGTAGCCGCAGCTTTCGCCCCAGGTGAGCGCTTCGTCCCAGGCGAGTCGGGCGCGCTTCATGAGGTCGCCGGCGTTGGCGAGTTTGCCGCAGGGCTCCTCGTCGGAGGTCAGGTCGTGTTCTTCGATGGGCACGGGCGCGATGCCCAAGCCGTCGTACGCGCCCAGCGCGTGCTTCTTGCCCTGCTTGGCGTCGCGGGACACGCCGTAGGCGGCGCGGCGGTGGTTGGCGATCACGCGGAGCATGTTCGAGCCGGCGGCGAGGTTTTCCTTGTAGCCCGGGAACGCGCCGAGCTGCTTGGCGAGCAGGGCCGAGGTCGCGTAGCTGCGCCCGGTGAGGAGGGAGGTGATGCATCCGGCGATGGCGCGGCCGCGGTCGGAGTCGTAGGGGATGCCGCCCTGCATGAGCATCGCGCCCAGGTTGGCGTAGCCCAGGCCCAGCGTGCGGAACTTGAACGACAGCTCGGCGATTTCGCGCGACGGGAACTGGGCCATGAGCACCGAGATTTCCAGCACCACGGTCCAGAGCTTCACGCCGGCCTCGAAGCCCGCAAGATCGAACGCCCGGCTCTCCGCGTTGTAGAACTTCAGCAGGTTCAGCGACGCGAGGTTGCACGCCGTGTTGTCCAGGAACATGTACTCGCTGCACGGGTTGGACGCGTTGATGCGGCCGGCCTCGGGGCAGGTGTGCCAGTCGTTGATCGTCGAGTCGTACTGCACGCCGGGGTCGGCACAGCGCCACGCGGCGTATCCGATCTGGTCCCACAGATTTTTCGCGTTGATGCTCTTGGCGAGCTTGCCATCCGTGCGGCGGATCAGGTCCCATTCCTGGTCTTGCTCAACCGCTTGGAAAAATGCGTTGGGAATCCGCACAGAATTGTTGGAGTTCTGGCCGGACACGGTCTGGTACGACTCGCCGTTGAAGTCGTAGTCGAGCTTGAGGCCCAGGCGTTGGGCGGTCTGCCCGATGGTTTCGGGGTCGGAGGGGGAGGTCTTTTCGTTGGCGAGTCGCTTCATGCCTTCGACGAGCGCGGCGACCTTGATTTCCTCGCGGACTTTCCAGTTGACGAAGGCTTCGATGTCGGGGTGGTCCAGATCGAGGCAGACCATTTTCGCGGCGCGACGGGTGGTGCCGCCGGACTTGATCGCGCCGGCGGCGCGGTCGCCGATCTTGAGGAAGCTCATGAGGCCCGAGGATTTGCCGCCCCCCGAAAGCGCTTCGTTTTCGCCGCGGAGGTTGGAGAAGTTGGTGCCGGTGCCCGAGCCGTATTTGAACAGGCGGGCCTCGCGGGTCCAGAGGTCCATGATGCCCGCGTCGCCGACGAGGTCATCCGAGACGCTCTGGATGAAGCAGGCGTGGGGCTGGGGATGGGTGTAGGCGTCTTCGGAGAGTTTGGCTTCGCCGGTCTGTTTGCTTTGGGGATCGACGTACCAGTGGCCCTGCGCCGGGCCGTTGATGCCGTAGGCCCAGTTCAGCCCGGTGTTGAACCACTGGGGCGAGTTGGGGGCGCACATCTGGTGGGTCATCATGAAGCACAGTTCGTCGTAGAACGCCTGGGCGTCGTCGGGCGTGTCGAAGTACTTGTGGGTTTCGCCCCAGTGCCGCCAGCAGCCGGCGAGCCGGTGGATGACTTGTTTCGCGGATTTCTCGGGTCCATAGGTGACCTCGGGCGTCCCCGCTCCCTCACGGTCGCGGCTCGTCAGAAAATCCGGGCTGGGCAGGCCGTTGGTGCCGCCGTCGCTGGGCACACCGGCCTTGCGGAAGTACTTGCTGACCATGATGTCGGCGGCGAGCTGGGTCCAGGTCGCGGGGACTTCGGCATCGGTCATCTCAAAGACGACGCTGCCGTCCATGTTGGTGATGCGCGTGGTGCGACGCGTCCACTGCACGGAAGCGAACGGGTCCTGGCCGGCGGTGGTGAACTGGCGGTCGATCTTCATAAAGCGGTTGAGTCCTTTCGGGGTCGGCGGGCTTGCGAGGCTCGCCGGTCGGGCAGGTCAGGCAAATACAGGAAGGCACGGAACAGGCGTGGCGTCTGGGGTCTCCCAACCCGTGCGCCGGTGCGGAAAACGAGGCGGGCTTACTTGGCGGGCTTACTTGGCGGGTTCGGGCAGGGTCGGCGGTGGCGTGGTGGGCACATCGGCGATGGCGGGCGGCGGTTGCGATGGTTGATTGGCCTTGCGGCCGAGCGCGTCTTCGAGTTCTTCGAGCGTGGGTTCGTCTTCGACGGGCGCGTCACCGTCGGCGTCCGCGTCGTCGTCGAAGAGGTTGCTATTGCGGGGAAGGCTGCCCGAACCGCTGCCGGCGCCGCGTCCGGGCGTCGACGCATCGGGCGGTGCGAGCAGGCGATACGGCAGGAAGTACAAGCGGGACTCGAGGAGTTCGACCGTGCTGCCATCGCCGATCTCGACGCTGCCGTTGACGCGGAAGATTTCGCCGGCGTCGATGGTCCGCGACGCGACGAGTTGCCGCTGATCCACCAGGAACAGCAGGCCATCTTCGGTGGCCCGATACTCAATCAGCAGCCCCCCGCCCACGACGTACGCCTGGGCCGGGATCTCCAGCCCGGCCCGCTGACTGACGCAGCCCGACAGCGACGCCGGCAACGCCGCCGCCACCGCCAGCACCAACACCAGCCACCACGCCTCGCGGTAACCCCTGGGCCGGTCCGGGTTGGTTGAGTTCACGGGGTACGCCACGGCAACTTCCTCTCGATCAATTCGCCTACCCCACCCCTCACCCCTCAAAACTCAAAACTCAAGACTCAAGACTCAAGACTCAGGCCCCAAGACTCAGGCCCCAAACGCCGCCGGCCGAAGCTTCACCGTCCAGGTCGAGCGCGGCGTGTTCACGCTGATCAACCCGGCACCTTCGAGCTTGCGCAGGTCCGGCCGGGTGATGCCTTCGCAGGCGGTGGTCGTCTGATTGCCTTCCTTGGCCGTGAGGTGCACGTGCTTGCCGAGGTTGGGGGCGTAGCCCATGAGGTCGCGGTATTGGCCGGTCTGCTGGAGCTTGACCAGCTCGGCGACGTAGGCCTTGAGGGTGTCGGAGAGATCGGGCATGGGGTCGGTCTCGGGAGGTGCGACGGACGGTTTGGCCGTGCGCGGGAAGTCGTGTGGCCGGGTCGGCACGGAGCGGAATCCGTGTCGCCCGGCCGGAAAACACGCCGGCCCGGGCGGGGGCCGACGTGCCGTGTGTGCTCAACGTGCAAGCACGGAACACACACGGGGCGGGGTCGGGGTGGGGCCTCCATGCCCCGCATCGTTCGCTCGGCTCACCGATTTCCCCCGGCAAGCACGAACGCGACGCTGGGTCCTCGATGAGGTCCCGAATGATCTGAAAGCTCAGGCGTTCTCAACTTCGACAACCTTGGCGTCGGCCGCGTTCTTGATCACGGACTGGATGCCGTTCTCACACGCCGCCTTGCTCTCGTACGCCTCGCCAACGGCGATCACCTCGCCGTTGCCCGCCTTGAGACGGAAGCGGTATTTGCCAGCCTTGTCCTTGTACATCTCGAACTTGCCTGCCATGGTTTTCTCCGGTTTTGAGTTCACTCGGACGCGGGCCCCGCATACGGTTGCGGGTCTTCCATCAATCCACCTTCGGCAGCACCAACCCGCTCTGGTCCTGGTACTTGCCGGCTTTGTCGGCGTAGCTCTGGCCGCACACGCGATCCGCCTTGAGGAAGATCATCTGGG
>CAZIXN010000083.1:9828-11240 GCA_964543215.1 uncultured Phycisphaera sp.
TTGTCGGCGTAGCTCTGGCCGCACACGCGATCCGCCTTGAGGAAGATCATCTGGGCGATGCCTTCGTTGGCGTAGATCTTCGCGGGCAGCGGCGTGGTGTTGGAAATCTCGATGGTCACCTTGCCCCGCCATTCGGGTTCGAGCGGGGTGACGTTGACGATGATGCCGCAGCGGGCGTACGTCGATTTGCCGACGCAGATGACCAGCACGTCACGCGGGATCTTGAAGACTTCCACGGTCTCGCACAGCGCGAACGAATTCGGCGGGACGATGATGTGGTCTCCCCCGGAAGTCGCGGTGTCGACGGTGACGAAACAGTCGTCGGTGAAGTTTTTAGGATCGACGATGGCCTGCCGTCCGGTGGGGGACGTGGGCGTAAAAATTTTGAAGAGGGTGCCGACGCGGACGTCATAGCCGTAGGACGACACGCCGTAGCTGATCTTGCCGGGCCGCTTCTGGGCGTCCTGGAAGGGCTCGATGCTTAGCAGCTCGCGGATCTGGGTGTCGCAGAGGACGGGCATGGCGGGGGTGGGTACGGGGTGAGGGAACGGGCGGGCGGCGGGCTTTGCAGAAACCGAACGTTTTCCGAATTCTATCCGGTCACGGGACATCTCGACGCCGGGGCGTGGAGGGATCGGGACACCGGCCGGGGGCGAATCCGGGAGCGGGCGTCGGCAGAGGCCGGGGTCGACATATTGCGGCTTGAACTCATGACTCGCTCACACGAGCCTCCCGCAGCACGGGGGACTCTAAACACTATATCTGGTGGTGGCAACCCAGAACTTGAACGAAATCATGGGGTGATTGGGGTTCAGATCGATAAGTCCCGAAAGCGTGGGGGCTTAGTGGATGACGATTTTTGCGCGGTGTGGGCGAGGGATCAAGAGCCGACAGCACCGGGACAGGTTTTCCCCAGCGTCCGGGCTGAACGGCTTTCAAACCCGGCCCTAACGCCCGGCTCACGGCCAGACATCCCGCGGCGAAGTCGCCTACGCTGGAAAGACGATGAAACGCTCCTTTTCGGTGTCGATGAGTGTGCGGTTCGCGGTCGTCTGCGCCGGATTGGCTGGGCTGGCTGGCTGCGCCCCGCCCGGGCCGCCGCCGCCGATTTCCACGCAGGCCGGGGTGGTGGCGATCCTCGATTCCGCCGACACCGACGACGCCCGCCGGGACGAGCTGGTCGCCGCCGGGGCCCGGAGCTTCCGCGCCATGGGCTGCGTGACGTGCCACGCGATGGACCCCACGCCGATGACCGGCCCGCGGCTGTCCCGCCTCTACGAGAACCCCGTCGAGCTCGCCGAGACCACCAACCCGCCCCCGCAGGCCGCGGACAACGCCGCCGGCGTCAAGACCCGCCACGCCGACCCCGTCTGGCAGGACCGCGATCGGGCCTATCTCTGGCGGAGCATCGC
>CAZIXN010000084.1:0-11092 GCA_964543215.1 uncultured Phycisphaera sp.
CCCCGGAAGGTGAGACCCCGGAAGGTGAGACCCCGGAAGGTGAGACCCCGGGGCTTGGTTTGATCGCGGGAAAGGTCGTGCGGTTCCGGGAGGACCGGGGTGCGGGCCGGCCGCGGTTGAAGGTGCCGCACATGGGTTGGAATTCATTGGATTTCACGGCGGCGGGCGCGGCGCTGGGGGCGGGGTTGCCGGCCGATGCGACGGAGGGGCCGCAGGTGTATTTCGTGCACGGGTATTACTGCGTGCCGGCGGATAAGGCGGATGTTGCGGCGACGACGGAGTACGGCGACACGTTCTGCTCGGCGGTGCACCGGGGGAATCTGTGGGCGACGCAGTTCCACCCCGAGAAGAGCCAGGCGGTGGGGCTGAAACTGTTGGACAACTTTGCGAGGTGGTCGGCATGAGCGGCGCGGAAGTGACCAGCGAGGCCCGGCCGGCGAACGCGTCGGCGTATGTCCCGGCGTTGCCGACGGATTCGCCGGCGCTGCGGCGGCGGGCCGAGCGGGTGGCGTTTCCGTTGTTGGCGGAGGTGTCTTCGTACGTGCCGGGTCTGACGGATCTGAATCGGGATGCGGAGGCACGGTCGTATTGGCTGGGGCTGTTCCGGTCGCACGCCGAGGGGATGCTCGGCCGGGGCTGGATGGCCGAGGCGGCCGAGCGCGGCCTTTCGGAGTCGGAGGCGGGGCGGCGTCGCGATGTGGCGCGAGCGGATTTCTTTGCGTATCTCGATGGGCTTGAGGCAGAGCCGACGCGGTACCCATCACTGGACATCCTCTCGATCTGCTGGGCACGGGAAGATGCGTTGGAGCGGGCGGGCATCGTGGATGCGTACGCGATCCCCAAGCGGGTAGAGAACGAGCGGGCGTTGCCGTTGTTGCCGGCGTTGCTGTCCGAGCTGGATGCGTTGCCCGATGCGGAGCGGTTCGAGGCGGTGTGGCGGGGCGTGTTTGCGGGGAATATTTTTGATTTGGGGGCCCGCGAAACGATCGCGATGTTCGAGTCGGGGCAGATGGAGTTCGGGGTGGTGCGGAGTCGGCTCAAGCCTCGGCCGTGGCGGTTCGATGCGCTGGATGCTTTGGCGGAGCGGTTCGATGCGAGTCGGCATGCGCCGCATCGGTGTGCGTGTCTGTTCGTGGACAACGCCGGGCCGGATGTGGTGCTGGGGATGATCCCGCTGGCTCGGGAATTGTTGCGGCGGGGGACGGGCGTGGTGCTGACGAGCAACAGCCGGCCGTCGCTGAACGATGTGACGCACGACGAGTTGACGGATCTGTTGGCTCGGATCTCCGACCACGACGCGACGCTGCGCGAGGCGTTGGCGGACGGCCGGCTGGAGTTGGTGCCCAGCGGCAACGATGCGCCGCTGATCGATCTGTCGGCGGTGAGCGCGGAGCTGGCCGAGGCGTGCGACCGGCAGGGGGTGGATCTGGTGGTGCTCGAGGGCATGGGCCGGTCGGTGGAGAGCAATTTCCACGTGAAGCTGACCTGCGACCGGGTGAACGTGTGCATGGTGAAGGACGCGGGGGTGGCCCGGGAGCTGGACGCGGGGCTGTTTGACCTGGTGCTGACGTTTGTCCCGGCGGCGGGGTAAGCGGTTGTCGGAAAATTCTTCGGCGGCAATAGATGGCTGGCTGCCGCGTTGACCCGGCGTACGCTGGAACGCTCTTCTCCCGCCCGCACCCCAAGGCAAGCCCGTGATGCAACGATGCCGATCCGCCCCGTCGGTCCGTCCCCGGGCGTTCACGCTCATCGAGCTTCTGGTGGTGATTTCGATCATCGCGCTGCTGATCGGGATCCTCTTGCCCGTGTTGGCGAGCACGCGTGCGGCCGCGCAGCGGGTGACGTGTTCCAGCAACCTGCGGCAATTCGGGATCGTGATGGAGGCGTACACCCAGGACTTCAAAGGGGTGTATCCCAACGTCCGGGCGATGCCCGCTCCGGTCGCGCCGATTGCGTACGACGAGAACAACCAGCCGCTGCCGGACCTGCCCACGGCGTTGGCGTTCTACCTGCCCAAGCCCGACAAGCAGAACCCTCAGACCGCGTACCGCTGCCCCGACGACGACACGGTGTTTCAGGTCTGCGGAAGCAGTTACTCGTTCTCCACGTTCATCCGCGGCGACACGTTGACCGAGATTCTCGAGAGTCGATTCGTCCGCCGGCTGGACCTCGGAGCGTCGGGCGTGGTGCTGATGCTGGACTTTGACGGCGAGCCGGACGGATCGAATTACCTGCTCGAAGACGGCACCGAATTCTTCGTTCCCAAGCGGCACGTGCAGCGAAATATTCTTTTTGCGGACGGCCATGTCGGCTTCGAATTGCCCGGCACCAACTGATTCTTCTGAACCCTGATGAAGGAGTATTCCGTGAGTGATGTCAGCCCCAAAGGTCGGATACGGGTCGAAGAAATCGATGTCGAGCGGCTTCGCCGCCGCAAACGGATCGTGATGTCGGTGGTTCTGGCGGGGTCGATCGCGGTGCTTGCCGGCGGGGCGTATTTTGCCTGGCTGCTCACGCCGCCCGCGCTGCCGACGACGTCGGAGGAAGCGATCGCGGTCGCCAAGTCGCCGCGTTTCCAGCGGCTGAGCAAAGAAGCGAAGCAGCCGTATTACGACGTGATCCGCGAGCAGTTCGGCATGGACCGCGAGCTGCGGCAGGTCTGGCGAGAGGACGAGGAGCTGCGTGATGCGGCCCGCGACATGTTCCGGCAGCAGATGGAGGCGTTCAGCAAGGCGTGGATGCTGGCCGGCCCCGAGCAACGTGCCGCGATGACGGCCGAGATGCCCTGGGGTGGGCGCGGCGGCGGCGAGGGCCGTCCGCCGCGCGGCGACAACGCCGATGGCGGCGGCGATCGGCCCCGAGACGGCGGCGAGATGCGCAACCGCATGAGCGATCGCATCGCCAACGGCAGCGCTCAGGGTGCCGCCGCGATGGGCGAAATGATCCAGGCCCGCCGACAACAGCGCGAACAGCAGGGCAACTGAACCGGTCGCCTGAAACTCAACCGACCGCCGAGCCGGTTTCCGAGGCGATCGCGTCGAGCCAGCCCTGTCGGAGTTGTTGTGTCAATCCGCCGACCGAGCCGTCGCCGAGGGTGGTTCTTTCGACCGCGGTGACGGGCAGGATGCCCCAGCCCGAGTTGGTGAGCATGACTTCGTCGGCCCCGAGCAGGTCGTCGATGCCGAGCATGCGTCGTTTGACGTCGATGCCTTGCGCTTGTGCGAGCTGCAGGACGACGCCGCGCGTGATCCCCGGCAGCACGGGTGCGGGCAGGGCGCCTTCGACCTCTTCGCCGCGGGCGAAGGGCGTGAGCAGGACGCCGTCTTTGACGAGCAGCAGGTTGGACACGCAGCCGGAGGCGAGGTGGTTGGTGACGTTGAGCCAGATGGCTTCGGCGGCGCCGAGCGTGGCGGCGTGGCGGAGAGCTTTGAGGCGGGCCCAGTAGTTGAGGGTTTTGTGGCCGGCGGTTTCGTCGAAGGGGTTGGCGGCCGGGCCGTGGACGCGGACGGTGACGCCGCGCTCGAAGTAGCCGGGGTCGTACTGGGTCGGGGGCTGGGGCACGATGGCGACGGTCTGGCGGGCCTGCGGTTGCGGCTGGCCGTCCGGGCCGGTCTTGAGCATCGAGAGTGTGCCGGCGGAGAGCGTGAGGCGGATGCGGGCGCGGTCGATGCGGTTGTGCTCGATGGTCTGGAAGACGGCGTCGGCGAGGGGGCCGGTCTTGAGGTCGGCGGCGAGGCCGAGTTGTCGGGCGGACGCGGCGAGCCGGGCGAGGTGGTCGTCGAGGCGGAAGGCCCGGCCGGCGTAGGCCTGGAAGGTTTCGAACAGGCCGACGGCGTGCTGGAAGCCGGCATCCTCGACGCGGATGCGGGCGTCGTCGGGGGCGTGAAACGTGCCGTTGAGGTAGATGTCCATGTTCGGAAAGTGAGGAGGGATGGGGGCTTAGTGAGTCGCTCGGGTCTCGACCGGGTCGCCGGGTTGCGGTTGCGTTGAGTTGCGATACACTATCGGGCTCGCTGAAAATGCGGGAGACGCAGTAGTCTCGGACTACTCACGACCCCCCACTCACTACTTACCTGCTTCCCATGAAAGACGGCATCCACCCCAAGTATCGCCCCGTCGTGTTCCGCGACGTGTCCTCGGATATCTCGTTTCTCACCAAGTCCACCGTGCCCTCCAAGGAAACGGTCAAGTGGGAAGACGGCCAAGAGTACCCGCTGGTCAAGGTCGACATCAGCTCGGCCAGCCACCCGTTCTTCACCGGGAAGCAGAAATTCGTCGACTCGGCCGGCCGCGTGGACAAGTTCAAGAAGCGGTTCGGCGGGAATTATTTCGGCGGCAAGAAGTGAGACCGGCGGCGGTCGCCGTCTGAACCCCATGAAAACCGGAAGCCCACGTTCCATGAACGTGGGCTTCTTGCGTGATGTAGGTTGCCCGTCATGGCCGTGCCCGTTGCCAACCTGATCGCGAAACTTCAAGAGCTTGCCGCGCAGTTTGATGCGCTCGAGGCCGATCTGCTGAATCCCCAGATGACGAGCAACCCCGATCGGCTGCGCGCGCTGTCGGTGAAGCGTGCCGCGGTGGCCGGCGTCGTGGAGGCGTATCGCGCCTATCTCGCCGACCGGGCGGCGCTGGAAGAATCGCGGGCCATTGTCGCGGCCGGCGCGGAGGGAGAAGACGCCGAGCTGCTCGAGCTGGCCCGCGAACAGATCGCCGAGCTTGAGGCGCGTACGGCCGAGGCGCTGGAGGCCATCGCGGCGGAGCTGGTCACGGCCGACGACGCGGCGGTGGGCGGTGTGATGCTCGAAGTCCGCGCGGGGACCGGCGGGGCCGAGGCGGCGCTGTTTGCCGGCGAATTGCTGCAGGTGTACGAACAGTTTGCCCGGCGGCGCGGTTGGCGGTTCGAGGTGCTCGACGTCAGCGAAGGCGACCAGGGCGGCGTCCGTCACGCCACCGCCAACGTCACCGGCCCGGGCGTCTGGCAACACCTGGGGTACGAAGGCGGCGTGCACTGCGTCAAGCGCGTCCCCGCCACCGAGACGCAGGGCCGTATCCATACCTCCACCGCGACCGTGGCGGTCCTGCCCGAGCCCGAGGATGTGCAGGTCGATCTCAACCCTGACGACATCGAGACCCACGTCACCACCGCGCAAGGCCCCGGCGGGCAGAACGTCAACAAGGTCGCGACCGCGGTGCATCTGATCCACAAGCCCACGGGCATCGAGGTGCGCATGCAGGAAAGCAAGAGCCAGCAGCAGAACCGCCAGAAGGCGATGCAGCTGTTGCGGGCCCGGCTGTATGACCGCCAGCGCGCCCAGGCCGACGCCCAGCGGGCGGAGCAGCGCAGCAGCATGATCGGCACGGGCGGCCGCAGCGAGCGGGTTCGCACGTACCGGTGGAAAGAAACCGTGGCCGTCGATCACCGGCTCGGATCGTCGTTCAACCTCACGAAACTCCTCGCCGGCGACCTGGACGAGTTGATCGACGCCCTGATCGCCGAGGACCGGACCCGCCGCCTCGCCGCGTTGTAGGCCCGCACAGGATCGGACCGATAACCTTCGGGTGCCTCGACTCCGCGCGATCGCTGTGCTTTGCCTGTTGACGCTGCTGGTCGTCGAGCCGATCGCGGCGCAGCAACTGATGGTCAGCCCGCGCCGGCTGGTCCGCCTGTTCGACTTCGAGGAAACCAACGATGCGGGGGTGAAGATCGGCCGCGGCATCCCCATGCCCCGCGGGTGGTACACCGTCGGCCGGGACCCGCTGTCCGAAAGGCCGAACTTCCTGGGCGTCCCGCTGCACCGGCAACTCGCCGAGCGCCCGGGCTACCCGCCTCACGGCCACGTCGGCTACGACGCGAAACAGAAAGCCGGCGGGGATTTCTCACTGGGCCTGAGTACCAACGGCGGCAACGCGGGCGCGTACCTCGCCGTCGGCACGCTGCCCGCAGTTCCCCAGAGCGACTACCTCGTGACCGCCAAGCTGCGCACCGCGGGTCTGAGCCGTGCGGGGGCCGTCGTGCGTGCCTACTTCATCGACGCCGACGGCAAACGCATCGACGCGAGTCTTCGCAGCACGCCGTCGCTGCGCAGCGAAGACGATTGGCTGCGCCTGGACCTCAAGCTGCCCGGGCGCTTTCCCGGGGCCGCGTTCCTGGGCATCGAGGTCCACCTGCTACAGCCCACGCCGCAGACCGATCATCCGCTGGGCGACCAGCAGATTGTGCTCCCCGATGTGGCGGGCTCGGCGTGGTTCGATGACATCGCGGTCTGGCAGTTGCCCAGTGTCTCGTTGCGCACACAATCGCCGGCCAACCTCATCCGTGCGCCCGAACGGCCACGCGTCGGCGTCGATGTCCGCGACCTCTTGGGCCAGCGACTCATCGCCGAGGTCGTGATCTACGACCACCAGCGACGCGAGGTCGCCAACGATCGTCGGCCGATCGACCCGGGCTCTCCGGCGAACTGGGACTGGACGCCGGACCTGCCCGGCTACGGCTGGTACCTCACCGAGCTTTCGGTGTACGACGATCTCGAAGGCGCGTTCGCCTCGCCGGACAGCCCGCCGCCGTCACGCGCCGACCCGTTGGCGCGGACCTACGGTGCGTTCCACTACCTGCCGCCCGAAGCCCCCGCCGTCGGGCACGATGCGCGTCGGTTCACGCTCGATGCACGCGGCGTGCCCGACGATCAGCTCGAACGCTTGGGCAGCATCGTCGAAACCGCCGGGTTCCGCAGCGTGGTGGTCAGCGCCTGGGCCCGGGACACAACGCTGATGGATGTGAATCGCCGCGCCGAGTTGCTCGACCAGCGCATGAGTTCCGCGTTGGGCACGGGCGATCGCCTCATGGTCTCGATGCATCCGCTGCCGCGTGCCTTGCAGGAGACCGATGGCGTCAACACCGACGAGTCCCTCACCGCGCTGACGACCGACCCGAAACGCTGGATGCCCTTCGCCCAGCCCGTGCTTTCACGCATGGGCCAGTGGGTCAACCAGTGGCAGATCGGCGACGATGACCGGCCCGAGGTCGCCGCCGGTCCGGGCCTGGCCGAAGCTTTGCCCGAACTCCGCGCGGCGCTCGAACAGTGGACCCCCGACCCCACGCTGTGGCTGCCCGGGGCGCTGACCCTCGAAGGCGACACGACCCGCGACGACAGCTTCGGCGTCGTGCGCTTCGTCCCCTGGCCCCAAGGCGTGACGCCCGATGCGCTGCCGGCGCACTTCGACGCATCCGGGGCGACTTCGCGCATGATCCTTCGGCTACAGGTTGCCCCGGCCAACGAATTGCCCCATGTCGATCGCGTGGCGGATGTGGCGCGACGCGTGCTCGCCGCGTGGCGGCTGGGCCCCGGGGTCGAAATCGCCCTGGGGCCGCAGTGGACCCGCGCGACACGCATCGAAGAGGGCGCGCCGGCCGGACAGACGCGCGTCCTGCCCGATCCGGTGCTCGGAGTCTTCGCCAATCTTTCGCGACGTCTGGCGGGTCGGCGGGTGATCGGTGAGATCGAGCTGGGGCCGGGCCTGCGCTGCTGGGTGCTCGAACCGACGGAGGAGGCGGCGACGAGCCAGAGCGCCTCCGCTCCACCCCGAGGCGGCGCGCTGGTCGCCTGGAACGAGACCGGCCCGGAGCGCAGCGCCGCGATTCACATGTATCTCGGCGAGGCGCCGCGCACCGTGGACGTCTGGGGGAATACGAAGGCCGCCTCGGTTGACAACGGCAAGCACCGCGTCGCGCTGTCGCGCACCCCTGTGTTCATCGAAGGCATCGACCTGCCGCTGGCCCGCTTCCGCGCGTCGTTCACGCTCGACGAACCGTTCATCCCCTCGACGCAGGTCCCGCACCAACGCACGGTCAAGTTCACCAACCCCTGGCCGATGACCATCAACGGCCGGTTCACGTTCACCGGCCCGGGTGGCTGGACGATCAACCCGCAGCGCCAACTTTTCGCACTGGCGCCCGGGGCCAGCGTCGAGATGCCTGTCGCGATGAGCTTCCCGGTCAACGAGCCGGCCGGCGACAAGCGGCTCGCCGCCCGCTTCGAGTTCACCGCCGATCGGGATTACGTCGTGGACCTGGGCGCGCCGATGGGCGTGGGCCTCGAAGACGTTCGGCTCGAAGCCTCCCTGTACATCGACCGCACCACCCATCCCGGACAGGCGGATGTCGTGGTCACCTGCATCCTCACCAACGTCGGCGACACCGACCAGTCGCTCAACGTGTTCGTCAGTCTGATCGGCCATCCGTACCGCGAGCGCATCATCCCGCGGCTGGAGCCCGGACAGGCGGCGATCCGTACGTTCCGCTTCGAGAACGCCGGACCCGCGGCGGCGAACAATACGCTGCTCTGCGGCGTGCGTGAAACCAACGGCCCGGCCGTCCTGAACAAACACCTGCGGTTAGGCCACGATCAGTGAACCGGCGCGGGCCCCGCCCGCCGCGTCCATTTCACGGCGCCACGCGATCGTCGCGCCGCGGCGACGGTTGTTCGGCATCAACCCGGGCGAGCAACTCCTGGACCTCGTCGGTGAAATCGATCCGGCCGGCGATCTCGAGCTCGGCGCGCGCTGGCCCGAGCAGGCCATCGGCCAGGTGCTGCCGGGCTTTCGCGATGGCCCAGGCGTACTGGGTCGCGTCGATGCGCTGGTTCACATCGGGGTTGTCGAAGATCTGCTTTGCTTCCTGCAGCCGACGCAGCGTCAAACGAAGATTGCCCTGTGCCCGCTGGGCTTCGGCCTCGTCGAGTCTGGACTGGTAGGCGCGGCGGACCTCGATGCGTTCACGAAGGTTGACGAGCTCCTCGTGATCGGCGTCGATCTGCGCAGCCTGATTGGCCTGGCGCTCGGCGTCCTCGAGCCGACCCGCGGACAGGAGCGCCTCGGCGTCACGCATCGCCAGCGCCCGCTGCGCCTCGCGGAGCTTCCGCTCCACCACGTCCAGCGCATCCATCTCAAACGCACGGCGGTACTGCGTCACCGCCGTCTCGAAATCCCCGCCGGCCATCGCGTCGTCGCCGGCCCGCAGGAGCGACTCCAACTCCGACACCGACACAAGCTCCCTGCGGTACCGCTGCGCGTCGGGATTGGTGGGGTCTTTAAGCAGCGCGGTGTCGAACAGGGCGGCGGCCTGTTCGAGCTTACCGGCGTCGCGGAGTTCGGTGCCCTGTCGTACGGCCAGCCGGGATTCAAGCCGGTTCAGTTCGGCGGTCACCAACGCGTTTGGCTCGAGTTCCAACGCCCGGCGGTACGCATCGATTGCCTCGGTCAGCAGGCCCTTGCTTTTGGCGGTTTCGGCTTCGCGCAGGGCGGCTTTGAGCGCCAGGTCGGCCCGGAACTTGCCGAGCATCCGCACGCCTTCGGGCGGCAGTGCCGTGCGCTCGTCCAGCAGCGCGATCGCTTCGTCGAGCTTGCCTTCGTCCGCGAAGGCTTGAGCCTCCCGCAGCAGCAGCGCGAAACGCGCTTGAGACTCGGCCGCGGTGATGGACGATTCCACCGCGTCCAGACGCTCGGCCTCGGAAGCGGTGAGGTTCTCGGCCCGCCACTTGGCGACGCTGCGCCGCGCTTTGTCAAACTCGTCGGCGGCGATGGCGGCCTGGATGTCCGCGAGCGCCGTGGCGAAGCCCGACTTGCGCAACACGCTCTCGATCAGTGGCCGAACCAAGGTGCGATCGCCCTGCGGGTCGGCGTCGAATCGCTCGTAGCCCTTGAGCGCTGCCTCAAAATCGCCGGCCTGCTCGGCCTGCCGTGCCGTGGCGAACGCCGACCACACCCCCGCGGCGCGCGTCGTATTGCTCTGCTGGGGAAACTGCTCGGCGATGGCCTCGAAACCCGCGATCGCTGCGGCGTAGTTGCCCGCCAGAAGCTCGGCCTTGGCGTCGTTGAAGGCCCGGATCGCGGCGTCGCTTTCGCGGCGCTCGGCGGCCTCTTGCTGGCTGGTCGTGACGTACCACGCGACCCCGCCAACCACGACCCAGAAGCCCAGCAGCCCCGCGAGGATCAGCGGGATCTTGCTGCGGGTGGGCAGGCGTGCGGTGTCGCCGGCACTGCTCGTGGATCCGTCGTCGCGCAGACCGGCGGCATAGGGCGCGACTGCGGGGATCGCACTGGCCCTCCCATCGTCACCGCCGTCTGCCTGCGATGCCGACGCGGGCGGGCCATCGATGAAATGTCGACGGATGGCGTCGATGACTTCGTCGGCGTGGCGGACGCGGCGGGCCGGATCCTTGTCCATCATCCGCGCGACCAGGTCGGAAAGGTTCTGCGGCGTCTTGGGCACAATCTGCGTGAGCGGCGGGGCGGTGAGCCGTTCATTGGTGTGCCACTTCATCCAGCGCATCGCCGGATTGCGTCGGTCGCGGAGCACGGTCTTGAAGGCCTCGTCGAATTTCGCTCGGCCGGCCAGCAGTTCGTAGGCAATCATGCCCAGCGAGTACAGGTCGGTGGATGGCGTGGCCGGGTCGCCGCGGAGCAGTTCGGGCGCCATGTAGCGGACGGTGCCCAGGCTCAGCGATTCCTGATCGCCGATGAGCGCGGCGAGTCCGAAGTCCGCGAGTTTGAGGCCGCCGTGTTTGGGCAGCATGATGTTCGCGGGCTTGAGGTCGCGGTGGATGATGTTCTGGTCGTGGAGGTCCTGCAGCGCGGTGGCGGAGGCGGCGACGATGCCCAGGGCGCCGCGTTCGTCGTGCGGGTCGCTGCGGAGTTGGAGTCGCTGCTCGAGGGTGACGCCGTCGATGAACTCGCTGATGAGCATGAGGCCGCGCGGGTCGTCGATCGTGTCGATGACTTGGACGAGGTGCTTGGGCCGGGCGGTGGCGGCTTTTTTCTGCAGCGTCGCCTCGCGGCGGACCTGGTCGCGCAGCCGGCCAACGTCCACTGCGTCGCCGAGGATGACGTGCTTGATCGCGACGTGGCGGTCCAGCAGGGCGTCGTGCGCTTTGTACACCGTGCCGCTGCCGCCTTTGCCGACGGGTTGAACAATGGTGTAGGAGCCGACTTTGTCGCCGGGCTGCAGCGACACGGTGGTCACGCCGGGATTGCTGAGGGGACGACTCATGGATCAAACATCTTAGAGCGGATTGCGGGTGGGGCGGGTTTCGGTCGG
>CAZIXN010000085.1:0-11042 GCA_964543215.1 uncultured Phycisphaera sp.
GGGGCAGGGGCAGGGGCGGTGGCTGATGACGTGCGCGGGTTGGCGGGGCTTTGGGCTGCCGCACGAGGGGTGCGTGTCGATCGCGCCGCTGACGTGGGAGCGGGCGGATTAGGTGCGGGGGTTGATGGTGGGGGATGGGGGGGGTGAGGGTTAGTCGCCGCAGCCGCAGCCGCCGGGGTCGCCGTCGGTGGTGAGGGGGCTAAAAGTCCAGGGGTCGGCGGTGGTGTCCCACCAGGTCCAGTGTGGGCCGGCGAGGGCGAGGGCTTCGTGCTGGAGGCGGCGGGCGCTGCCGTCGACGAAGGCGAAGTTGGCGCCATCCGGGGCGTGTCGGTACGCGCGGTGGGGGTTGTGGCTGGTGAGTTGCAGCCAGGCGGCGCCTTGGCCGTAGGGCAGGGGGACGGCGGTGATGCCGTCGGCGGTCTGGAGTTGTTCGAAGGGTTCGAGGGGTTGCTCGCCGACGAGGATGAGGTTGCTGGCGGCGGCGACGGAGCCCTGGGCATCGGGGTTGAAGGCCCAGCGGGGGAACTGCATGGCGGGGTTGAAGCCGAAGGAGGAGACCTGTTGGCCCGGCTGGACGAGCGGGGCGAGTCGGGCGAATTCGCCCGGGTCGGCCGCGGGGCATTGGAGGACCGAGCCGGGCAGGGGGAGGAGGGCGCGGTCGACGGCGAGGTAGTCGGCCAGGGGGGAGACGGGGTTGTTGATGGATTCGCCATCGCCCTCGGAGGCGGACCAGAGCCGGGCGAAGACGCCGAAGTCGTGGCGGTAGGCGAACTGGGCGACGGTGACCTGGCGGAGGTGGGCCTTGCAGCGGGTATCGACGGCGGCGGCGCGGGCGCTTGAGAGGGCGGGCAGGAGGATGGCGACGAGCAGGGCGATGAGGGAGAGGACGACGAGCAGCTCGATGAGGGAGAAGGCGGGGGCGCAGGCTGAGAAGGGCGGGGCGGTCTTCCGGGGGTTGGGCTTCCGGGGGCGGGGGAGCATCAGAGGACTGTACGGCGCGGCTTGGGTTTGGCCAAGGATTTGTTGGGGGGCGTGTTTCGTGGTTCGTGGCTCGTGGTTCGTGATTCGTGGTGAGACGGAGCGATGCGGACGATCGACACTTGTTTGCGGTTCACGAGCCACGAGTCACGCCGCTTCCTTCCGACTCTGCGTCTCTGCCTTCTCTGCCTGCTCTGCGTTTTCTCCGCTTGCGGGGGGCGGCGGCGTCGAGGTCGCAGGCGACGGTGGTGGGGCGAGGGTGGGGAGGTTGGGGCGTCACGGTTTGTGCTCGTAAGTGAGCGGGAGGTGCTGGATGTGATCCCAGTCGCGGTCGATCCATTCAAAGACTTCGGTGAGGCCTTGCTGGAGGGAAATGGTGGGTTGCCAGTTCAGTTCGGTGCGGGCTTTGGTGGCGTCGATGATGTAGGCCTTGTCCTGGCCGGGGCGTTCGTCGACGATTCGGGTGGCGGCGTCGAAGTCTTGGCCGGCCGCGTCGCAGATGGTTTTCACGACGTGGCGCACGGCCACGCCGTCCGTCGGCGAGAGGTGATACATCTCGCCGGGTCGTCCATCCAGCATGGCGAGCAGTTCACCGCGGGAGACGTCGCGGATGTGGATGTAGGACTTGACGGCGTGTCCGCCGCCGTGGAGCTCGATGGTTTTGTTGAGTTTGAGGTAGATGGCGGAACGCGGAATGATCTTGAACAACTGCTGGTGCGCACCATAGACATTGGTAGCGCGGAGGGTGATGCAGGGGAAGGCGTACTGCTTGACGTAGGTCGAGAGGAACATGTCGCCGGCGGCTTTGCTGGCGGCGTAGGGGGTGCTGGGGTTGTCGGGGTGTCCTTCGCGGACGGTACCTTCGCAGGTGCCGTAGGCTTCGGGGCTGGAGATGTGGACGTAGGTTTTGAGGAAGTCGCAACGTCGGAGGAAGTCGCCGAGCTTGGCGAGGGCGACGACGTTGGTCATGGCCCACTGCTCGGGGTGCAGCCAGGACGGGGCGACTTCGCTTTGCGCGGCGAAGTTGACGACGTAGTCCGGCTTCTCGCGTTGGATCAGTTCGCTGAGGGCGGGGAAGTCGTCGTTGAGGTCGAGCTGGTGGAAGTGAAACCTGGCGTCCAGTTCCTTCCGGGGGTGTCGTAAGTAGGAGAGGAACACCGGCGACTTTTCGGGCGAGCGTGAGACGCCGATCACCTGATGGTCGGTGCCCTTGAGCAGGAGATCGACGAAGTCCTGGCCGGAGAAGGAGTTTGAGCCGAGGATGAGAGTTTTCATGGGGTCTGTTTATCGCCAAGACGCCAAGAGGCCAAGTCGCCAAGGAAGAAGCAGATGCTGATTGCCTGCTTGGCGTCTTGGCGTCTTGGCGATCAGGATTCAGAGATCGATCATGCATCGGCCGGCGACGGTGCCGTTGCGGAGTTCGTCGAGGGCGCGGTTGATGTCGGCGAGTTTGTAGCGGTGGGTGATGAGGCGGGAGAGGTCGAGTTTGCCGGCTTCGACCAGCTTGAGATACCGCGGGATATCTTCCGGGGGGTTGCAGCTGCCGCCGTGCGAGCCGGTGAGGGTTTTGGCGAAGTGGAGCGGGAGGGTGTGGAGCGTGGTATCGGCGTCGTGTTTGGGGACACCGACGAGGATGGTTTTGCCGGCGGCGGAGGTGAGGTTGTAGGCGGCGCGGATGACCCCCGGAAGACCCGTGTTGTCGATGACGACGTCGGCGCCGCCCGCGCGGCCCACGCCGAGGACGGCGTGGGCTTCTGTTGCGACTTCCTGGGGGGATTTGTTTTTTGCGTGGATGGTGTGGGTGGCGCCGAGTTGTTGGGCGAGGGTGAGGCGGTTTTCGTGGAGGTCGATGGCGACGATGGGGGTGGCGGAGACCATCGCGGCGCCCTGGATGATGTTGAGTCCGACGCCGCCTGCGCCCCAGACGACGATGGATTGGCCGGGCTTGAGTTGCGCGTCGTTTTCGACGACGCCCAGGCCGGTGGTGACGGGGCAGCCGAAGAGGGCGGCGAGGTCGAGGGGCAGGTCGCGCGGGATGGGCGTGAGTCGGTTTTCGGAGACGACGGCGTGCTGTTGGAAGGTGGTGATGCAGCCGCTGTTCAGGCGACCTTCCGCAAGCGGCGACTTGCTCCAGCGGTAGGTGGCGGGTTGCGAATCGATGCCCTTTCCGGGTCGCCAGTGCATGACGACGTGGTCGCCTGCTTTGACGTGGCGAACGCCCGGGCCGGTGTCGAGGACGATCGCGCCGCCTTCGTGGCCGAGCAGGTGGGGGAGGTACTTGTCGGGGCCTTTGACGCCGGCGATTTCGCCGAGTTGCGAGCCGCAGATGCCGGAGTGCTTGACGTCAACGAGCACCTGGCCGGGCTGGAGTTCGGCGGGCAGTTCGATGGTGTCGACGACGAGCGGCTGGCGCTGTTCGACGAGGATGGCGGCGGTGGTGGTGTTCATGCCGAGATTCTTTGAAACGCAGAGGAGGCAGAGGCGCAGAGGCGCAGAGCAGAAAAAGCGTGTGGGTTTTGCTTTCTCTGCGTCGCTGCGTCTCTGTGCTCTCTGCGATGTGACTTGGTCCGCATCATGGGATCACTCGAAGTAGATGAACGAGTGGTCGCCGGTGTAGCCGGCGTGGTCGAACCACCATTGCCAGGCGTCGGGTGAGTTGAACGCCTCGCACGTCACTTGCCAATAGAGCAGGTTGGCTTTTTCGGTTTCGTTGCGGTAGCTCTCGACGCAGACGTAGGCGTGTTGTTTGGCGACGCGCTGCATCTCCTGGAGCGCGGGATACAACTCAAAATTGTGGAGGTTGTGGAGGGTGTTGATGGAGTAGACGAGGTCGAAGTGGTCGTCGGGGTAGGGGAGTTTTTCGGCGGAGCCGAGCGTGAGGAAGGGTTGGACTTCGGGCTTGGCGTGCTCGAGCGCGTAGCTGGAGATGTCCAGGCCGGCGACTTCGATCCCCGGGAGCGTTTGGGTCCAGTCGTAGAGCAGAAAACCTTTGCCGCAGCCGACGTCGAGGATTCGGTGGCCGGGTTTGAGTTGGTAGTGCTGCTGCATGGCATCGGAGACGCGTTGCCACCAGCCGGGGCGGTAGGTGTAGCCGCCGTAGTTGATGCGTCGGTCGCCGTCCCAGTAGTCGTGTCCCCACTGCTTGGCGAGCTCGGCGGCTTTGGCTTTGGGGAAGTCGGGGTCGTTGACGCGCGCGAGGTAGTCGCGCTGCGTGGCGTTGTGCGTGACGGAGAGGAAGTCGAGGTAGGCCATGGGAGAGTGGCTAGTGGCTGGTGGTGAACGGTTGGTGGAGCAGGTGGGAGGCGCGTTCGATGAGTTGTGGGGGGTCGGTGGGGATGCCGGCGAATTTTCTTCGCTCGGCGGCTTGCGGCAGCAGGGGGGCGAGCACGATACCGCACCATTTCGCGCGGTAGACCGGCAGGAGCGTGCGGAAACGCACGCGCTGCGCATCGTCGAGTTGGAGCGTTTCGACGACGGCGTCTTCGAAAACGCCGTAGCTACTTCCGGGGGCGGGGATGCGGGGTTGGTGGAAGAAGTCGCCCAGGAGTTTTGCGGGGTCGTCCTGGCCGGCGTATTCGAAATCGTGGAAGGTGAGTTGGTCGTCGTCGTCGCGCAGGATCGCGTTGTGGAAGCCGAAGTCCGACGGCGAGAGGCAGGTGGGCGTGGGCGTGAAGGCGTCGGCGGCCTTGGCGATGGGGGGATGGATCGACGCCCAGTACGGCTTGAGTTCGCGTTCGAGGAACGCGGCGGCGGCGGGGTCGGCGATGGCGTCGAGGGCGCGGATGCGCTGGTCGACGAGCGCGACGTGGTCGATGTTGGTGAAGCACGCTTCCGAGCCGAGCGGGAGGGCAAGGGCTGCGGGTTGCATGGGGTCGGCGTGGAGTTCGCGGAAGAAGTCGATGGCCTGGCCGACGTGGTGGTGCGTGACTTGCGGGGGTGTGAGCCTCCGGCCGGGGACGAAGGCGTAGAGCGCGGCGTGTAGTTCGGGATTCTGCGCGAGGGGTTGGGAGATGCGGCGGATGCCTTGCTTCCAGGCGAATTCCGAGAAGGTGAATTCGTGGTGCAGGCGATCGCGGGGGTCGGCGTCGGAGCGGAAATACGCCTTGAAAAGAACGCTTTCGCCGTGGTTGGGGTCGATGCGGAAGGCGCGGTTGTTTCGGCCGCCGGCCAGCGAGGTCGCGGAACGGATCGGGCGGGCGAGCGTCTGCTCGATCCAGTGGTGGGCATGGGGCGTGAGTTCGCCGTTTGGATCGACCGCGGCCAGGCTCATCGCGCGCGTTCCGAATCGATGTGGAGAAGCAATTGTGGCCAGGCGTGGATGCGCGGGATGTCGGGCGTTTCGGGATGTTGATCGGCGGGGTCGAAGAGCAGGCGTTGCGTGTCGCCGGGGAAGTCGGGTTCGGCGAGCAGTTCGGGCAGGTCGTCGAGGAAGTGGGTGCAGCCGAGCGCGTCGATGGTGTCGAGCTTGGCGTCTTTGGTGAGGCAGAGGTGGACGCGGTGGGCGGGGATGAGCGCGGGGCTGATGCCGTGGTGATCGAGGAAGCGGCGTGCGGCGGCGTGGAGGTCGTGCGGCTCACCCCGGTAGGGCGTTTTGGTTTTGTGGCTGACGATGTGGGTTTCGATGTCGGCGTCGGCGAGGGTGCGGAGGGCGTCGAGGACGCCGGGGAACGGCGCGGCGTCGGTGATGCGCGGGCCGTAGCCGATGCCCTGGAGTTCGGTCCAGTCGTCTTCGCGGTTCTGGTCGCGCAGGAAATCACGCACGGCGGTTTTGTCTTTGGCCAGGCCGGCGGGGATGAAGCCGCGTTCGAGGGCGAGGGTGTGGAACAGGTCGTCGTAGCGGGCGATCGTGTTGTCGAAGTCCAGGCCGAGGATCATGGACTCATGACTCCGGGCAGTCGGCGTAACCGTGGACGATGATCTTGTGAGCGAAGGCGCCGTAGTCGCCGCCGTCGCTGAATTGGATGTTGAATCGTTGGGAGAGGTTGGCCCAGGCCTTGCGTTGGCCGAACCTTGGATCGGCGCGGTTGCAGTTCCAGTCGTCGAAGAACAGGTGGGCGCCCGGGCTGACCCAGCCGTGCTCGAAGCAGGGCACGAGCGCGTCCATCGTCGAGCTGTACATGTCACAGTCGACGTGGAGCAGCGCGAAGCGGGTGTCCCCCGGAAGTGCGGGCACCGTGTCGCGATACCAACCGGGGTGGATGGCGATGCGCTCTTGGGGGAGGAACTTGCCGACGGCCTGGCCGAGTTGTTCGGCGGAGATGCCGGTGCACCCGCCCGGTCGCCACTGCCCTTCCTTCACGTGCGGCGAGGCGGTGTCGGGTTCCTGCGTGGCTTGCGGCAGGCCTTCGAAGCTGTCGAAGAGGTGCAGCTTGCGGGGCGGCTGGTTGGGCACGGTCATCTGGGCCATGCCCATGGCCAGGACCTGCGCGGTCATGCCGGACATCGTGCCGAACTCGACGATGTCCCCGGCGACGCCGCCGCCGGTGACGGACCAGACGCCGATGTGCAGCTGCTGGGTGACGACCTTGGCCTGCTCGTGCATGCCCAGGAAGTTGAGTTGGAGTTGGGCTTTCTGGGGCGCGTTGGAGGGCGCGTTGGGCGGTGGGGTGGCTTGCATGCGTGCAGCCTACCCGGGCCGGGTCCCGGCGGCAGTGGTCCTGGCGTTGGCGAGGGCGTTTTGGATGGCGTGCGTGACTGCCTCGGGCGTGAGGCCGGTGATCCGGCGGGCGTATTCCTGCGAGCCGGTGCGGTGGAGGAATACGTCGGGCGTGCCGAGGCGCAGGAGCGAACCGGCATCCTGGAGTTGGCCGGCGGTTTCGCGGTCGGCCTTCCATTCGGCGACGGCGCTGCCGAAGCCGGTGTGCGTGCTGTGTTCTTCGAGGGTCACGACCAGAGGGGTGGCGAAGGCTTGTTCCAGCGCACGTTCGTCGAGAGGCTTAACGGAGATGCAGGAGCGCAGGCGGACGCCGATGCCCTGCGATGCGAGCGACTTGGCGGTGTCGATGGCGATGGGCAGGACGTTGCCGCAGCTGAGGAGTTCGACGGCGGGCGTTGCGTCGGAACCGGGGATGGTGAAGCCGGGCATCGTGAGCCAGGTCGCGGGCTTGAGGGTGGGCACGGCCGAGTGGATCGGCGGCTCGCCTTTTTTCCCGAGCCGGATGTAGGTCGGCCCGTCGTCGCGCTGCGCGGCGAGGTGGACGCAGGCGGTGACTTCGGGCGGGTCGCCGGGGCAGAGGACATCGATGCCCGGCAGCGAGCGGAGCATGCCGATGTCTTCGCAGGAGTGGTGCGTCGAGCCGAGCGTCGCGTACGACAGCCCGCCGCCCACGCCCGCCACGATCACCGGCTGGTGGTGGTAACACAGGTCGATGCGGATCTGCTCGATGACGCGATAGGTGGTGAAGGTGGCGATCGTGTAGCACACCGGGCGCAGGCCCGTCATCGCCAGGCCCGCCGCGAGGCCGATCATGTTCTGCTCGGCGACGCCGACGTTGTAGAAGCGATCGGGAAAGCGGTCCTTGAAGTCGTCGAACATGCGGTTGCCGATGTCGGCACTGAGCAGGACGACACGCTCGTCACGCTTGGCCCATTCGAAGACGGCATCGCGGAAGGCGTTTCTCATCGGGTGGTTCCTTCGACGCCAAGACGCCAAGGTGCCAAGACGCCAAGGGGGCAGGAAAAACAATAAGAACCGAGGTTCTCCAACTTCTTCTTGGCGTCTTGGCGACTTGGCGTCTTGGCGTTCACGAATCGACTCCGAGAAGCGTTCGGGCCTGAGCAACTTCGTCTGCGTTGGGGATGCGGTAGTGCCAGTTGTTGTCATCCTCCATGAAGGGCACGCCTTTGCCCTTGACGGTGTGGGCGATGACCGCGGTGGGCCGGCCGCCTGCGGAAGAGGTTGCGTCGCGGAAGTGGGTGAACACCTTCACGAGCTGATCGAGGTCGTGGCCATCGACTTCGACGGCGTCCCAGCCGAAGGCCCGCCATTTGTCGGCCAGGTCGGGCAGGTTGAGGATCTCGTTGCTTCGGCCGGTGGCCTGGAGTTTGTTGTAGTCCACGACGGCGAGCAGGTTGTCCAGGCCTCGACCCCACGCGCCGCCGAGCGCCGGTGCGGCCATCGCGGCCTCCCACACCGAGCCCTCGTTGCATTCGCCGTCGGAGAGGCAGACGAAGGTTTTGTACGAACGATTCTGGATTTTGGCGGCGAGTGCGAGGCCCAGGCCAATGGGCAGGCCGTGGCCGAGTGAGCCGGTCGCGGCCTCCATGCCCGGCACGCAGCCGGGGCTGGGCTGCTCGGCGAGCTCGGCTCCGTCGTCGTTGAACCTTTCCAACACTTCCGGGGGGAAGAAGCCAAAGTGATGAAGGGTCGCGTAGAGCGCCGGCGCGGCGTGGCCCTTGGAGAGGATGAAGCGGTCGCGGTCGGGGTCATCGGCGTGCTTCGGATCGATGCGGAGGACGGAGCCGTAGAGCGCGGTGAGGATGTCGAGGCAGGACAGCGCCGAGCCCAGGTGCGGGCAGTGCTTGGCGTGCGACATGCCGATGACGGTCGCCCGCAACTCCGCCGCGACCCGAGCCAAATCAACCGCAGATTTCGCAGATGGGCGCAGATTCATCATGAGACATTCTTCTTATCTGCGGAATCTGTGCAATCTGCGGTTTCACACCGTCGCCGGCTGATCCTGCATCACCTTCACGTTGAAATATTTCGGGTCGCTCATGCTGTCGGGCAGCTTGCCGCCCCGGAAGGCGAAACATAAATCTCGGACGGCGTCTTCGATCGTCAACTCCGGCACGAAACCCAGCTCGTCGCCGATCCGGTTGCTGTTGACGTGGTAGCTGCGCGGGTCGTCCGTCGGCTCGATCGCGATGGCGATGTCGCCGAGTTCGGGCATCTCTTCTTCGACCACGGCCTTGACGATCTCGGCGATCTCGCTCACCGGGTGATTCGTGCTGCCCACGTTCCAGACCTTCGACGCCACCGTCGCGTCATCCGCCGCGAGCACCGCCTCGTAACAGTCGGCCATGTCGTTGATGTGCAGGTTGGGGCGGAGCTGATCGCCGCCGAACACGCGGATCTTCTGATTGTTCACCGCGTGGTTCGTGAGGATGTTCACGATCACATCCAGCCGCTGCCGCGGCGAGTAGCCGCACACCGTCGCGGGGCGGATCACCACGGGGACGAACGTGGCCGATGCTTTGCCCAGCAGCACCGGCTCGCACATCGCCTTGAATTTCGAGTAATCCGTGAGCGGGTGAAGGGGGTGGTCTTCCGCCACATCCGGCGCATCGGACACGCCGTAGACGCTCGAGCTGCTCGCGTAGATGAACCGCTTCACGCCCGCGGCGATGGCGGCATCGACCAGCGGCTCGAACGCGTCGAGGTTGATGGATTTGCCCAGCTCGGGATCGAGGTCGAAGGATGGATCGTTGGACACGCAGGCGAGGTGGATCACCGCATCCACATCCTGCATCGCCCGCTTGACGGTGTCCGCATCACGCAGGTCGCCCTGCATCACCGTGAGGTTCTCGTGCTGCGGCAGCACATCGTCGCCGTACCAGCACAGATCGAGCACCGTCACCTCATGGCCGGCGTCGAGAAGCTGCGGCGTGAGCACCGCGCCGACGTAACCGGCCCCGCCGGTGATGAGGACGTGAGGGAAGCGTTCAGCAGAATCAATTTGCATCGCGAGAGTCTAACGCACCACGTTTTCCTGCGCGCCGCAACAAACCACCCGACCCGTCGCGCCGCGGTGCGCTTCACGCCGATTCGACATCGAGCGTCTTCGCCGCGTCCGTGATGGACGTCACATCCCGCAAGCGCGGCAGCCGCGCCGCCGTCGCCGCCAACCGATCCGCCGCGACTTCCATCACCCCGCCAATGCGTTTCTCTCTCGAGGGAAACGCCATCAAATGATGGCTCCCGCCCTCCACCCACCCCGCCGCCGCCGCGCTCATCGGCCCAACCTCGCCCGTCGCATCCGCCCACCGCGCCCAATACACCACCCGCATCGCCCGATCCGCCAGCGGCGGCCGAAGCAACACCGGGCTCTTCACGAACGACCGCAGATAATGACACCCATACCCCGAACCCCCGGAACCTCCGGGACGCGATCTTCCGGGGGCACGAGTTCAAAGAACAACTCCAGCCGCGCCGCCCCCGCCGGCTTGCCCGCCCCGGCCTGACGAAAGAACCGCAGCTCATGCTCCGGCACCCCGCCCGAGCGATGGATCGCCCGCTCAAACCGCAGCAGCGGCGCTTCCCGCAACGCACCCCCGCAAGCCCCCGCCGCCCGCTTCGCGGCTTGCCGCGCCTGCCCCGCCTTCTTACGGGGCTCGATGCCCATCTGCGCCTTGTCCGACGCCCTTATCCGATCGTTCGCTCGCACCAACCCGGCCACCCGACGGATGAGTTTCTCCGCTTCCTTCCGCGCTTCATCCTTCCGCAGCGTCAACGTTTTCGAAGACGATCGCCCCCCGGAAATGCCCCCGGTAGTGCCCCTCAAAGTCCCGCCGCGCGCTTCGAGCAGTGCCGCTTCAAAACGCTGGACCGCCGCGCCCACCGCCGCAGCCTCATCCGGGTCGATCTCGAACGTCGCCGACCGACGCCCCAGCGCCGCCGCGAACGGGCGGGCCATCAACAGAAAATCGCCGTCGCCGTTGGGGATGAATTTCTTGGGGGTTGCCATGGTTGCGCTCCTGCAGGTGAAAGTGGCGAGTGGCTGGTTGGCCGGTGGCCCCTTTGCTTATCGACCCCACCCCCGCTGACAGGCCGGCAACGCGGATCAATCTTCCGGGGTGTAATCCTCCCCAAAAACTGACGCATTCAGAAGTAGAGGCTCCCCTTACCTTTTCCCTTTCAAGGAGCCTTTGATGAAAACCAGCAAGTTCAGTGAGACGCAGATCGTGGCGGTGCTTCGGCAGCAGGAGTCGGGCGTGAAGGTCGCAGACCTGTGCCGGGAGCACGGGATCAGCGCGGCGACGTTCTACAAGTGGCGGAGCAAGTACGGCGGGATGGACGCGTCGATGCTGCGTCGGGTCAAGGAGCTGGAGGCGGAGAACGCCCG
>CAZIXN010000086.1:0-10960 GCA_964543215.1 uncultured Phycisphaera sp.
CGTCCCCGTGCCGGCGCATCCGTTGGATGATCGGGACGACCTGGAGCGAGGCGTCTTCGTCGACGCGGTAGGCGCTGAAGTGTTGGCCGAGCTTCTGGACGGCGTGGGCGTCGAGCTTGAAGGTGCGGTCGGTCTTGAGCTGGTCCATCAACTCGGCGACGCGGCGCGGATCTTGCCCGAGCACGTCGAAGAGCAATCTTTCAAAATTGGAGCTGACCTGGATGTCCATGGAGGGCGAGGTGGTGGCGTGGACCTGGCCGAGGGTGTGGTCGCCGGTGTGGAAGACGCGGGTGAGGATGTCGTTGGAGTTGCTGGCGACGATGAGTCGGTCGATGGGCAGGCCGAGCTTGAGCGCGATGTATCCGGCGTAGATGTCGCCGAAGTTGCCGGTGGGGACGCTGAATTTGGGCGCGGGTCCGCCCGACAGGGTGCCGAGTTGCGCGGCGGCGGCGATGTAGTAGACGGCCTGCGGAAGCACGCGGGCCCAGTTGATGGAGTTGACGCCCGAGAGGTGGAGCCGGTCGCGGAAGGGCCCGTCGTTGAACATGGCTTTGACGAGGGCCTGGCAGTCGTCGAAGGTGCCGTGGACGGCGAGGTTGTGGACGTTGCCGGCCGTGACGGTGGTCATCTGGCGGCGCTGAACTTCGCTGGTTCGGCCGTGGGGGTGGAGGATGAAGATGTCGGCGCGGTCGCGGCCGGCGACGGCTTCGATGGCGGCCGAGCCGGTGTCGCCGGAGGTGGCGCCGACGATGGTGAGGCGCTGGTTTCGTTTTTCGAGGACGTGGTCGAAGAGTCCGCCCAGGACCTGCATGGCGACGTCTTTGAAGGCGAGCGTCGGGCCGTGGAAGAGCTCCATGACCCAGAGCGCCGGGCCGATCTGCACGAGGGGCGCGACGCTTTGGTGGCGGAACGTCGAGTAGGCGGCGCAGACGATGCGTTCGAAGGCGTCGCGTTCGACGGTGCCTTGCACGAAAGGCCACATGATGCGGACGGCGAGGTCGGCGTAGTGCTTACCGACCATGGCGGACCAGTCACGCTGTTCGAGCGTGGGCCAGTCGGCGGGGACGTAGAGGCCTCCGTCGCGTGCGAGGCCTTCGAGCAGGACGTCTTCGAATGCGAGCTGCGGGGCCTGGCCGCGGGTGCTGAGGTACTTCACGGTCGCTTTCTCCGGATCAGGCGCGTCGCCACTTCACCTTGGGTGCGTCGCCCCACATCATCTCGAGGTCGTAGTGGGCGCGCATGGCCGGCTCGAAGAGGTGGGCGACGACTTCGACGAAGTCGGCGACGATCCAGGTCGCGGCCTCGTCGTGCTCGGAGCCGTAGCGGCGGAAGCCGTGGTTCCGGGCGATGTCTTCGAGGTCTTCGGCGACGCTGCGCATCTGACGGTCGGATGTGCCGGTGGCGATGACGACGAAGTCGGTGATCTCGCTGAGGCCGCGCACGTCGAAGATCACGACGTCCTCGCACTTGAGGTCGGCCATGAGGCGGCCGCATTCGATGGCGAAGGTTTTCGCGTCTTCGCCGGCGTCTTCGCCTTGGCGCTTGGGGGGGCGGGGCGCTTGGCTCACGAAGCTGGCACGGTCGGACGATGCGTCGTTCATATGGCGGATGGTAGACGAAGCGGGTCCGAGTCTGACAAATCGGCCTGAGGGTTGCATCATCCCAGTCCCAGCGCGGCGCTGACCACCGGGCTGTACTTCACGATGACCGCGGCGAAGACGACGCTGACGACGCTGACGAGCTTGATGAGGATGTTCAGGGACGGGCCGGAGGTGTCCTTGAACGGGTCGCCGACGGTGTCGCCGACGACGGTGGCTTTGTGGTTGTCGCTGCCTTTGCCGCCGAACTTGCCGGACTCGACGTATTTCTTGGCGTTGTCCCACGCGCCGCCGGCGTTGGCCATGAAGATCGCCACGGCGAAGCCGCACACCAGCGTGCCCGCCAGCAGGCCCATCACCGCCGGCACGCCCAGCACCAGCCCCACGGCGATGGGCACGAGCACCGCCAGCAGCGACGGCGCGACCATCTCGCGCAGCGCCCCGCCCGTGGAGATCGCCACGCAGTTGGCGTAGTCGGGATACGTCTTGCCGTCGACGACGGTGGAGTACGGCCACTTGAGCGGGTCCTTGATGTCCTCTTCGCTGACGCCGTCGGCGCGGAAGCCCTGGCGCATGATCTCGAACTGCCGGCGGCACTCGTTCATCATGCGGTACGCCGCTCGGCCCACCGCGTTCATCGTCATCGCGCAGAACGTGAACACCAGCATCACGCCCAGGAACAAGCCGCACAACACCTTGGGGTTCATCAACGTCACGTCGTAGAACGTCATGAGCTGCGGCAGCGTCGCGCGACGCGCCGAGACGATCTGGAACTCGGCCGAGCGTTCCGCGAAGTCGCCGGCCGTGCCGGTGACTTCGACGTCGAACAACCCTTGATCACCCTTGCCGTGCGGCTCGATGACCAGCGTCGCGTTGCTCGGGCCGGCGCTGAGCAGGTCGAACGCGGCGTCGGCGTCGGTGGCGTTGATCATCAGGCCGGCGGTGTTGCCGGCGGTCGAGGGGAACACGAAGAGCCCTTGGCCGACGTGCACCGGGTTGGTGCGTCCTCCTTCAGCGGCGGGGTTTTGCTGGGCGAAGGCGATGATCGTGTCACTGCCCATCACGTCGGCCTGTCGATTCAGTGCGGCCTGCACCGTGATGACGTACGCCGCGAGCAGCGCCAGGGCCGTGAGCGCCGCCGAACCGATGGCAAAGCCCTTGCCGGTGGCGGCGGTGGTGTTGCCGAGGCTGTCGAGCATGTCGGTGCGCTCTCGAACGTGCGGCGGCTGGTGGGTCATCTCGGCGTTGCCGCCGGCGTTGTCGGCGATCGGGCCGTAGGCGTCGGTGGCCAGGGTGATGCCCAGCGTCGAAAGCATGCCCACCGCCGCGAGCCCCACGCCGAACACGCCCATCAGGAACGTGTCATCTCCGCCGGCCAGGGTGAAGGCCGCGATGATCGCCACCACGATGGTCAGCAGCGGGATCCACGTCGAGAGCATGCCCTCGGCGATGCCGGAAATAATGACCGTCGCCGCGCCGGTCTGGCTTTGCGCGGCGATGCGCTGCGTCGGGCCGTGCTCGTAGCTGGTGTAATGCTCAGTCCCCCACGCGATCACCAGCCCGGCGATCAGGCCCACCACGATCGCCCCCCAGATGCCCAGCCAGCTCACCGCCTCGATCCCGCCCAGCAGCCAGTACAGCAGGCCCGCCGAGAGCACGAGGATCATCGCCGAGCTCATCCACACGCCGGCGTGCAGGCTCTTGAGCAGCTGCGCGAAGCTCGCGTTTTCCTTGGCGCGCACGCCGAAGATCGACACGATCGAGCACAGGATGCCCAGCCCCGCCATCGCCGGCGCCGCGACCACCAGCGCCACGCTCTGCGACACGTCCAGGCCTAACCGAATGGACGCCGCTGCGGCGAGCGCCATGGCCGCGAGGATCGAGCCGTAATACGACTCATAAAGGTCTGCACCCATGCCCGCGACGTCGCCGACGTTGTCGCCGACGTTGTCCGCGATGGTCGCCGGGTTGCGCGCATCGTCTTCGGGAATCCCCGCCTCGACCTTGCCCACCAGGTCCGCGCCCACGTCCGCCGCCTTGGTGTAGATGCCCCCGCCCACGCGAGCGAACAGCGCCTGAAGCGACGCACCCATCGCGAAACTCAGCGTCACCGTCGTGATGGCCGTCACTTGCTCGGCCCCCCACAACTGCGTGAGCACGATGAACCACACCGACACGTCCAGCAGCGCAAAGCCCGTCACGCACAACCCCATCACCGCCCCGGCGCGGAACGCGACTTTCAACCCGTCGTTGAGCGACTTGCTCGCCGCGTGCGCCGTCCGGGCCGACGCGTTGGTCGCCGTCTTCATGCCCAGGAAGCCGCACAGCCCCGACAGCGTCGCCGCCACCGCGACGCCCAGCGGCGTCAGCTTCTCCTGCAAGCCCAGCCCGAACGAAAGCCCCAGCAGGATCAGCACCAGCACCGCGATCACCAGGTACACCACCTTGGCCTGCCGCCCCAGATACGCGTACGCGCCGTCGCGCACCGCCTGCGCGACGCGCACCATCGCCTCGTCGCCCTCGCTGGTCTTCATGAACCCCGCGTAGAACACGCCCGCAAACACCAGCGCCAGCACTCCCCCGATCGGCGCGAGCAGAAATGCCGGCGGCAGCCCCAGCACGGCGAACGAAGAATCGGCCAACATCGACAACGCCAAGAGCGACCCGTGGGAGTGAGCAAGCATGATTGGGTTTTCCTGTCGAACCAACGATCAGAACGTGAAACACATGTCCGGGCCACCGAACCCGATCCCGCAGGGACGTACGTCGTCGCGGTCCGGGGAGCCGACGCAGACTACCGCCGCGCTCCGACCGTGCAAAGCCGATCGGTTCGGCCGGCTCTGGCGCAGCAAAAAAGCCGACGCGCGCCGGCTTGTGGCTCGCCGAAAACCGATCGCTCGGTTCAGTTTGGGGTCGTACGCGGCGGGCGCGGCGTCAGGGGACGCTTGGGCGCACCGGTCCGGCGGGCGGCACGCTGCTTGCGCTCCGACGGCTTCTCGTAGTACTGACGCTTCTTGACTTCCTTGGTCAGCCCTTCTTTTTCGCAGAGCTTCTTGAAGCGGCGGAGCATCTGCTCGGCCGACTCGCCGCTACGGGCTTTGATTCGAATCGCCATGGGTCAAACTTCCTGGGGTCTTGGGAGAGGTTCCGCAGAACCGGGTCGAGCCAAGCAGTGTGCCGAAAACACGTCCGCGATGCAAATGGACCATCGCCTGAGGGTTTAGACTCCCGCCATGCGTCTGCCGTCACGACCGCTGTGGCTCCGCGTTGCCGGCTGGGGCGTGGGGCTGGTGGCGCTGGCGGCGGTGGTCTGGTTTGCCGGGCGGCAGGTCGATCCGGCGGCCCTGCGGTCGGTGTCGCCGGGCGTGCTGGCGGCGATGGCCGGGCTGGTCGCGGGCAATCTCGTGCTCAGCGGACTGCTGTTCGCGTCGGTGCAGCGGGTGTTCCCGTCGGATCGGCCGGTGGGTGCGCGCACGATGATCCTGCTCGTGGCCGGCAGCGCGCTGCTGAACTATCTCCCCGCCATCCGCGCCGGGCTGCTGGGGCGGGCGGCGTATCTCAAGAAGACCCATGGCGTGGCGCTGCGTGACTCGGCGTGGGCGATGCTGGTGGTCACCGCGCTCACGGCGGGCGTCTTCGCCACCGTCGCCGGGCCGTGGCTGATCCTCCGCCTCGCCACGCCCGATGGACAGACCGCGCACGGCCTGGGGTGGTTCGTCTGCATCGCCGCGACGCTCGCGCTCGTCCCCGGGCTGCGCTTCGCGCTGGCGAACCTTCTTCGCCGGACTGCCACGCAGCCCGGCCCGTCACAAGGGCTCCGCTCCACCGTCACCGTGGCGGTGTGGGTCGCGCTGCGCACCACCGACCTACTCGTCGCCACCGGCCGGCTCTGGCTCGCCTTCGGCGCGCTGGGCGCGCCCATCGGCGTTGCCGAAGCGCTCGTGCTCAGCGCCGCGAGCCTGCTCGTGCGGCTCATCGGCCTGACGCCCAACGGCCTGGGCCTCAGCGAGTGGGCCGTCGCCGCCCTTTCCGTGGCGCTCACCCCCGCCGAGTCCGCCGTCGCCGCCGCCGCCGCGCTGCTTGACCGTGCCGTGGAGATCGTCGTCGTGATCATCGCCGGCGGAGCTTCCGTCGGATGGCTCACCCGCACCGCACGCCGACGTCGCGAGAACGGCTCGACCTGAAGCGGCGGCCGGTGGCCGGTGGCCGCCAAAGGGACGATGTCAAGGTCGGATGCGGTGAAGTTGGCTCGCGGAGACCTTGCGTGGTTGCGCACCCTTGGGCGGCCGTCGGCCGCCGCTTCATACTTCGACGCGGGCTTCCAACGATCAGAAGTGGTCCGAGATGTACCGCTTCACCCAGTCCAGAAAGTCGTCGGCCGCCACGAACAAGCCTTCGTCCAGCTGCTCGTCGCACGAGCGTTCGCGGTCCCACAGCACCACCGGGTACTCCAGCGGATCGGCCTGGGGATCGGTGTCGTCGGCGCGATCCGCGGCGCGCGGCCGCGTGTCGAAGCAGTACTGATCGCCGGTGGCATCGTCGAAGAACGCGATGAGAAACGCGGGCAGCGGGCAGTCCGGGTGATCCCGCTCGACCTGATTGGCGACGACGAGATTGCGGCGGGACATGTCCGGCGGGCCGACCCAGTACAGGTCCCAACCCGGCGGCATCAGCGTGCCGGCCTCGGCGATGAAGGCCAGGTAGCTCGGCGGGAGCGGTCGGCCGAGCATCGCCTCGGCCTCGGCGATCTGCGCGTCGGTGGGCGCGGGCGTCGGCTCGTCGGCACCGCGGGTGATCGAAAGGAAACGCACGGCCTCCAGCGCGACATCGACGGGACGCATTGCCATGCGAGACATCCTAACGACGCATCACGACCGGCCGAACTGGCGGTACAGGTCGGTCAGACTCAGGCGGAGCGTGGTGGGCCGGCCGTGAGGACAGTTCGAGGCACGCTCGAGCACCTCGCGCCGCGACAGGAGCTCGGCAAGCTCGGCATCGCTGAGACGATCGCCCGCCTTGACCGCCGCCCTGCAGCTCATCGTGTCGAGCACCTCGTGCAGCGCCGCCTCGAGCAGGCCACGATCCAATACCGCCGGCGGGCTATCCAAACCGGGCGATGACGCGAAGATCGCTTCGACGTCGAATGTGCCCTGCGACGCCTTGTCCAGCAGGTCCGAAACGAACGCGGCCGGCTCGACCTTGCGGTCAAACAGCAGCGATGGGAAGGCATGGATCGCGATCGTCCGGGGACCCATCGGCTCGGCCTCGATGCCCAGCGCAGCGAGCAACGGCGACAACGGCTCGAGCAGCGACTGCCGCTTGTCATCGGCGCTCAGCGTCGCGGGAACGAGCAGCCGCTGCGACTCGAGCGGCTTGCCTTGATCCAGGATGCGCGACCGAAGCGTCTCGAACATCATCCGCTCGTGCAGCGCGTGCTGGTCGATGATGAGCACGCCCTGATCATCCTGCGTGACGACGAAGCTGTCGTGGACCTGCAGGATCGCGGTGGGCTTGTAGGCCGGCTGGGCGTGCGCCGCGTCCGAAGCGCCGACACCGATACCAAGGGTGTGATGATCTTCCGGGGGCGTCTGCATCTCGCGTTTGACTTCGTCGAACACGAAGCCCTTCTGCCTGGGGTCCATGCGACGAAAGAAGTCCACGAACGCGGCGGGGTCGGTCCCCACCGTCGTCGCCTGCGGGTCTGGCGAATCGTGGGAAATGGCGCGGGGCTCGGCGGGCGCGAGCAGCGAAGGCGCCGCGGGCGTCGTCTGGGATCGCCACCGCACTTCGGGCGTCAGGTCGTGGGCGAGCAGGCACCGGCGACAGGCGGCGAGCACGAGGCCGTGCACCTTGCTCGGGTCGCGGAAGCGCACCTCGGCCTTGGTGGGATGGACGTTCACATCCACCCCCCGCGGGTCCAGCCGTAGCTGGACGACGGCCACGGGTTGTCGGTCCGGCGGGATCAGGCCGCGGAACGCCTCCTTCACCGCGTGGGCGAGTTGGCGGTCCTTGACCGGCCGACCGTTGACGGTGAAGTACTGGAACTTCGCCGTCGCGCGTGCGATCTCGGGTCGGCCGAGCAATGCCCAGAGTCTTGCGCCGCCCTGCGAAGGCGGATCGTCGTGCGATGCTTCGAGCAGGGCCTCGTCGAGCTCACGGCCGAGCACCGCGACGCAACGAGCACGGGCGGTCTGGTCCGGCGGGACGTCCAGCGTCGTGCGGATGTTGCCCGACTCGGCCTTGTGCGTGAGCGTGAATCCCACGTGCGGGTGCGTCATGGCCAGGCGGTCGACGGTGTCGGCGATGTGTCCGAACTCGGTGGATGCGGCGCGGAGGAACTTGCGCCGCGCAGGAACATTGAAGAACAGGTCACGCACCTCGATCACCGTACCCGGGGCGTGCGCCGCGGGATGGATGTCCGACACGTCGTCGCCGGCCTGTTCGATCATCGCCGCCGCGTCGGCGCGGACGCCGCCCACCGTCGGCAGCGAGCTGAGCCGCAGGCGGGATACCGACGCGATCGACGCCAGCGCCTCGCCGCGGAAGCCCAGCGTGGCGATGGCCGCCAGGTCGTCCGTGCTGCGGAGCTTGCTGGTGGCATGGGCGGCGAGCGCAAGCGGGAGCTGGTCGGCCGGGATGCCGTGGCCATCGTCGGCGATGCGGATGAGCGTGGTGCCGCCGTCCTCGATGTCGATGCGGATGCGCGATGCGCCGGCGTCCAGCGCGTTGTCCAGCAGTTCCTTGACCACCGAGTTGGGCCGTTCGATCACCTCGCCGGCGGCGATCTGATTCACCAGCAGCGGCGGCAGCCTGGCGATGCGGTGGCCGCCGCGTTCGAGTTGGTCGGTTGTGGCGGGCAAGCCGGTATCGTACGCGGCCTCCCGCCGGCCGTGCCGCAGGAGAATCGACGCGAGACCAGCCATGATCCGACCCGGCGACACGATCCTCTTTCAAGGCGACTCCATCACCGACGCCGGCCGCGACCGCGCCGCGACCGCGCCCAACGTGCCGGCCGGACTGGGCCACGGCTATGCCCGGGATGTCGCCGCGATGCTGCTCGCCGACCACGGCCCCGATGCGCTGCGGACCGTCAACCGCGGCATCGGCGGCAATCGCATCCACGAGCTCGCGTCGCGCTGGGACGCGGACTGCCTGGCCCTGCGACCCACCGTGCTCAGCGTGCTCATCGGCGTCAACGACGTGTGGCACGGCCTCACCGACCCGACGCGCGGCGTGCCCCAGAAAGTGTTCGCCGCCGAGTTGCGGCGGTTGCTCAGCGACGCCCGCGCGAAGCTTCCCGGCCTGCGGACGATCGTGCTGTGCGAGCCGTTCGTGCTGCCTTGCGGGCCCGGCGCTTCGCTGCCCTTTGAGCCGGAGATGTCGCAGCGACGCGCGCTCGTGCGTGAGATCGCCGAGAGTCTGTCGGCCGAAGGCCCGGTGCGCTTCGTCGCGTTTCAAGAACTGTTCAGCGCGGCGATGGATCGCGGCATCGCCCCCGAGCACCTCGCGGACGACGGCGTTCATCCCACGATGGCCGGCCACATGCTCATGGCCCGCGCCTGGGTCGACGCCGTGAACGCCCCGGCGGAGTAAGGCAAGCCGCCATGGCCCAATCGCTCAACGAGATCAAGGCGCTGCTCGCGTCGCACGGCCTGCATCCGAAACACCGCTTCGGCCAGAACTTCCTGCACGACGGCAATCACATGGGCCGCATCCTCGACGCCGCGTCGCTGCGACCCGGCGACGTCGTTCTCGAAGTCGGCCCCGGCACGGGCGCACTCACCGAGCGCCTGCTCGACGCCGGGGCCCGCGTCGTGGCCGTGGAAATCGACGGCGATCTCGCGCCGATCCTGCACGAGCGCATCACGCAACTCGGCCACGACGCCGCGTCACGCTTCACGCTCATCGTCGACGACATCCTCGCGGGCAAGCACGAACTCAATCCCGTCGTCCTTGAAGCACTCCGCGGCGCGACGTCCGCGTCCGGGGGCGCGTCCGGGGGCGGGGGTGGGGGCTTCAAGCTCATCGCCAACCTGCCCTACAACGTCGCGTCGCCGCTGCTGATCAACCTCGCGAAGCTGTCCCCGCCGGCCCAAGCCGGCCCGATGACCCACGCCGTCGTGATGCTGCAGAAAGAAGTCGCCCAACGCATCGCCGCGCCGCCCGGCGGGAAGGACTACGGCCCGCTGGGCATCCTCCTTCAGGCGCTCTACGACTGCCATCTGGTCGGCACGTTGTCACCCGGTTGCTTTTGGCCGGCCCCGAAAGTCGCCTCCGCCGTCATCGCCCTCACCCGCCGCGCCGTCCCGCTCACCGACAACTTCGACGCCTTCGCCGAGCTCACGCACCGCCTGTTCGCCGCGCGACGCAAGCAACTCGGCTCGATCCTGGGCTCCGCGGCCGTCCTGCCCCCCGGCATCGAACCGCGCCAACGCCCCGAAACCCTGGCCGTGGAACAAATCGCCGAGCTGCTGGCTTTGAATCCGTCGTCGGCCCGCAAGCCTTGATTCTGCCCATCGGCCGTTCTAACGTTCGGCTGACGCTCGGCTCTCTTCCCGCACAGGATGCTCACATGCGAACGCTCATCGCCGTCCCGGTCTTCAACGAAGAGCCCTACGTCGAAAAAGTCATCTCCGAAATCGCCCGCTACGCCGACTGCGGCGGCAGTGATGTGCTGGTCATCGACGACGGCTCGACCGATATGACGCCCTGTCTGCTCGCCAAGCAGCCGGTGGACGTCATCCGGCACAAGCGCAACCTGGGCTACGGCCGGGCCATCCGTGACGCCTTCCGCTGGGCGCAGAGCTACGGCTACGACTGGCTCATCACCATGGACTGCGACGAGCAGCACGAGCCCGCGAGCCTGCCGGACTTCAAGCGCGCCATCGAACGCAACGACGCCGACATCATCTCCGGCAGCCGGTACACCCCCTGCTCCGAGCAGGTCCACGATCTGCCCCCGCCCGATCGCCGCAAGATCAACGCCACCGTCACCGACTGGGTCAACCAGCGACTCAGCGACCGTTTGGGCACCACGATCACCGACGCCTTCTGCGGGTTCAAGGCCTACCGCGTTTCCGCGCTCGACGCGCTGCCCCTGGATGTCGATGGCTACGCGATCCCGCTTCAGTTCTGGGTTCAGGCGGCCGCCGCGAAGCTGCGCGTCGTCGAGTTGCCGATCCGGCTGATCTACGTCGACCTCAACCGCACCTTCGGCGGCCCGCTCGACGATCCCCAGCAGCGGCTCCGCCACTACCGCGACGAGTTCGAACGCGAACTCGCCAAACACCCCGAGCTCTGCGAGTCCCTTGGCAAGGTTGGCAACGCCGCCGTCTGCCACGCGGCCGTGTGTTGCGGGAAGG
>CAZIXN010000087.1:0-10774 GCA_964543215.1 uncultured Phycisphaera sp.
GGGTGGCGGGGTGGCGGGGTGGATTGAGTTTCGCTTTCGGGTTCGGGGGGGTCGTGAATACACCACGTTCGCTGAATGTGAGCTTCGCGGCACGAACGGGCCGGCGCGGCGGGGCAGACGTCCATTTCCAAAGGACCGTCGAGGCGGGAGATCGAGTGCCGCATTGATGAGGCGAGGGGTTGCCGGTTGGGTGGGCGTCGGGCTGGGATCTTTGAGTCTCGAAGATCGGCGGCGGTGGGCCGGCAAATCACCGACACTTTTTGAGTGATGATCCGTGGCGGGAGCGGTGCGCGCGTGAAGAAGCCCCGCATGGACATGCGGGGCTCTGGGGGAAGAATCACCGGCGGCGCCGCAGGGCCACGCCGATTCCCGCGAGCGCGAGCAGGCCGGTGGGTTCGGGGATGATTCGGCCGGCGACGTTGAGGCGATAGATCACGCCTTCGAACCCGGTTGGGGTGAAGTTGAAGCCGTAGACCAGCGCTTCGCCACCGGGGGCCTGGCCGAGACCCAGGATGCGATCCGGGATGTCGACTTCACCGAGTCTCGTCGACAGCGCGAAGATTTCGCCCAAGGGGTCGGCCGGATCGGCGACGAGGATCAGCGCGTTATCGCCGATGGTGCGCCCGTCGGGATCGGTGAGGTTGGATTCGCTATTGCCCTGGTACTCCGCGAAGAGGAACTTGCCGTCGAGCGGGTCGAGCCGGTCGCCGCGGTAGATCATCCCGCCCATGGGCGAGACACCGTTGGTATGGTCGTACTGAAACCTGGGGAAGTCGACCTGGAGGATACGGTCGATCTCGCCGGCGGTGAGGGAGCGAGTGGTGACGCCGCTGCCGCCGCTGGCGACGGTGACGGTGAGAGCCTCGAGTTGGGTGCGGGTCTTTCCCTGGACGAGCGTGGGGAAGGCGTTCTTATTGTCGCTGTTGCCGACGTAGAAGAAGCCGCCTTCGACGACACCCCAGCCGTTGTCGCTGCCGGCGGTGATGGCCTTGATGGACTCGACGTTCTGCTGTCCGGTCTCACTGGCCCAGATCGTCGTCGACGTGCGGGGTTCTTCGGCGTCGATGAACATGCGGTACGGGTTCCGCAGGCCGAACGCCCAGACCAGGTCGTCGCCGGTGATCGCCGCGGGGTTGCGCGAGAGCGGGTTGGCGACCGATCCGGTGGGCACGGAGAACTTGGGGATTTTCGCGCCGCTTCGGTCGGCGGGGTTGGTGCCCAGGAACACGTCGCGGTCGGTGAGGTCCACGCCGGGCGCGGCGGGGTCGAGCGGATCGATGCGGAGGATTCGGCCGTAGACCGAGTTGTTCGCGGGATTGGGTCCGGGCATGAACCCCAGGCCGTTGGCGTTGTTCTGGTAGTTCGTGCCGTTGCCGCCGTCGGCGGAGGAGACGAACAGCAGGCCGTAGTCGTCGTCGCCGGGCTGGGCGCGGGGGTCGAAGAGCAGGTCGCCGAGGTTGTGGGCGTGGTGCGGCTGGAAGGTGAGCAGGACCTCGCGCTTGGCGGTGAATCCGGCGGTGGGGTCGTTGGGGTCGACCGTGTACTCGAACACGCCGGAGTAGTGGTTGGTGTTGGCCTTGAAGCGCACGTCGATGCCGGTGGGCAGGTACTGCGGGGCGAAGTCGGCCTTGGCGGGGTCGAGGCGGTTGACGCCCGAGACGTCGCCCGACGCGATGCCGACCTGGTGATCGATGCCCGATTCGATGGTGTACAGCTTGCCGTAGCCGGGCGTGCCGACGTGGAGGTAGTCGGGGTGCAGCGCGACGGAGGTCATCCCCAAGTCGCGGTTCTGGATGAAGTCGGTGAGGTTGCTGCTGAGCACCACGGGCGAGGCGGCGAGCGTGCCGTCGGCCGCGATCATCCGCACGGTGCCGGTGAGCTCGGCGACGTAGCCCCGGCCCTGGGCGTCGAAGGTCAGGTCACTCACAAACCCCAGCGGCGACGCCCCCGCGCCCGGCGTGGTGTACGACGACAACCGCAGCGTCAGACCCTGATACGCCTGGAAATTCACCACCGGGCTGCCCGGCACGACGTCGCCCGACAGGTCGTTCTCCAAAGCCCCGGCCACGCCCGCCGCCGCGAGCCAGGCCAACGCCAACAAGCGACGCCCGCAAGGCGCCACGCCTCGTGAATGCTGAATGGACATCCTTGCCGCCTCCAAAACCTCGATGCGCCCCGCAAAAACAGATGACACTTCAAACGTAACACACCTCGGGCGGAATGCCTCGCATTCTTCCAGCAATTGCGGGAAATCCAGCGCCTTGGCCCACCGATATCCTCCGGCCATGCCACCAACCCCCCACCCTTCCGGCCCCACGCCCGGCGATCAACGCCTGCTCACCCTGGACGTCCTCCGCGGCGTCGCGCTGCTGGGCATCCTGCTCATGAACATCCGCAGCTTCGCCGACCTCAGCGCGACTTACGTCAACCCGATGCTCCACGGCCCGCTCGCCCCGCTCGACCACGCGGTCTGGTGGCTCACCGGCGTCTTGGCCGACCAGAAGTTCATGGCCCTGTTCTCGCTGCTGTTCGGCGCGGGCGTCGTGCTCATGTACCAACGCCGCGATGCCGACGAACTGCCCTCGGCCGGGCTCCATTACCGGCGGATGCTCGGCCTGCTGATCATCGGCCTCATCCACGCCTACTTCTTCTGGTTCGGCGACATCCTCGTCACCTACGCGCTCTGCGGATGCCTGCTCTATCCCCTGCGGAAGCTCCGGCCCGGCTGGCTGCTCACGCTCGGCGTCGCCACGCTCACCATCGGCGTGGCGGTCATGCTCCTGTTCGGCTGGGCGATGTCGTTCATGCCACCCGAAGAACTCGCGGACATGAACGCCATGATGAATCCCTCGCCGGCCCTGATCGCCGAAGAACTCGACGCCTACCGCGGCGGCTTCGTGGCGCAGCTGCTCTACCGCGCCCCGGTGGCGCTCGAAGCCCACACGATCTTCTTCCTGATCTGGGGCCTGTGGCGGGCGGGCGGCGTGATGCTGCTGGGCATGGCGCTCATGAAGTGGGGCGTGCTCGGCGGGCAGGCTTCAAAGACGACGTACCGCGCGCTCATCGCCTCGGGCGGGCTGCCGGGCCTGCCGCTGATCGTGATCGGCATGTTCGTGTTCCCCGCCGACCAGCGCGACACGATGGACGGCTTCTTTGTCGGCGGGCTGTGGAACTACGTCGGCAGCCTGTTCCTGGCGCTGGCGTACCTGGCCATCGTCGTCTTGCTCTGTCGCCGGCCGGCCGGCTGGACCAAACCACTCGCGGCGGTGGGGCGGATGGCGCTGACCAACTACCTGATGCAGAGCCTGATCTGCTCGCTGATCTTCTACGGCACGATCAGCCCCTATCCCCTGTTCGGCCGACTGGGCTACACCGAGCAGATGCTCGTGGTCGTCGCCATTTGGGCACTGCAACTCGCCTGGTCGCCGTGGTGGCTGGCGCGCTTCCGCATGGGCCCGATGGAGTGGCTCTGGCGGTGGTTCAGCTACGGGCGTCGGCCGGCGCTCAGCCGTTGACGATCCATTGCCACGACCATGCGGCCACACACCCGGTGCCGACCAACAGGCCAAAAATCTGCGGCAGCTTCACGGCGGGGTGATCGACGCTGTAGCGCTGCCCCCAGAAGCCGTAAGCGTGCAGGATGACGGCGGTGCTGATCAGAATCCCCGCGGCACAGTGCAGTTCAAAGCCGTCGAACCAGACGCCGAACGGTCCACGACGCGATAAGTCGGGCAACCAGATCGACCGAGCGATCCATCCGTAGGCCGCATAACCCGCCAACACGATCGGCACGAACACGCCGCCAAACCATTCCGTCCAGAATGTCCCCGGCGGATCGTCGCCCGACAAGTGGATCCCGTCGTGTCCACGGCGATTCACGGAATGGAAGAAATTCCAGTCCACGCGGCTCCTTACACGGCGTCGGGCCTGGCGGGCTTACTCGCCTTTTCGTTCCGCGTCCCGCTGGGGCCTTCGCCCTGCACCTTGCCGAGCACCTCGGGCAGGTCGATGCCCGCCTGCGCCGCGAGCTCGTGCATCGGTGGCAGCGAGCCGATCAGGCCACGCAGGAAGTTGCCGGTCGAACCCGTGTCGCTGCCGTTCTGGTTGCTTCCGCTGCCGCTGTCCCACACCGTGATCTTGTCGATCTTGAGGTTCTGAATCGCCTTGACCTGCTCGGCCACCAGCTCGGGCAGCTTCTCGACGATCAGCAGCGACGGCGCGAGGTCCGGCCGGTTGCCGCACGCGGCCATCAGCCGCGCATAACCCTGGGCCTTCGCGTCCAGCACCTTCTGAATCCCCTCGGCCTCGGCGAGATACTTCGCCAGAATCGCGTCCGCGTTGCCCCTGGCCACCCGGCGGATCCGCTCGGCCTCGGCCTCGGCGTTGATCTCGACCTGCTGACGCTCGATCATCTCCTTGGCGATGACCTCCTTCTCCATCCGCGCCAACTCCTCTTCCTTCTCCGCAATCAGCACGTCACGGCTCGCATTGGCGAGCGCGACATCACCACGCTTCCGCGCCTCCGCCTGACGCTCCGCCAGCGTCGCCTGGCTCGCCACAATCGCGGCCTTGCTCTTGTTCTCGCCGTCCACCGCCTGCGCTTCCAGCTCCGCAATCCGCATGCGCTTCTGCGCTTCCGCTTCCTTCTCGCCCTGCGCCGCAAGCGCCCGCTGGCTCGCAATGGCGATGTCCTGCTCCCGCTTGGACTCCGCTTCACCGGCGATGCCCGACGCCTCCAAACTCGCCAACTTGATCCGCTGATCCCGCTCGGCCTGCTTCTGGCCCATCATCGACTGCGCCACCTGCTCCGACACGCTCACCTCACGCTCGCGGTCCGCGCCCGCCGTGCCGATCGCGCCTTCGCGGTCCGCCAAGGCCGTGTCCACCTTCGCCTGGTTGATCGCTTCGGCCGCCGCCTTCTTGCCCAACGCCTCGATGTACCCGCTCTCGTCCGTGATGTCGCGGACGTTCACGTTGATCATGTACAGGCCGATCTTGTTCAACTCGAAGTTGACGTTCTTGTTGACCAGATCGAGGAACCGCTCGCGGTCGGTGTTGATCTCCTCGATCGTCAGCGTCGCGATCACCAGACGCATCTGCCCCAGAATGATGTCGCGGGCCTGCAACGCCACTTCCTGTTCACGCAATCCCAGCAAGCGCTCCGCAGCGTTCTGCATGATTTCCGGGGCCGTGCTCACAGCCACCGTGAACGTCGAAGGCACGGCCACGCGGATATTCTTCTTCGAGAGCGCGCTGGCCAGCTCGATGTCGATGGTCATCGGCTCCAGCGACAGATACGCGAAGTCCTGAAACACCGGCATGACGAAACTCGCCCCGCCGTGGATGCACTTGGCGGTGCGTGAGCCGCCGGCCTTGCCGTAGATCACCAGGATGCGGTTGGGGGGACACCGGCGATAACGCCGGACGAAGAACACCGCAAAGCCCACGAAAATCGCGAGCACCAGCGTGATGAGGATCAGCACGCCCAACCCGTCGAACGCGGGCTGCGCGAGCGTTGCCTGCGCCAGAGAAAAGGGTGCGGAAGGAAGCGGGGAAGTCAGCGGTGCGTGCGTCATGGCGGGCCCCTGTCCGAGAAGAAATGGCAGTACTCACGAATCCTACCGGCAGGACGGCTGCGGGGCTGCGGATGTCGCCCGGCCCAGTTGCAACGGCGTGGACGGCCGCCGCGGCATCCCCACGCGCCGACGCAGGCCGACACCGCGCCCAGCGCACGCGGCGGTCATCCGCCTTGGTTCAACGACACCGGCCGGGTGACGATCGCCACCACCGGCGACCCCAGCCGAAGCACAAACACCACGAGCGCCGCCCCCTCCGATGCGGCGCTCGCTTGGTTTCCCCAGCGCAACTGCCGAAGCACCGCATCGGGGTCCACCGCCTGGCCCCGCGTCTTCACCGCTTCCACCACGCCGCCGTGGCCGCGCCGATGCTCCGCCAACCACCGCTTCACCTTCTCCACCCGCCAAGGCATCTCCGCCACCACCTCAAAACCCCGACAGAGCCCCGCGACGTCATCGCCGGGCACCCTATCGCCCGTCAACAAACCCAACCCCGGCCACCGCGTCGCCAACCCCAACCGATGCAGCAGCTCCGCACGCTCCACCGCCGGGTCCGGCACCACCAGAAACCGGCCGAGCTTCGCCACCGGCAGATCCCGCGCATCCACCGGCTCACCGCACACCTCCCGCCAACGCCCATCGCCCTGCACACACACCGCCCGACGCGACGCCGCCTCCGACACCGCCGGCCGCTCTCGCAGCGCGCCCGTGAACCACGTCGCCTGCGTCAGCTTCCGCGCTTCGCCTTGCCCCAGGCCCGCCGGCTCGCTGGTGAAACACGCTTCGCCTTCGCCCAGCGCCTCGCGCACCGCCGCCGCCTCCATCCCCGGCGACAGCTTCACCGCCGCGCCCGCGCTGCGCTCGATCAACCGACGCAACACCGCCGGCGACGGCTCGAGATCCTCCAACGCAAACGTCCGCCGCGAAGCGCTCTCGTTCGACAAGCGCCGCCGCCGCGCGGGGTCGAGGTGGATCAAACGCCCGCGCACCTCCATCGCATCGCTGCCCATGTCGGCGACAACCGCCGACACCTTCGCGTTGCTCGCCGCCATCGCCGCCCGCACCGGATCGATGTCCACCGCCACGACGTCCGCCACGCCCGCACCACGCAACGCCATCGCATCCGCCCCGATCCCACACCCCAGATCCAACACCGGCCCGCGATACCCCGCATCCACCAACCGCGCAAACCGCGCCGCCTTCGGCCGGGCCGCATCCCGCGACGTCGCCTGCTCCACGCCCTCCACATCGGCAAACAACCGCGCCGCATCCGTCCCGAACTTCCGCGGCGCTTTCGCTCGCGCCGCCACCATCGCCAGCGCCGCCCGCACCACCGCCGCATCGTCGCACACCTTCCGCAGCCGCGCCACCGCCGACACCTCCCGCACATCACACGCCGCCGCCGCGCTCAGCAGCGCGTCGTTCCTCAGCGCCGCCCGCCACACCGAAACATCGCTCGGCTCAACCATCCGCCCATCCTCCCCGCCGAAGCCCACGGCTTCCAGCCGTGGGCACGCCCCGATAAAAACCCGCGCCAACCCGCCCCCAACGCCGAACCCTCAAGTTTTCCACGGTTTGACCCGATACCCCCAAGGGAGGCCGCGCCATGACCGCCACATCCACCATCTCGACCACCCTCGCCGCCGCCGTCGCCCAGACCGCGCACAACGCCGAGAAGGCCGCGCGCCAGCACGACAAACGCCGCCTCGACCGCGACACCGATCGCGCCGAGTTTTCAGAGCGCGTCGCCGAGCAGGTCGAATCACCCGGCGACGCCACCGACCCCGACGCAGAGCTCCCCGACCGACAGGCCCCCGGCTACGAACACCTCTACGCCCACCCCGGCCCCACGCACGCCGCAGGCGACGACGCCGGCGCGCCCATCTCGCCGAGCGACGACCACACCATCGAAACCTTCCATCACATCGACGTCCAGGCCTGACCCTGCCACCACGAAGCCCACCGACTCCCTCGGTGGGTTGATCCCCAAAACCCGAACCCCAACCAAACCCGCGCGACGCAGCGATACGCTGTCCGCATGCTCGAACTCCTGCTCGCCGTCGCCGCCGCGCTGCTGCTCGCCGCTCTGGTGGCCGTCGCCTTCCTGGTCCACGCGCTCCGCGCCGCCCGCACGCAACACGCCCAGGCGCGGCAACACCTCGCCGACCGCGAAGCCGCCGTCGAGTCCTACCTCGACACGCTCGACCGCGAAAGGACCGCGCGCAGCGAAGCCGAGAAACGCCTCGCCGTCGCGCAGCACGCCCAGGCCGACTTCGCCGACCGCATGAAGCAGAGCGAAGAGCGCTTCGCGCTGGCGCTGCGTGAATCCAAGGAGTCCGCCGCCGCCGCGTTCAAGGCCCTCGCCGGCGATGCGCTCAAGCAGACCACCGACCAGTTTCTCAAGCTCGCCGAGGAAAAACTCGCCGGCGAAAAGAAGGACGCCAGCGCGCAGCTCGAGCAGCGCAAGACCGAGATCGCCGCGCTCGTCAAGCCCATCGCCGAGAAGCTTCACGAAGCGAACCAGGCCATCGGCCAACTCGAAAAATCCCGCCAGGAAGCCTACGGCGGGCTGCGCGAACAGCTCGGCGCGATGCTCACCGACCAGCGTCAACTCCGCGCCGAAACCGCCAATCTTGTCAAAGCCCTGCGCCGCCCGGAAGTCCGCGGGCAGTGGGGCGAGCTGCAGTTGCGCCGCGTCGCCGAGCTCGCGGGCATGGCCAACCACTGCGACTTCACCGAGCAGACGACGATTTCCGCGACCGCGGATGCCGGGGCCTTGCGCCCCGACATGGTGGTTTCGCTTCCGGGGGGCCGGCAGATCGTGGTGGACGCCAAGACCCCGATCACCGCCTTCATCGACGCCGCCGAATCCACCGAAGACGCCGACCGCGACGCGCACCTGGGCCGACACCTCAAGCACATCGAAGACAAGGTCAGCGAGTTGGGCGCCAAGCGGTATCAGGACCACTTTGACTCGGCCGACTTCGTCGTGCTGTTCATCCCCGGCGAGTCGTTCCTCTACGCCGCCGCGCAGCGCAAGCCCGACCTCATCGAGCAGGCCCTGATGCGCAACGTGGTGATCGCCACGCCAACGACGCTGATCTCGCTGCTCAAGGTCGTCGCGCTGGGCTGGAAGGAAGAACGCCTCGCCGACAACGCCCGGAAGATCCAGGCCCTGGGCGAAGAGTTGCACAAGCGCATCAGCACCGCCACCGCGCACCTGAACAACCTGGGCAGGGCGGTCGGCAAGACGGTCGAGCACTACAACAAGTTCGTCACCAGCTTCGAGTCCCGCGTGGTCACGCAGGCCAAGCGTTTCGAAGAACTCGACGCCGGCTCCCCGGGCAACACGCTCCCCGCCGCCGGCGAAATCACGATCATCGAATCCGCCCCCCGCGAGCCGCGGCTGATCGGCGAGGCCGAGCAGGAGTAAACCGCAGATTTCGCGGATGACGCAGATGTGCCGAACGAGGAATCTGCGTCATCTGCGAAATCTGCGGTTTCAAAGCATGTCCGACAGCGCCGCGTCAAACCCTTCGAGCCGTCGCCGCACCGTCGAGCAGTCCAGCGTCTCGCCCAGGTCGGTCGGCGACAGCCGTGCCAGTGCCAGCCGCAGCGTCGCGTCCACCAGACGCACCGGCGGAACGCGCCCCCGGCTCCAATGGTCGTAATCCTGGAAGCTCAGCGTCACCGTCAGCCGCCGCGTCTGCCCGTCGCCGAACACCGTGACGTCGTACGCCCAGTGCGTCGCCGTCTCGGTCTCCGGGCCGATCTCGAACTCGGGCGTGGCCGACATGTCACGAGTCTATGAAACAACGCGAAGAAGCCCGCGTTCATTGAACGGGGGCTTCGAGTGGTTCTTGCCTTCGTTGACTCAGCTCAGCACCAGCGTGCCCGGGCCGAACGCATCCTTGAACTCAAAAACGTTCTGGAAATCCTCGATCGTGTCGCCGTCGGTCTTGTGCATCACGCCCGCCTCGACCATCGCAAAGACGATGTTGCCGAAGTCCTCGCAGCGATGAATGCCCCAGTACCGCATCACGGTCAGGGCCATCAGTCCGTACTGCTGCACCGCGAAATCCCGCAACCCCGAGCACAACTGACGCCCCGACACGTGCCGCTCGGACTCGGCGGGGTCTTCCAGAATGTCCTCGTCCTCCGGCTCGCCGTGCAGGTTGCGCACCGTCTGGTCCAGCCCCTGCTGCACAAACAGGAACGCCTCCAGCGGGTACTTCGTCTGCTTCACGGCTTGAAGGAGTTCGGCGGACACCATCCCTTAAATATACCTCACCGCTCAACGATGCAAACCCGCGCGTAAAAACCCCTTCACCGGCGTCCTATCGTCCGGTCATGCCCAAGCCGACGACCACTGCCAGCGCCCGATCCCTGACCCGCCCGAACCCCTTCGCCAACCTGCCTCCGATCCAACCGGCCGTCCTCGCCCAACGGCGCGAACGCGTCTTTCTCGTCATGGCCGGCCTGTTCCTGGGCACGCTGACCATGCTCAACATCCTGGGCGTCACCCGCTTCATCCGCCTGGGCTCGCTGGACATGGGCTCGGGCGAAGCAGCCTGGCAGCTCACCTTCGCGGTGGCCGTCGGCGTCCTGCCCTACCCGCTGACCTTCCTCTGCACCGACCTGATCAGCGAGTTCTACGGAAGACGCCGGGCCAACTTCCTGGTGTGGGTCGGCCTGATCCTCAACCTCTGGGTGCTGGCCATCCTCTGGCTCGGCGGCATCCTCCCGGGATGGGAAGCCACCGCCGCCGACGGCCGCCTCGCCCTCGACGACGCCGGACGACTCCCGCTGTTCTACGAAGTCCGGCAAGCCACCCTCGCCGCCATGGGCGCCTCCATGATCGCCTACCTCGTCGCCCAGTTCGTCGACGTCCACATGTTCCACTTCTGGAAACGACTCACCCGCGGCAAACACCTCTGGCTCCGCAACAACGGCTCCACCCTGGTCAGCCAACTCATCGACACCGTCGCCGTCATCCTCATCACCTACCTCACCTTCAACGTCTTCAACCCCGACTCGCCCCAAGTCCTGCCCCTGGACAAAAGCGCAAACGCCCAGCCCGTGTGGTTCCAACTGGCCGTGGGCTTCATCGCCGCGGGCTACGTCTTCAAGCTCGTCGCCGCGATGCTGGACACGCCGATCATCTACCTCGCCGTGCGCTGGCTGTCGCCGTACCTGCG
>CAZIXN010000088.1:0-10433 GCA_964543215.1 uncultured Phycisphaera sp.
ACTTCCGGGGCCACTTCCGGGGCCACTTCCGGGGCCGCTTCCGGCGGCGGCTTCGACAACCTCGACACGCTCAAGTCCGCCATCCTCGCCACCGGCACGCCCGCGATCCTGCCGCAGCGCTGCGTCGCCGACGAACTGAACACCGGCCGACTTCTGGCCGTCACCCTCCGACCCGCCATCGCCCGCCCCTTGGCCGTCGCGTGGCGCGAACCGATCGTCAGCGCCACAGGCACACGGCAAGCCGTGACGCTCAAGGGCCATGCATCACCCCCGCCTGCCCACCTGGCCGACGCCGTCGCCTTCCTCCAGCAGCACGCCCACGAACCCGCCGACGACCGCCGCGCCGCCGCCATGCCCTTCCCAAAACGCGTCGCCCTCCACGCCACTGCCTGACGCGGCAACGTCTGACTTCGCACTTCAAACTTCGTACTTCGGACTTCGCAAGATGCCCCTGCCCCCCGCCCAACACCTCTACGACCCGACCCAGGAACACGACGCCTGCGGCATCGGTTTCATCGCCCACATCAAGGGTCAGCGCTCCCACAGCATCGTCGCCGACGCCCTCGAAATGCTCGCCCGCATGGACCACCGCGGCGGATGCGGATGCGAAGCCAACACCGGCGACGGAGCCGGCATCCTCACCGCCGTCCCCCACAAGTTCCTAAGACAAGCCGCCAAAGACGACGCCAACATCGACCTGCCCGCGCGCGGCCGCTACGGCGTGGGCAACGTCTTCCTGCCCCGCAGCAAGAAATCGCGACACATCTGCAAGCGACAACTCGAACTGATCGCCACCCAGAACCACCTGCACGTCCTGGGTTGGCGGAAACTCCCTCAGGACGCCAAGCACGCCGACGTCGGCCCCACCGCGCTCACCACCGAGCCGTGGATGGAACAGGTCTTCCTCGCCCCCGCCGACCCCACCGTCGATTCCGACACCCTCGAACGCCTCCTGTTCATCACCCGCAAGCTCACCGGTCACGCCATCAAGAAGCTCGCCAACGAGCCGACCGAAGCGCCGATGGAAATCACCGCCGCCGACGAAGTCGAAATCAACGAGTCCAACGACGGCGAGCTGACCCAATCCTCGCTGTTCTACGTCTGCTCGCTGTCGTCCCGCGTCATCATCTACAAGGGCCAACTCCTCGCGCCGCAGGTCCCCGCCTACTACGCCGACCTCCGCGACGAGCAGTACATGTCGCACCTGGCGATGGTCCACTCCCGCTTCTCCACCAACACCTTCCCCAGTTGGGAACGCGCCCAGCCCTGCCGGTGGATGAGCCACAACGGCGAGATCAACACCCTCCGCGGCAACGTCAACTGGATGAAGGCCCGGCAAGGCCAACTCCGCAGCGAAGCGCTCGCGCAACTCCTTGGGCAGGACACCGGAAAACTCGAACCGCTGTTCCCCATCATCAACGACCAGAACTCCGACTCGGGCACGTTCGACAACGTCTTCGAACTCCTGCTCATGGCCGGGCGATCCGTCCCCGAAGCCGCGATGATGATGATCCCCGAAGCCTGGGAAAACCATCAGCACATGCCGCAAGGCAAAAAGGATTTCTACGCCTATCACGCCAACCTGCTCGAGCCCTGGGACGGCCCGGCGTCCGTCGGCTTCACCGACGGCCGGTACATCGGCGCCACCCTCGACCGCAACGGCCTGCGCCCCTCACGCTACTACCTCACCGACGATGACCGCGTGATCATGGCCTCGGAAGTCGGCGTCGTCGACGTCGATCCGAAAAAGATCGTCAGCAAAGGCCGACTCCAGCCCGGCCGGATGTTCCTCGTCGATTTCGAACAAGGCCGGATCATCGCCGACGACGAACTCAAACGCGACATCGCCGCCCAACGCCCCTACGGCGAGTGGGTCAAAAGACAACAGTTCACCCTCGACTCCCTGCCCCAAGTTTCCGCCCAACGAAGCCCACGGGCTTCGACCGTGGGTTCCGACCCCAACCCCGACGAACGCCTCCGCCTCCTCCAGGCCTTCGGCTATACCCACGAGCACGTCCACACCATCCTCCGGCCCATGGTCAACGCCGGAAAAAAATCCAAGGAAGCCCTTGGCTCCATGGGCAACGACGCCGCGCTGGCCGTCCTCTCCGACAAGCCCCGGCTCCTGCCCGACTACTTCAAGCAGCTCTTCGCGCAGGTCACCAACCCGCCCATCGATCCGCTCCGCGAAACCCTCATCATGTCGCTGGCCACCAGCGTCGGCCCGCAAGGCAACCTGCTCGAAACCACCGAAAAGCAGGCCCAACGCCTCCGACTCGAACAGCCCGTCCTCACCGACGCACAACTCGCCCGACTCAAAGCCCTCAACGGCAAAAACCACCCCGCCCGCTGGTCCGCCGCCACCCTGGATCTCACCTTCGACTTGCCCCACACCCAAGCCGCCGCTGAGCGCAGCGAAGCCGCGGATCAAGCCCTCACCGCCACCCTCGACCGCCTCTGCGAACAGGCCGACGACGCCATCAAGGCCGGCCACCAGGCGCTCCTCCTGTCCGACCGCGGCGTCTCGGCCACCCGCGCGCCCCTCCCGGCGCTCCTGGCCGTCGGCAACGTCCACCACCACCTCATCCGCCAGGCCACGCGCTCCCGTGTCGCGCTCGTCCTCGAATCCGCCGAGCCCCGCGAAGTCCACCACTTCGCCACGCTCTTCGGCTACGGCCTCGACGCCGTCAACCCCTACCTCGCCCACCGCGCGCTCCGCTGGCTCCGCGAACAATCCCTCGTCGATCCCGAACTCTCCGACGACACCCTCGACGCCACCTACGCCAAATCCATCGGCCTGGGCCTCGAAAAAATCATGTCCAAAATGGGCATCTCCACCCTCGCCTCCTACAAAGGCGCCCAGATCTTCGAGGCCGTCGGACTCGCGCCGCAAGTCATCCAACGCTGCTTCACCGGCACCGCCTCGCGCATCGCCGGCGCCGACTTGGGCGTCCTGGCCGAGGAAGTCCTCCGCCGACACGCGCTGGGCTTCCCCAGACGCAAACAGGTCCGGCTCCCGCAACTGCCCAACCCCGGCGAATACAGCTGGCGGCCCGGCGGCGAAACCCACGGCTGGTCGCCCCAGGTCGTCGCCTCCCTCCAGGCCGCCGCACGCACCAACTCCCGCAACGCCTACGAGCAGTACGCCAAACTCTGCAACGACGACGCCAAACACCGCGGCGCACTGCGCGGGCTCATGGCCTTCGACTTCGCCTCCGTCAAACCCATCGCCCTCGAAGACGTCGAACCCGCCGCGACAATCGTCAAACGCTTCCGCACCGGCGCGATGTCGCTGGGCGCGCTCTCCAAAGAAGCCCACGAAACCCTCGCCGTCGCCATGAACGACATCGGCGGACGATCCAACTCCGGCGAAGGCGGCGAAGACCCCGCGCGCTACCTGCCCTACGACGACCACGGCAAGCAGCGCTCCAAACGCAGCGCCATCAAACAGATCGCCTCCGGACGGTTCGGCGTCACGTCGCACTACCTCGCCAACGCCGACCAACTCCAGATCAAAATCGCCCAGGGCGCAAAACCCGGCGAAGGCGGACAGCTCCCCGGCTTCAAGGTCGATCCGTACATCGCGAAAATCCGCCACTCCACGCCCGGCGTGGGCCTGATCTCGCCCCCGCCGCACCACGACATCTACTCCATCGAAGACCTCGCGCAGCTCATCCACGACCTCAAACGCAGCAACCCCGCCGCCGACGTCTCGGTCAAACTCGTCGCCGAAGTCGGCGTCGGCACCGTCGCCGCCGGCGTCGCCAAAGCCAAGGCCGACCACATCCTCGTCTCGGGCGCCGACGGCGGCACCGGCGCCTCGCCCCAGACCTCCATCAAGCACGCCGGCCTGCCGTGGGAACTGGGCATCGCCGAGACCCACCAGACCCTTGTCCTCAACGACCTCCGCTCCCGCGTCTACCTCGAAGCCGACGGCGGGTTCAAGACCGGCCGCGACGTCGTCATCGCCGCGCTGCTCGGGGCCGAACAGTTCGGCTTCTCCACCGCGCCGCTCATCACCGTCGGCTGCATCATGATGCGCAAGTGCCACCTCAACACCTGCCCCGTGGGCGTGTGCACCCAGGACCCCGAGCTCCGCAAAAAATTCACCGGCACCCCCGAACACGTCATCAACTTCCTCTTCATGGTCGCCGAAGAAGCCCGCACGCTCATGGCCCAACTCGGCTGCCGCAACATCGACGAACTCGTCGGCCGGTCCGACCTGCTGCGCACCGACGAAGCCCTCAAACACTGGAAAGCCAAGGGCCTGGACCTCTCCGCCATCCTCGCGCCCGCCACCAAGCCCCGCCCCGACACCGGCGTGCGCAAGCTTCAGGAACAAGCCCACGACCTCGCGTCGCACTACGACCGACAACTCATCGAGCACTGCCTGCCCGCGCTGCAGCACAAAGAACACGTCCGGCTCGACCTGCCCATCACCAACCTTGACCGCACCGTCGGCACCACGCTCTCCTACGAAATCTCCAAGCGTCACGGCCTCGAAGGCCTCCCCGACGACACCATCGAACTCCAGCTCCGCGGCTCCGCCGGACAATCCCTGGCCGCCTGGCTCGCCCGCGGCATCACCCTCACCGTCACCGGCGACGCCAACGACTACGCCGGCAAAGGACTCTCCGGCGGCACCCTGGTCGTCAAACCACCCGACGCCGACAAAAACCACCCCGCCTTCCGACCCGAAGACAACGTCGTCGTCGGCAACGTCGCGCTGTATGGAGCCACGAGTGGCCAGGCCTACTTCCGGGGGGTCGCCGCCGAACGCTTCTGCGTCCGAAATTCCGGCGCCCTCGCCGTCGTCGAAGGCGTCGGCGACCACGGCTGCGAATACATGACCGGCGGCCGCGTCGCCATCCTCGGAGCCACCGGACGCAACTTCGCCGCCGGCATGTCCGGCGGCGTCGCCTACGTCCTGGACCGCGACGGCGACTTCGAGCAACGCCTCAACGACGGCATGGTCGACCTCGAACACCTCACCGACGACGACGATCAGGATGAGCTCCGCACCATGCTCGAAAACCACCTGCGACACACCGGCTCGACCGTCGCCGCCTCGCTCCTGGCCGACTTTGCACACGCCGTCACCCTCTTCCGAAAAGTCATGCCCGTCGACTACCGCCGCGTCCTGGAAACCCAGAAACGCATCGCCGCCGAACAAATCCCCGGCGGCGCCGAGTTGGGACACGGCTGAAAGGTGGCCGGTGTCCAGTGGCTTGTGGCCAGTGGATGCCAACTCGACCCGTTCGCTTTGCTTCTCTTCACTGGCCACCGGCCGCTGGACACTGGACACTTTCCACCATGGGTAAACCCACCGGCTTCATGGAATACGACCGTCGCCCGATGCCCGCGCGGCCGCCGCTCGTGCGCATCAACGACTTCTACGAGATCTACGCCCGGCACGACGAGTCCACCCTCGCCGATCAGGGCGCACGCTGCATGGACTGCGGCGTGCCGTTCTGCCAAAGCGAGCCCGGCTGCCCCATCGACAACCTCATCCCCGAGTGGAACGACCTGGTCTACCACGGCCAGTGGCGCGAGGCCTACGAACGACTGTCGCTCACCAACAACTTCCCCGAGTTCACCGGACGCATCTGCCCCGCGCCCTGCGAATCCGCCTGCGTCCTGGGCATCAACGAGCCGGCCGTCACCATCAAGTCCATCGAGTGCGCCATCATCGACAAGGCGTTTGATCAGGGCTGGGTCACGCCCAACACCCCCGACCCCGCCGGCCGCACCGGCAAAAAAATCGCCATCGTCGGCTCCGGGCCCGCCGGCCTGGCCGCCGCCGACCAGCTCAACAAGGCCGGACACACCGTCACCGTCTTCGAACGCGACGACCGCATCGGCGGCCTGCTGATGTACGGCGTGCCCAACATGAAGCTCGAAAAGAAACTCGTCCAGCGACGCGTCGACCTCCTCGAAAAAGCCGGCATCACCTTCGTCGTGCGCGCCAACGTCGGCGGCGGTTCTTCCGATTGCGGCAGCGCCGGCGGACCGGAAACCAGAGTCATCGAACCGTCGCAACTGCTCGAAGACTTCGACGCCGTCCTGCTCGCCTGCGGCGCGCTCAAAGGCCGCGACCTGGACAAGCTGCCCGGCCGTGAACTCAAAGGCGTCCACCTCGCCATGGAATACCTCTACCAGAACACCAGGTCGCTGCTGGATTCCGAATTGAAGGATGGCCACTACCTCAGCGCCACCGACAAAGACGTCGTGGTCATCGGCGGCGGCGACACCGGCACCGACTGCATCGGCACCGCCATCCGACACCACTGCAAATCCATCACCAACATCACCCGAAGAAACCGCGAGCCCGACCAACGCGACGACGACCACCCCTGGCCCGGACCCACCGGCACGTTCTACGTCGACTACGGCCACGCCGAGGGCAGCGCAAAGTTCCACCGCGACCCACGCAAATACGGCCTCCTGCCACGGGCGTTCGTCGAAGACCCGCACAACCCCGGACACGTCGGCTTCATGGAAGTCGAAGTCCTCGACTGGCAACGAAACAAAGAAGGCCCGTGGGAAGCGAAAAACACCGGCACGATCGAACGCCTGCCCGCGCAGCTCATCCTGCTGTCCATCGGGTTCACCGGCCACGACACGCCGACGCTCATCGAAAAGTTCGGCGTCGAGACGCAATGGGGCCAGGTCAACGCCGAGTACGGCAACTTCCGCACGAGCGTCGACAAGGTCTACGCCGCCGGCGACCTGCGCCGCGGCGCAAGCCTGATCGTCTGGGCCATCGCCGAAGGCCGCGCCGCCGCCCGCGCGATCGACGAAGACCTCATGGGTGCGAGCGATCTTCCCGCCCCGGGCGTCATCGCCAACACCATGAGCTCCGCAGGATAAGCGCGAAATCTCACCAACGCAGCGCATCGAAGCCGCAAGCCGACGGCTTGCGCGTGCCCGGCACGTCGCGGCGTGTTCGCGTTTCGCAACGTGCTCCGCGCAGGCCGTCGGCCTGCGGGTGCGGGCCTGCGACTGCGTGAGTTTTGCGAGGATTCAATCCAGCGGCGTGATGCCGTGCCGGATGGCGAACTTGGTCAGCTCGGCGATCGACGTGATCCCGAGTTTCTCCATCAGGTTCGCGCGGAACGCGTGCACCGTCTTGTCCGAGAGGTTCAGCTTGAAGGCGATCTCCTTGACGCTCATCCCGTCGGCCAGCAGCTGCAGCGTCTGCCGCTCGCGCGGCGACAGCAGCGTGTAACGCGGCGGGCCTTGGGCCTGGATGCTCTCGCCCGGGCCGGCCGGGCCCGTCACGAAACGCTCGACGACCTCGCCCGCCACCGACGGCGAGATGTACGTCTCCCCCGCCAACACCCGGCGGATCGCGGTGATGAGTTCTTCCGCTGCCGCCGACTTCATCAGGAACCCCTTCGCCCCGCAACGCAGCGACTCGGCCACGAACTCCGAGTCGCCGTGCATCGACAGCACCACCACCGCCGCCCGCGAGCCGGCCTCCTGAACGATCTGACGCGTCGCCTCGATGCCGTTCATCCCGGGCATCGTGATGTCCATGATGATCACATCGGGGTCGAATTCCGCCGCCGCAGCCACCGCCTCAAAGCCGTCCGCCGCCCGCCGGATCGTCGGCCCCTCGGGCAGCTTCTCCAGCAGCGCCGCGAGCCCCTCGCCCATAAGCCGGTGGTCATCCACGATCAGAATTTTCACGAAAGCCACCTCGGCGGTTCTTCGGGTCGGGTCATCCCCTCTTCAACGGCCCAGTCTAGCGTGACAAGATGTGCTCTAAACCTCCTTGTTCATTAGGGTTTACACGCATTTCGCGCCATTTCTCTCGGCCACACCCCCGGCCACACCCCCGGCCGCACCCCCCGGTCGAAGCCCCGGTCGAAGCCCCCCGGCCCCGCCCCCCCCCCAAAAAAAGGCCCCCCCCCCGGGGGGGGGGGGGGGGGGGGGGGGGGGGGGGGGGGGACATCGGGACCCGAGGGCGGCCAAAGCGTGGTCCCCGCCAAAGGCCAGGACCGCACGAACAAAACGGCATTCTGGGAAAAACCATCCCCGAACCGCAACGCGCCGGCCTTGCACCGGCGAGACCCTCTTTATTGCGGATTCCCGCACCCCTGTCTACGGGGCAAATTCGAGCATCCGCCCTGAATCTTTCGCCTTCTCCCCGTCTTCGAGCCCTCGCTTCACGACCCACCATCCGCCGCCACCCCGCCCCCATCGGCGATACATTGAACCCTCCCACCCACGCCCCCCGGAGCCAACCATGACCCCCCAACGCCCCCTGCGCGTCACCGTCTGGCACGAATACCGCCACGACAACCCAAAATCCAAACACCCCAACGCCACCTGCATCAAGCTCTACCCCGACGGCATGCACGCCGCCATGAAATCCGCCATCGAGGAACACCTCAACGATGCCGCGTTCGCACACTTCCGGGGGGTGCAGGTCACCACCGCCACCCTCGACCAATCCCCCGACCACGGCCTCACCGACGAGCTCCTCGCCCAGACCGACGTCCTCACCTGGTGGGGACACTGCGCCCACGGCGACGTGCAGGACGCCTGGGCCGCCAAAGTCGCCCAACGCGTCCGCGAGGGCATGGGCCTGGTCGTCCTGCACTCCGGCCACTACGCCAAGCCCTTCAAACTCCTCATGGGCACCAACTGCCACCTCAAGTGGCGCGAGGCCGCCGAAAAAGAACGGCTCTGGAACGTCTCGCCCGGCCACCCCATCACCGCCGGCCTCGCACACGACTACATCGAACTGCCCCAAACCGAAATGTACGGCGAGCACTTCGACATCCCCACCCCCGACGAGCTGGTCTTCATCTCCTGGTTCGAAGGCGGCGAAGTCTTCCGCTCCGGCTGCATCTGGAAACGCGGGGCCGGCAAAATCTTCTACCTCCGGCCCGGCCACGAAACCTTCCCCATCTACCACCACCCCGACATCCGACGCGTCCTGGCCAACGGCGTCCAATACGTCGCCCCACCCCTGGGCCTCGAAAAACCCCTCACCGTCGACTGGAAATCCAAACCCGGCAACGTCGTCGTCCCCACCGAAAAGGGCGGCGTCACCCCCTACCGCGAAGGCTCCCCCAACATCCACCCACCCCTCTCGCCCATCGCCGCCGACCACGAAGTCGACGCGTCGCTGCACGAACACGCCAACACAAAAAAGTCTTGAGTCTTGAGTCTTGAGGAATGAGCCCCTTGCTCACGCAGCCGCAGGTCAACGACCTGCGCGTGCCCGGACGCCCCCAACCACCGCAACCACAAAAAAACGCCCCGACCCGCTTTCACGGATCGGGACGCAATGCTTCACATCTCACGGCTTCGACAGCGGCTTGCCGCTAAATCTGAAATTCTTCCGGGGGTTAAGCCGCCAGGCGCTGATCGCCCGCGTTGGTGACGGAGGTCAGGACGGCCGTGCATCCCGGGCCGGTCTCCATGCGGGGGTTGAACCACTGGGCGGTGAGCCAGACGTTCGCGCCGGCCGGGACGCTGACGGGGATCTGGACGACGTCGTCGGTGGCCGTGAGATCCATCGCGAAGGCCTTGAGCAGACGACGGAAAACCCGCTCGCTGATTCGGGAACGGTGGTAGTAGCGATTCTTCAAGGAATCCATGGGCCAAACGCACGGTAGCGGCCCGTTGGCTTCCTAAGACCCTTAGGTAATCATGCCGGAAATAGGTTGGCGTGAAGTCGGGGGGTTATCGTATGAACGGTAAACAACACCCGGAGCGGCTTGGTGCTGCTCCATATGGGAAATGTCAGATAACGGGGGTATCGGATCCATGGGATTCAGGAGGCAGAGCATGAGTTATCGGAAGAAGGGGTTCGCCGGGCTCTGTGCCCTGCTGATTCTCGGTTCATCGGCCAGCGGCATCCGTGCCGAGGTGGAGATCACCACGCCATACGAGGGCATCACGCTGACGCGTCGCGTCGCGACGGTCCCCCGGCCGCTGAATCTCTGGATCGCCGAGATTGATCTCAACGCCCCTGGCATCGGGTTCCTGGTCACCCCCAGCAACGGTTCGGACCCCGGCGAGAACACCCGCGCCAGCACCGGCGCCTTCATGACCCGGTACGACCTTGAACTCGCGATCAACGCCTCGTTCTACACCGTTGACGAAGCCGGCGGTCTGGCCGGCAACAACCGCGGCCTCGTCGCCTCTCGGGGCGATGTCTACTCGCCGTTCGAAACCGACCCCCGTCCCTGGCCGACCTTCAACCTTTCCGAGCACAACGTCCCGAGCATCCTGGATCGGGTCAACCCCACGGTGATCGACACCGCCGTCCATCCCGCCATCGACCTCTACAACGCCGTCGGCGGCAGCGAGCGCATCGTCACCGACGGCGTCCGAACCGCCGGTCAGGTCACCTTCGGCCAGCCCACGCTGCTGCACCCGCGGACCGCCATCGGCTACACCGCCGATCAGCGGCT
>CAZIXN010000089.1:0-10431 GCA_964543215.1 uncultured Phycisphaera sp.
AAGGACACCTACCACCACACCTTCTTCGAGATGCTCGGCAACTGGTCCTTCGGCGACTACTTCAAGGCCGAGGCCATCGATTGGGCGTGGGAACTGCTTACGAAAGTCTGGGGCCTGGACCCCGACCGCCTGCACGCCACCTACTTCGAAGGCGACCCCAGCGAAGGCCTCGAACCCGACCTCGAAGCGCAGAAGCTCTGGCAGAAATACCTCCCCGCCGAACGCATCCACCCCGGCAACAAGAAAGACAATTTCTGGGAAATGGGCGACACCGGCCCGTGCGGCCCCTGCTCCGAAATCCACTACGACGGCACGCCCGAAAAAAACGGCGGCGCCTTCGTCAACGCCGACAACCCCGACGTGATCGAAATCTGGAACCTCGTATTCATCCAGTTCAACCGCGCGCTGTCGGGCAAGCTCGAAAACCTGCCCGCCAAGCACGTCGACACGGGCATGGGCTTCGAACGCATCGTCCGCGTGCTCCAGGGCAAAGACAGCAACTACGACACCGACGTTTTCGCCCCGATTTTCAAGGCGATTCAGCACGTCACCGCGGCACGCCCCTACACCCCGGGCGGTTCGGGGGACAACCTCACCGACCCGATCAACGTCGCGTACCGGGTCATCGCCGACCACATCCGCACGCTGACCTTCGCGCTCACCGACGGGGCACACTGCGGCAACGAAGGGCGCAACTACGTGCTGCGTTCGATCCTGCGGCGCGCCGTGCGCTACGGCCGGCAGACGCTGGGGGTAAATGAGCCGTTCTTCTTCAAGCTCGTCCCCGCCGTCGTGGACGCGATGGGCGACGCGTTCCCCGAGCTCAAGAGCAACCCCGCCGCCGTCGCCGCCGAAATCCGCGAAGAAGAAGAATCGTTCAGCCGGACGCTGGATCGCGGGATCGCGCTTTTCGAAGAGGCGGCTTTAGGTTCGGCTTCACTGTTTTTGGATGCGAGGAAGGGACACCCTGATGTCGAGGCAATCCTCAATCGTCAATTTGGAGAAGGTTTCAATCTCGATGACATCCGAACGAAGGATCAACGTGACAAGCTTGAACTGTTAGGGCGATTGAACTTTGCTGAGCTTGCTCCAAACGATCGGCCAGAGATCGGCGCGGTACAGGCCTTCCAACTCCACGACACCTACGGCTTCCCGATCAGCCTCACGCAGCTGATGGCCCAGGAGCGCGGCATGGCCGTGGACATCCCGGGTTTCGAAACGCTCATGGAACAAGCCCGCGAAAAGTCGCGCGGCACCGGCGGCGCCGCCGACGCCCGTGCATCGCTCATCGAGCAGGTCCAGAAGGGCCTCGACGCCGGCTGGTTCGGCCCGACCCGCTTCACCGGCCACGAAACCACCGAGTGCCCGCCGCAGTCCAACCGCCTCCACCTGTTCCGCAAGGACGGGGACGCCTACGCCTCCGCTAAGCAAGCCAAGCCCGGCGACGAGGTCGCGATCGTCCTGCAGATGACCCCGTTCTACGCCGAGCAGGGCGGGCAGGTCGGCGACACCGGCTCGATGATCGTCCGCCAATCCACCGGCGCCACGGGCGGCGAAATCGTCCGCGTCCGCGTCACCGACTGCATCAAAGTCGGCGACATCCACGTCCACCTCGGCCAGGTCTCCGCCGGCACGCTCGAGAACTCCGACGGCGACGTCAGCATCGCGCTGGCCGTCGACCTCGAACGCCGCAAGGCCATCGAAGCCAACCACACCATGACCCACGTCATGAACCGCGCGCTGCGCGACCACGTCAACACCGAGGCGGCGCAACGCGGCTCGCTCGTCGATGAGGAAAAGACCCGCTTCGACTTCGCCCACAACTCGGCGCTCACCGAAGCGCAGCTCGAAGCCGTCGAGCAGCAGGTCAACGATGACATCGCCGCCGATCTGCCCGTGTTCGCCGCCCTGGCGCCGCAGCAGCGGGCGCTCAAGATCAGCGGCCTGCGCGCCGTGTTCGGCGAGAAATATCCGCCGACCGTGCGCGTCGTCGCGATCGGCGACGACCCACAGGCGATGCTCGACCACCCGGACAATGCGCAGTGGGCGAAGCGCTCCGTCGAGTTCTGCGGCGGCACACACCTGCAGACCACCCGGCAGGCGCAGGCCTTCTGCATTGTGAGTCAAGACGCCGTGAGCAAGGGCGTCCGCCGCATCACGGCCGTCACCGGCGAGCCGGCCAACGCCGCGCTTGCCGAGGGTCAGCGGCTCTCGCACAAGCTGCGCGAGTTGCACACGGCCCCGCCGGATCGTCTGGCGGGGATGCTCGATGATGTGATGAAGGAAGTCGAAGCCGCGACGGTGCCGCTGCGGATCAAGTCGGCGCTGCGTGGACAACTCGCTGGGCTCAACGAGAAGGTCAAGCAGTTCCGCAAGGATGCCGGCAGCCAGGCCGAGCAGGCCGTCGTGGACGCCGCCCGGGAGATCGCCGACGCGGCCACGGACGACCTGGTGGTGGCCGAGGTTCCGGGGGCGGACGGCAAAACGCTCCGCAAGGCGATGGATGTGATCCGAAAACGCCTTCCCGGGGCCGCGATGCTGCTTGCGGCGGCTTCCGAGGGGAAGGTTTCGCTGCTCGCGTCGGTGCCCGACGATAAAATCGTCGCAGGATTGCGAGCGGGGGATTGGATTCAAGGGATTGCCCCTATAGTGGGCGGCCGGGGTGGCGGCCGGCCAGACATGGCCCAGGCCGGAGGCAAGGACGCAAGCAAGTTGCCCGAAGCGCTGGAAGCGGCGCGTGCCTTCGCGGCTCAACATTTACATGCCTGAATTGTGCCCGGATCGTGCCATGCGTATCTGTGGCACCGCAGGCATTCCGCCGGTTTGCACCCCCGGCAGCAGGAAGTGAAGGAAGCTCTCTCATGCTGTTTGTGAGTGTTTTGGCCGTGGGTGCGTACGTCTCGATCCGAGTGGTTGATACCGTGGTCCGTTTCGTCGACACACGGAACTGAGACCGTCCATGCCCCGAATCAACGGCCACTTCCTCAAACTTGCAGCCGGCTACCTGTTTCCGGAAATCCGCCGCCGCGTGGATGCCTTCACGCAGCAGCACCCCGACGCCGACGTGATCAAACTCGGCATCGGCGATGTCACCGAACCGCTGCCCGAGGCCTGTCGCGTCGCCATGGCCAAGGCCATCAACGACCAGAGCAGGCGCGAGACCTTCCACGGCTACGGCCCGGAACAGGGCTACGCCTGGCTGCGCGAAGCCATCGCCCACCACGACTTCCAGAGCCGTGGCTGCGACATCGCGCCCGACGAAATCTTCATCAGCGACGCCAGCAAGTGCGACTGCGCCAACATCCTGGACATCCTTGGCCCGGGCAACACCATCGCCGTCACCGACCCGGTCTACCCCGTCTACGTCGACACCAACGTCATGGCCGGCAACACCGGCAGCGCTCTGCCACGCGGCGGCTACGACGGCATCGTCTACCTGCCGCTCAACGAGGCCAACGGCTTCAGCGCGCACATCCCCGACGCCAAGGTGGACGTGATCTACCTCTGCTTCCCCAACAACCCCACCGGCGCGACCGCGACCAGGGCCGAGCTGAAAGCCTGGGTCGATTACGCCCTCGAACACAAGAGCCTGATCCTCTTCGACGCGGCGTACGAGGCGTACATCACCGACGCGACGCTGCCGCACTCGATCTTCGAGATCGACGGCGCTCGCAAGTGCGCCATCGAGTTCCGCAGCTTCAGCAAGAACGCGGGGTTCACCGGCACGCGCTGCGCCTTCACCATCGTCCCCAAAGACCTCATGGGCCAGGACCAGGCGGGCAACGACGTCTCGCTTCACAAGCTCTGGCACCGTCGGCAGTCCACCAAGTTCAACAGCGTCAGCTACATCGTCCAGCGCGGCGCCGAAGCGGTCTACACCGACACCGGCAAGACGCAGGTGCGCGAGCTGGTCGACTTCTATCTCGCCAACGCGAGCCGGCTGCGCACCGGACTCCAGGGCGCGGGCTACACCGTCTACGGCGGCACCAACGCGCCGTACCTCTGGCTCAAGACCCCGCAAGGCGTGAGCAGCTGGGAATTCTTCGACAAGCTGCTCCACGAAGCGCACGTCGTCGGCACCCCCGGGGCCGGCTTCGGCGCGGCGGGCGAAGGCTTCTTCCGCCTCTCGGCCTTCAACCGCCGCGACAACGTCGAAGCCGCCCTCGAACGCATCGCCGCCAAAGCCGCGGTCTGAATAAGCAGCTCCAACCACGAAGGCTCGAAGAGAACGAAGCAAAGGGCAGCAACCAACGCAGCGTCAGACAACACCGATTGTCGTCACGGACTTTCCGAATCCGCGAAATCCGCGAAATCCGCGGTTGTTTTCCTTTGTCCCCTACGTGCCTTCGTGGCTCATAGACTCTCCGCATGACGCTTCCCGACCGTCTCGCGTTCGATCAGGAAGTGTCGCTGTTCCTGGCGACGTGCCGGACCGCGACCCTCGCGACGGTGGATGAAGCCGGTGCGCCCGCGGCGGCGAACGTGCAGTACGCCCACGACGGCGATTTCCGGGTGGTCTGGGTGTCGTCGCCGACCAGCCGGCACAGCGTCAACCTGCACGCCGAACCCCGTGCGGCGCTGACCGTCTACGCCCACGACGACCGCGCCGAGAACATCCACGGCCTGCAGCTGCGCGGCCACGCCCGCCTCGTCGATCCCGGCGAAGCCACGCAGGAGGCGTTCGACCTCTACACCGCCAAGTTCGCGTTCATCGCCGCCAGCCCGCAACTCCGCGCCGCGGTGGAACGGCAAAGGTTCTACGTCTTCACCCCCAACTGGCTGCGCTGGATCGACAACCGCGTGGGCTTCGGGCACAAGGTGGAAAGAACGATCAGGCCGGAGCAAGAATCGCTTTAATCGCCGAGGCGATGTCGTCCGGCTCGGCCATGCGTCCGCCGCCGGAGGTGCGGCAGGCTTGCCAGCCGTCGTCGGGGCCGACTTCGTGCATGTTTGGCAGCGCGTCGCGCAGCGTCGTGAGGTTGCGCTGCACGATGGGGTTGGCCCACATGTCGGCGTTCATCGCGGGGGCCAGCAGCAGCGGCGTGCCCCCGGAAGTGGAAGCGCCGGGCAACGCACAGGCGGTCAGCGCGACGAGGTCGGGCGTGAGTCCTGCGGCGAGCTTGGCGAGCATGTCGGCGCTGCACGGCGCGACAACGAACAGTTCGCACCAGCGCGCCAGGCCGACGTGCTGAGAGTCCGGGCGATCGTCGTGGTCCCACATCGACGTAAGCACCGCGTGGCCGGAAAGAGATTGCAACGAAAGCGGCGTGATGAAGCGCGCCGCCGCCTCGGTCATGACCACGCGGACGTCGGCCCGGTTTTGCACCAGACGCGAAACCAACGCGGCGGTTTTGTACGCGGCGATCCCGCCCGTCACGCCCACCAGCACGCGGCGATCGGCGAGGGAAGCGTCGGGCATGACGACCTTGGAGGGGCGACTCGGAAGCCGGCGTTACGCCGAAGCGGCGGCTTCGGCAGCAGCGGCCGCGGCCGCGACGGCGGCGGGCACGGGCTCGGGAGCCTGCCCTTCGATGGCCCAGGTGATCTTGCCTTCGACGATCTCGGCGACGGCCACTTCGAAGTCGCTGCGCGTCTTGCCGTTGGGCCCGCGACGATCGACCAGCGGACGGGCACCGTCCATCAACTCGCGGATGCGGTGCTGGACCAGCGACGTGAACTTGAACCGGCCGCCCAGCGCGTGGATCACGGTGTCGTCTTTGAGAGCTTCGATCATGGTGGGTCTGTGTTCTTCGGAGGCTCGAACGGCGGAGGCCGATGGCCGATGGCCGATAAGACCATCCGCTCCGCCGGATCGGAGATTGTACCCCAACCCCGCCCGCGGATCAAGGCTCGGCCGGGGGACTGTCCGGGAGCGTCGCCGCTGGCCGGGATTCGCCATCGCCACGCAGATCCGCCAAACGCCGAAGCAGCGGCTCGGCCGCATCGGCCCGAACCTCGCCGCGCCGCGTGCGGTGCGACGCGGTCACGGCCAACTCGACCCGCACATCCGGGCCGCGTCGCGCCGACGCTTCGGGTTCCCGAACGTCCAGCGGCCGCACCAGCCGCCACAGCCGATCCAGCTCCACGGGGTCCAGCCGGGCCGTAACCGGCGGCAGCAGGTCCGCGTGGGTGCCCGGCCCAACGGCCGCGCGGAACGTGCCGTCCGCCTCGACGACATGCTGCGCGGCACGCAGATGCGGCGGGTTGCCGTCGGCCGTGCGGAACGGCGTCACCGTGACGACCAACGCAAAATCCGGCGGGGCCACGTTCTCCGAGCGAGTTGCATGGCCCGGGCCGCCCGAACAGCCCGCGAGGCAGACGCCCGCCAGGCCCGATGCGACCGCCAGCAACCACGCACGCCCCACGACTCGCCGCCAGCCACCGTCGATCATCCGGGCATTCTAAACGCCCGGCCTCTCAACCCGCGTCGCCACGAAACGCGTCCGCCTCACGTCCCGGGGTCGTGCCGCTTGGGGTCCGCCACCGCCGCCACCGCGATCGCCACGTCACACGCGCCGCATTGCCCAAGCGCCCGCACGCAGCCCCGCAACGTCGCGCCGCTGGTCAGCACATCGTCCACCAGCACGATCCGCGACCCGGCCAGTTCCACATCCTCGGCCACGAAGCTGTCGCTGACGTTGCGCGCCCGGTACGACGGCGCGACCTGCGTCTGCGGCGGCGGATGCCGTGTCCGCTTGAGCAGCTCCGCATATCGCCAGCCACCCACCTCGCCGAGCGCCCGGGCCATCCGCTCGGCCTGGTTGTAGCCCCGCCACCATCGCCGGCGCCACGGCATCGGAACCGCCGTCACCCACACGTCCCGCTGCCCCGCCCAGGCGTGGTCCGCCATAGACTCGCCCAAGCGCTGCCCCAGCCAATTGGCCCACACAAAGCGGTTGCGAAACTTCATCGCCCGGATCCACGCGGACATCGGGTCGCCGTACGCGCTCAGCCGGGTGACGTCCCGCCAGGGAATCGCCTCACGATGACACCGACCGCAACCCGCGTGGCTCGCCACCAACGCGTTGCCGTCAACGCCCAGCGACGCCCCGCAGCGACCGCAGTACTTGCCCCGGCCGTCCGGCTGCCACGCGTCGCTGACCGCCAGCGCCTCGCCGATCACCGACGGCATCACGCGGTCCAGCCCGCGCTGCCACGACGCCCGCCAACCCGCGCGACTCGAAAAGGCCTCCGGCATCGCAGCTTTATACTCGGCCCATGCCGCCCCCGGAAGACGCATCAAGCGATCATCACGCTCGTCCCGCCGCGACGTCCCGTTGGCACCCAACAATCATCAGCGCCCCGTTCGGCAACTACATCCAACCGCAAGGCTGCACCGCCACGCTCGGCACCTTCACCGCCATGCCCCGCGGCGGCCGCGTCACGCAGATCGTCAAAACCGTTCGGTACTACCCGCGCCTCAAAGCATGGGTCAATCGCATCGGGCTCCGCAACCCCGGCCTGGGCTGGGTCGAGCGCAAACACGCCGCCGGGAAACTCAACCCCGCCGACAAGCTCATCAGCATCCACGGCTTCGACGAAAGCCAATGGCTCGACCTGCTGCAACGCACCGCGAAACTCCAGCCGCTGGGTATCGAGCTGAATATGAGTTGCCCCAACGTGGGCGAAGTCAGTTGGCCGGCAACGCTGTTCGCTTCCGCCGCCGAGGTTGAACAAACGCAATGCGTGCCGGTGATCGTCAAGCTTCCGCCGGTGCGATATGCCGACATGACGCGGGCTGCGGTTGACGCGGGGCTGACGCGGTTCCACGCGTGCAACACGCTGCCCGTGCCGTGTGGCGGACTTTCGGGCGCGCCGCTGAAGCCGGTCGTGCTCGCGTGCATCACCGACCTGAGGCAACGCTTCGGCGAGTCGATCGAGATCATCGCCGGCGGCGGCATCCGCGCCCCGCAAGACATCCACGATTACGCCGCCGCCGGAGCCGACGCGTTCGCGATCGGCACCAAGGTGATGAACCCGATCTACCTCGTGAGTCATCGCGGCCTCTCCGAGATCCGAGACGCGGCCGACACCGCGGCGCCGCGTGGGTGAGCGGACGTTCAACAACGCGCAAGCCGTGGGCTTGGGGCGACCGGGCCTGCGTCACGCGGTTTCTATCGAGGGGTTACACCCGATCCTTGGGCGTGATCGGCCGGCGCACCTTGAAGGCGCGTTTGCCTTTGTACTGGCCGAGGGTGCCGATGAATTTTCGGCGGTCGCCGACGTCCAGTGACAGGGGGGCGGTGGCGGGTTTTTCGGTGAGGATGATGTCGCCGACTTCCAGGTTCGCCAGGTCGCGGACCGAGAGTTTGGTTTCGGCGAGGATGGCCGAGACGCGCAGCTTCGCGGAGTCCAGATGCCCCGTGAGGCGTTTGTGGATCGCGTGGTCCTTGGCTTTCTTGCGGTACGCGGCCCAGGTCTGGTTGCTGAGTTTGTCGACGACGGGCTCGATCACGGCGTAGGGGATGCACAGGCTCATCGTGCCGGCCCGGTTGCCCATCTTCATTTCGAAGCCGACGACCACGACGACCTCGTTGGGCGCGACGATCTGCACCAGGGCCGGGTTGGATTCGGTTTCCTTGAGCTGGAACTGGGCCGGGATGATGTTCATCCACGCCTCGCGCATGCAGGCCATCGCGCGGTCGATGATCTTGCCCACCAGCCGCATCTCGATGGCGGTCAGCGGGCGCTGCGGAATGAACAGGTCCGCGTTGGACCCGCCCAGCAGACGATCGATCACCGGGTAGATGATCAGCGGGCTGATCTCCAGGCACATCTGCCCTTCGAGCGGCGGGCAGGCGACGAGGTTGAAACACGTCGGGTTGGGCAGCGAGTGCGTGAACTCGCTGAAGGTCATCTGCTCGATGTTGGCGACCTTGACCTCGATGATGGTGCGCAGGAAGCCCGACAGCGCCGCCCCAAAGTTGCGCGAGAAGGCTTCGTGGAGGTGTTCGAGCGCCCGCATCTGGTCTTTGGAGACCCGCTCGGGCCGCTTGAAGTCGTAGTGGCGGACCTCGATGTCGGTGGTCACCAGGCCGCCCAGCCGACGCGAGAACACCTGCGTGCCCTCGTCGTGCATCGTGCTGGACGCTTCGTCGGACTCCACGGCCGAAAGCAGCGCATCTACTTCATTTTGGTCGAGGACTTCGGCCATGCACCGGTTATCGGTCCGATGGCGGTTGCGAGTTCAGAATCGCGGGGACATGAAAAACCCACGGTTGAATCCGTGGGCTTCACTCGCGTTCTGGAGGCTCGGGCTTAGTTTTCGAGGACCAGCCGGTAGCGCGGGCTGCCGTTCTTGAGCTTTTCGAAAGCATCGTTGAGGTCGGCCATCTTGTAGGTTTCGGTGACCGGGGCGAGGCCTTGCCGGGCGCAGAGATCGATCATTTTCCGGGTCATCGCCGGGCTGCCCAGCGGCGAGGCGGAGAGCGACTTCTGACCCATGATCAGCGGGAAGGCGTTGGAGACGCCGAAGGTGTCGGTGACGGCCCCGACGGTGTGGAGCGTGCCGCCGGGCCCCAGGGCGTTGACGTAGGCGTCCCAATCGAGCTTGACGTTGGTGGTGTTGATGATCAGGTCCAACGTGCCGGCCAGCTTGTCGAGGGCGCCTTGGTCCTTGACGTTGACGAAGTGGTTTGCGCCGAGTTTTCTGGCTTCGGGTTCTTTGTCGGGGGAGGTGGAGAAGGCGGTGACGTCGCAACCGAAGCCCTTGGCGAACATGAGCGCAAGGTGGCCGAGTCCGCCGATGCCGATGACGCCGACGCGGGACAGCGCGTTGATGTGGTGCTGGATGAAGGGGGTGAAGGCGGTGATGCCGCCGCAGAACAGCGGGCCGGCTTTCTTGAGGTCCATGCCTTGCGGCAGGGGGGTGACCCAGGCCCAGTGGGCGCGGACTTTGTCGGCGAACCCGCCGTGGCGTTGCACGATGGTCTGCTGCGGATCGTTGACGCAGCGGTTGTGCGAGCCGGCCAGACACTGCAGGCAATGCATGCACGAGCGGGAGTACCAGCCCAGCCCGACGGCGTCGCCGACCTTGAGGTTGGGCACGTGCTCGCCGACGGCCGCGACCTTTCCGGTGACTTCGTGTCCGCCGACGAAGGGATACGCCGTCATGCCCCACTCGTTGTCGAGCATCGACAGATCCGAGTGGCAGATGCCGCAGGCGATCACGTCGATGTCGACCTGATCGTGAGCAAGGTCGGGCAGGTCGTACTCAAAGGCTTCAAAGGCGGCGGCAGCGGACGGTGCGGCGTAGGCGTGGACGGTGGTCATGGCGGTTACTAATCGGGGTGGTCGGACGCAGGACACTAGGCCATCCGCACGCGGCGAAGTTCTTGCACCGCCCCGCCGAAGCGTTATGATTTCGGAGCGACATATCCGAATAAAGCTTCGGACCCCGCGTCGCGCCTGCCGCCTGTCCGTCCAGAAAGC
>CAZIXN010000090.1:0-10400 GCA_964543215.1 uncultured Phycisphaera sp.
GCTTCCAGCCAGGCGACGAGGCTGCGCATGGGTTCGTGCAGCGGCGCGGTGAAGGTCATGCGTTCTTTGGTGACCGGGTGCTGGATCTGCAGCAGGCCCGCGTGCAGCGCGGGGTGGCAGAGATACGGCGATTCGCCGAGCGCAGCGCGCTGCTCGGCGGCGGCTTCGAGTTTTCGGCCTTCTTCCTTGGGCATCGCGAACGTGAGGTTCGGCCGGGAGCCGGGCACGTTGACCGGTGGATTCTCGAGTTCCGGGGGGCCGACGGGCACGCCGCCGTAGAGCAGGTCGCCGACGATCGGAAAACCAAGAAAACCAAGGTGGACACGGATCTGGTGGGTTCGGCCGGTCTTGAGTTCGAGCTCAATCAGGCTGTACCCTCGGTAGCGGCGCCGGACGCGGTACAGCGTGAGAGCCGGCTTGCCCTGCGCATCGCGTCGCACGGCCTGTCCTTCGCGGATGGTGGGGTGCTTGCCCAGCGGTTCGTCGATCGCGCCCGACAGCGGGACGTTCACGCCATCCGGGCAGCCGTGGCACAGCGCGAGGTAGCACTTGAGGTTGGTGCGGTGTTCGAACTGTTTGGCGAGCAGCCAGTGCGTCGCATCCTGCTTGGCGAAGATGATGCAGCCGGTGGTGTGCATGTCCAGGCGATGGACCACGCCGGGGCGGGCGTCGGTGGCACCGACGCTGGAGAGTTTTTTGCGTATCCGTTTGGATTCACGCGGCCCGGACGGGTCGCTTAAGCAACCCGTCCCGGGGTCGAGATTTTGTCCGTGTTGCAGGTGCCACGCCAGCGCGTTGACCATCGTGCCCGACAGCCGCGACCGTGCGGGATGCACGATCAGGTTGGCCTGTTTGTTGACGACGATGAGTTCCTCATCCTCGTAGAGCACGTCCAGCGGGATCGGCTCGGGCGACAGGTCGATGGCGGGCTTGGGCGGGACGACGACTTCGACGCGGTCGCCCTCCTTGAGGTTGTAGCTGGGCTTGGTGTTCGTGCCGTCGCGGTCGTTGATGGTGACCCCGCCGAGCGCGATGAGCTTCTGGATCTGCGCGCGGGACATCCCGCCGATGCGGTTGGTGAGGTACTTGTCCAGGCGGATGGCCGAATCGGTGGTGATGGTCCAGACGCGACGCTCGGGGTCCTGGGCTTCGAGTTCGTCGAGCGTGGTGGGGTGGTAGCGGGACACGGTGTGGAAAGCGGGAAAATCCGGAAAATCAAGAACAGCAAGGAACACAGCAAATCAGGAGAGTTTCATTGACGTCGTTCTGGACTCTGCTTTTCCTGATTTTCTGAATTTTCTTGATTTTCCCGATTTCCGTTACTTCCCCCCCTCACTCGGTCGGGAGCGTGATCGGCTCGAGTTCGAGCGGGTCGGCTTCGGCGGGTGGCACTTCGGCGTCGGCGGCTTCGGCCTCGGCCGCGGGCGCGGACGTGTCTTCCACGAAAGCCTCGGGCTCGGCGAGCAGCGGGAGCAGCTGTTTGCGGGCGTTCGCGCGAGCGGTCCACGTCTCGAAGCCGGGCATCGTCCCGGCCAGCGCGATCACCGCTTCGTTGCGCTTCGCCGCTTCGTCGAGGTCGCGCCGACCTTCGGCCACCACGGCCAGGCCTTCCAACGCGTTGATCCGATACTCGTCGTGCGTCGCTTCATTCACGACCTGCTGATACAGCGCCTCGGCCTGATCGAGCTTGCCGGTCAGGGCGTCGCCTTCGTCCAGTGCGGCGGTTTCGCCGAGATACATGTCGGCCGCCTGCAGCAGCGCCAGCAGCGACACGGCCCGGTTGGAATGGTCCTGCGCGACCTGCTCGAACGACGCGGGCGCCGTCGAGTTGGCCAGGTCCGACCAGGCGTTTTCCTGCTTGGTCACGCGGTTGTAGGTGACCAGGCTGTACGCCAGGTACGAGAACGACGTGATGACGACGACCCACAGCGCAAACGAGCCGTAGCGATCCCACGCGTTGCGCAGGTCGTCGAAGAAATTGGACATCTCCTTTTCGGGAGCGGCGGCGTGGGGGTCTTGGACCATGAGGAAGTCTTGAGGGGTGAGGATCGAGTCTTGAGGAAGCACCAAGCCCCGCATGTCAACGCGGGGCCCGTGCCACAGTGACGACGCTCAGCGCGGGCGGATCAGCACGGTGACGGTGGACACGCCGCCGGCGCGGGACAGCGCGACCTGGGCCCACTCGTTGCCTTTGCTGGCCGAGAAGATCGGGCCGGTGTCGCCGCCGGGCTGGAACTTCCAGCCGTGGTTGACGAGCTGGTCGCGATAGAACTCGGCGAGGTCGTCGACGTCGGCCCGGCCCTGATACACGTGGCTGACCGTGCGGGCCCGGCCATCGGTGCTGGCGGTGCTGCGCGAAGGCACGACCACGAAGCGCAGCGGCTTGGGCAGATCCGGCAGCGGCGAGCTCTCGTCCACCACCAGGCCCTCGGCCAGCTGCAGCGGCAGGTACGCGCCGTCGTCGGAGAACGCGGCGACCGGCAGGATGCCCTTGTCGGAGGTGCAGCCCGGAAACATCCACGCGGCACCGATCAGCGTCACGGCAAGCATCCGGGGGAAGGTTTTCAGTGCGTTCATGGCCAAAGCCTCGGCAGCGTCCGGGGAAATCCATCGCCACGGACCCGCCGCGGCGCAGCCCGATACTGTACGAGCAATCCCCCCCGACCGGAAAACCTCACCGAAACCTCGGCCATTCCATTGACACCCCGCCCGGCGTGGACTAGCTTTTTCGGTTCGACGTCCGCCGGGCATCCGGGCCTACCCTCCCACGTGGGCAAGCCGGCAGAACGTGCGAAAAACCAGACGGTGACCATAGCTCAGTTGGTTAGAGCATCGGGTTGTGATCCCGAGGGTCGCGGGTTCGAGTCCCGTTGGTCACCCTTTTTCCTTTTCGCGAAAGCGAATAACCCATGTTCAAGACGCACCTCACCCGTGCCGTGCTGTCCGTGACGATGTCCCTGTGAGCCGCCGCACCGACCGCTTGGGCGGACGCTCCGCAAGCCGAACCGACCGCTCAGGTCGCCGCCAACATCTTCCTCAGCCCCGCCGATCTCGACGAGCTGATGCAGAAGCACACGGTCGGCCACGACCTGATCATCCTCGACGCCCGCTCGGGCAACCTCCAGCCCGACGACCTCCGCACGCCCAAGGCCAGGCCCGGGGCCGGCTACAGCCAGTACCTTTTCCGCGTCGGCGACGACGACGAAGCCGGCGACCTGGACGTCGCACGCTACGCCGCGATCCTCGGCGGGGCGGGCATCGACCACACCGACACCGTCGTCGTCTACGGCAGCTTCGCCGGCGAGGAAGACGGCAGCGTGCCCGCGATGATTCTCGACATGCTCGGCCACGAAGGCGATATCCACTTCCTCGATGGCCACGGCCTGGAACGCTGGCAGTCCGCCGGCTTCGACGTCACCGCCACGCCCACCACCCTGCCCGCCACCGACTACCAGGCCCAGCCACGCGACCAGGCCCTCTGGAACCTCGACGACGTCCAGGCCAACCTTGGCAACCAGCAGGTCGTGTTCTACGACACGCGCAGCCTGCCCGAGTTCACCGGCGACAACCCCCGCGACAACCAGCGCGGCGGGCACATCCCCGGGGCCATCCGCATCGACGGCGCCGACCTGATGGACGCCGACAAAGTCACCCTCGCCGCCGAAGCCATCGCCGCCGCCCACGAAGCCGCCGGCATGACGCCCGACAAAACCATCGTGCTCTACTGCCAGACCAGCACCCGGGTCTCGCTGCCGTACCTCGCCCTGCGTCAGCTCGGCTACGAGAACCTCGCGGTTTACGACGCCTCCATGCACGAATACCTCAACCGCAGCGACACCGACGTCGCCACCGGGCCGTAGGCGTCTTGATCAACCCAACCCCCGCGAAGCCCATGCCGTCACGGCATGGGCTTCTCTTATCATCCCCCCATGAAACCGCTGCTGCTCCAACTCCTCGACGGCCAACCGCTCACCCGCGACCAGGCCATCGACGCCTTCGAGCAGATCATGACCGGCAGCGCCTCCCCGCCGCAGACCGCCGCCCTGCTCGCCCTCATTCAGCAGCGCGGCGCCACCGTCGACGAACTCGTCGGTGCCGCCACCGTCATGCGCAACAAAGCCACCAAGGTCGCCGTGCCCGAAGGCCTGACCGCCATGGACGTCGTCGGCACCGGCGGCGACCACACCGGCACGTTCAACATCTCCACCGCCACCGCGCTCGTCACCGCCGCCGCCGGCCGACCCGAAAACCTCGTCGTCGCCAAGCACGGCAACCGCGCCGTCACCAGCAAGTCCGGCAGCAGCCAGGCCCTCGAAGCGCTCGGCGTCACCCTCACCGCCGACCCCGCCACACTCACGAAATGCCTCGACGAGGCCGGCATCTGCTTCTGCTTCGCCCCGCACCACCACCCGGCCATGAAGCACGCCGGCCCGATCCGCGCCGAGCTGGGATTCCGCACCATCTTCAACCTCGTCGGCCCGCTGACCAACCCCGCCGGCGTCCGCCGCATCCTCATGGGCGTCTGGGCCGCCGCCCTCTGCGAACCAATCGCCAACGTCCTCGCCGCGCTGGGCGTCGAACGCGCCATGGTCGTCAACGGCCAGATCCCCTCGCAAGACGGCCAGCACACCGACGGCTTCGACGAACTGTCCACCTGCGGTCCCACCAAAATTGCTCACGTCGACGCCACCGCCGTCAAGCTCGACGCCCTGGACCCCACCACCCTGGGCCTGTCCTACGCCCACCCCTCCACCCTCCGCGTCGAATCGCCCCAACAATCCGCCGACCTCATCTGCGCCATCCTCGCCGGCGATGAAGACGGCCCGCCCCGTGACATCGTCCAACTCAACGCCGCCGCCGCCCTGGTCGTCGGCGGACGCGCCGCCGACCTGCAAGAAGGCCTCGCCCAGGCCGGCGATGCCATCGACTCGGGCGCCGCCCAACGCACGCTCGAAACCCTGATTCGCCTCACGGCGTGAAATCAAGAACATCTGGAAAATGCAGAAAATCGAGAAAACCGCGCATCAGGCAATGGCAATTGCACCGCGTGTTTGATTTTCTTCATTTCTCGATCTTCCGAATTTTCTTGATTTTCCTCATTATCCCGATGATCCTCCTCCTCGACCACTCCACCGCCAACGGTCAAGTCGCCCTCGCCGATGCGGGTTCCACCGAACTGCTCGACACCCTCCCGATACGCCCACGCCAACGGCACAACGTCGATCTCATGCTCGCCGTCGCCGAACTCTGCGCGAAGCACGCCGTGAAACCCGCCGACCTTTCCGCCGTCTTCCTCACCCTCGGCCCCGGGTCGTTCACCGGCCTACGCGTCGCCGTCGCCACCGCGAAAATGCTCGCACTCACGTCCAACCGCCCCGACTTCCGCCTCGTCGGCGTGCCTAACCTCGAACTGCTCCACCACCAGCACCCCTGCGCCCTCATCGCCCTCAACGCCAAACGCAACACCGCCTGGTCCGTCGGCCCCGACCACCTCCAACTGCCCCCCGCCTTCCGCACCCTCGACGAACTCCGCGCCCTCGCCACCCGGCACGCCCTGCCCCTGGTCGCCGAAACCTTCGACCGCCCGCCTTCCGCGCTGATTGCCCCCGCACCCGACCTCGCCGCCCTGCTCGAGGTCGCCGCCACGCGGCTCGCCGAAACCGGCGGCGACGACCCGCTCACCCTCGCCCCCGCCTACCTCCGTGAGCCCGAAGCCGTCACGCTTTGGGACGAGAAGGAAAATCGGGAAAATGCAGCAAATTTAGAAAATCGGGAAAATCAGTCAAACTCCAAACCAAAGTAAGCTCTCCTCCCATTGCTCGAATTTTCTGTATTTGCCTGCTTTTCTTGCTTTTCCGCATTTGCTCCCCCCAGCCATGAAACCCCGCCTCGTCATCGTCGGCCGACCCAACGTCGGCAAGTCTTCGCTCCTTAACGTCCTGGCCGGCCGAAAGGTCTCCATCGTCGATCCCACCGCCGGCGTCACCCGCGACCGCGTGGCCACCGACATCACGCTTCCACCACCCGAGACCCGCGAATACGCCGGAGCCGACCACGCTTCCGGGGGCATCCCCGCCATCCTCATCGACACCGGCGGCGTGGGCATCGTCGATCGCCAGGACCTCTCGGTCGACATCGAACAGCAGGTCGCCGAAGGACTCGCCGAGGCCGACATCGTGATCTTCATGGTCGATGCGCAGCAAGGCGTCACGCCGCTGGACCAGAAAGTCGCGCACTTGCTGCGAACCACCGGCGTATCCGGAGCTTCCGGGGGCAAGCCCGTGGTCTTCGTCGCCAACAAGGTCGACGGCAGCACCTTCGAAGCCGGCGCCTGGGAAACCATGCAGCTGGGCTTCGGCGAGCCGGTCATGTTCTCCGCCGTCACCCGCCACAACCTCCACGACCTCTTCGAGCGCCTGCGCGCCGCCGTCGCCCAGGCCCCGCAACGCGAAGACGACCCCGACGACTTCGCCGTCGACGGCGAACTCAAGATCGCGCTGGTGGGCAAACGCAACGCCGGCAAGTCCACCCTGCTCAACGCCCTGGCCGGACAGCAGCGCGTCATCGTCTCGGAAAAAGAAGGCACCACCCGCGACTCCATCGACGTACGCATCGCCTGGCCCGACCCCGCCGGCAAAAAGAACCCCGACGGCTCGCCGGCCATGACCAGCTTCCTGGCCATCGACACCGCCGGCATCCGCCGCACCAAAAGCCTCGACGGCGACATCGAGTTCTACTCCCAGCACCGCTCGTTCCGCAGCGTCCGCCGGGCCGACGTCTGCCTGCTCCTGCTCGACGCCACCGTGCCCATCTCCCAGACCGATCAACTGCTCACACAGGAAATCCAGAAGCACTTCAAGCCCGTGGTCATCGTCGTCAACAAGTGGGACCTCGCCAAGGACCAGATGGAGCAGGACGCCTACATCACCTATCTCGAAGATGCGCTCAAGGGCCTGACCTACGCCCCGGTCGTGTTCATCAGCGCCAAAAACGGCGAAGGCCTCAAGGAAGCCGTCGCGCTGGCCTACAACCTCCACCAGCAGGCCGGCCACCGCATGGGCACCGGCGAGCTCAACCGCTTCTTCGAAGCCGTTTACGCCGAACGCGGCCCGGGCACGAACAAGCACGGCAAGCAGCCCCGCCTCTACTACGCCACGCAGCCGGCCGTCCACCCGCCCACGCTGTGCATGTTCGTCAACGACGAAGACCTCTTCGACCACAACTACCAGCGGTATCTCATGAACCGCATCCGCGACGAGCTGCCCTTCAGCGAAGTGCCCATCAAACTGTTCATCCGCGGCAAACCCAAGATGACCGCCGAAGAACGCAAGGCCGCCAAACTCGACGACTGACACCGCAAGAAGGAACCACCGATGAACACGGATGAACACGGATACCCGCAGAAAACACGGAGCAAAATCTCACGCTTGCTCCTCTTGCTATCCGTGTCCATCAGTGTCCATCCGTGGCTTTTCTCCCCCGCCTCGGCCCAAGACGGCTACCTCTGGTGGGAGGCCGAAAACCCCGTCGCCACCAACGTCCCCGACGCCTCGCCCTTCGCGCCCGGCACCGGCGGCGACTTCTCCGTGCTCTCTGGCGGCAACTGGCTCAGCGGAGTCGTCAAGGCCGGCGAAAAAACCTTCGCCGCCGCCTACCAACTCGACATCCAGGAGCCCGGCACCTACACCCTCTGGGCCCGCAAGTTCTGGAAGCACGGCCCGTTCGCGTTCCGCTTCGGCGACGCCGACTGGCAGTCCGTCCCCCGCGAGGTCTCGCTCATCGACTCGGCGCCCATCCGCCAGCACCTGGGCGTCAACTGGGTCGCCTGCGGCACCGTCCAACTCGACGCCGGCCAAACCGTCTTCGCCTGGCGCATGAACGACCTCCAGCCCGGCAAGGACGAAGGCCTGGGCTTCGACGCCTTCCTGCTCGTGCGCGACGACGGACCGCACGCCGGCTTCGTCCCCGCCGGCACGCTCCGACCCGGCACACGCGACACCGCCCACGACCCCGGCCGATTCGCCTGGGACCCGCCCGCCAACCCCCTGCCCGACGACCCCCGCGACGTCGGCTTCGACTTCCGCTGGCTCAACGAGGCCTACGCCGGCGTCAACGGACGCATCACCACCGACCGCACCGGACAATCCTTCGTCCTGCCCGGCGGCAGGCCCGTCCGATTCTGGGGCGTCAACGTCAAGCCTCAACTCGGCGACGCGCCCGACGCTGTCCTCCGACACTGGGCCCGCAAGCTCGCCAAGTTCGGCGTCAACATGGTCCGCATCCACGGCCCGCTGTGGACCCAGCAAGCCGGCCAATGGCGCATCGACCCCCGACAACTCGACAACGTCCACCGCATCGTCGCCGCCTGCAAAAAACAAGGCATCTACGTCAAAATCTCCTGGTACTTCCCCGTCTGGATCGACGCGCCCCACGCCGGCCTGCCCGGCTACGAAAACAGCAAACTCAAAAACCCCTTCGCCGCCGTCTTCTTCAGCGAAGCCGTGCAAGACTGGTACCTCCAGTCCCTCCGCGACATCGTCACGCCCGCCAACCCCTACACCGGCCTGTCCCTCGCCGACGACCCCGCCGTCGCCCTCATCGAACTGGTCAACGAAGATTCCCTCTTCTTCTGGACCTTCAAAAAAGACAACCTCCCCGCCCCGCTCTGGAACGAACTCCAAACGCAGTACGAAAACTCCGAGCACTACATCGGTGGCCCGCTGCGCGACATCTGGAGCCTCACCCGCGACGGCCTCAAAAACGCTTCCGACACCGACAAAAAACAGGCCCAGGCCCAGGCCGCCTTCCTCGCCCAAACCCAGCGCGCGTTTTACGAACGCGGCGTCAACACCCTCCGCGACCTCAAATACACCGGCCTGATCATCTGCTCCAACTGGCACACCGCCGACCCCACCCTCCTGGACGCCCTCGAACGATGGACCTACACCGCCGGCGACGTCACCGACCACCACGGCTACTTCGAAGGCAAGCATTCCGGCTCCGCCTCCGCGTGGGCCGTCCGCGTCGGCGACAAGTTTGAAAACCGCTCCGCCCTCGACGACCCCCGCGGCACGCCCCTGCTCGTCAATCAGGCCGTCGGCCACCCCGCGATGGTCTCCGAGATCGGCTGGCCCCACCCCAACGCCCACCAATCGGAAATGACGCTCATGGGCGCGCTCGCCCTGGGCGTGCAGGGCATCGACGCCGTCACCTGGTTCGTCAACGACACGCCCACCCTTAATCAGCCCGACCTCACCCCGAAATTCGCCATCGACTCGCCCGCGGTCTTCGGCTCGTTCCCCGCCGCGGCGCTGCTGTACCGCGGCTTCTTCATCGCCGAGCAGGAACCCATCCTCATCGAGCCCCTCGCCTCCGCCGCGCTCAAGCAACTCGCCGGCAGCCGCAGCGCCAGCGCCGCCGTCCTCGATCAACTCCGCCGCGGCGACGTCCCACGCAACAACACGCAGAACGCGGGCTCCGCACCCACCAAAGTCGACAGCCTCGCCGCCTTCGCGGGCCCGGTGCTCCGCGCCTACGACCGATCCGACACCGAGCCCGCCGAGCGAAACGCCACCCCCGATCGCGACGACACGTCCGCCCCGCTGCGCATCGAAACGCAAAACGCGACCTGGACGCTGCAACCCGGCGCTTCGCTCGCCTGGGAACAAACCCAAACCCGCCCCGCCGCGCTGCTCGTCGCCGAAGGCGATGCGATCGCAGAATCCCCGTGGATCCAAAGCACCACCGCCGACCGCATCAGCTTTGCCGCCGTCCCCCTCGACGGCGGACGCACCCGCTACCTCCTGCAACTCATCACCGACGCCCGCCCCCGCGGCTTCGCCACCGCAGACAACCAGCCCAACGGCCAGATCACCGCGCTGGGCACCCGCCCCTGGCAGCTCCGCGCCCACACCACCACCGTCACGCTCCCCTTCCCCGCCGACACCAAACTCGAGCTCACCGCCCTGGACGAAAACGGCAACCGCACCGAACGCGCCATCGCCCGCACCGACGACGGCTCCGGCCTGCACTGGCCCAACGACACGCTCTACGTCCTGGTCGAACGCAAGTAGCACGCAACCCGACCTGTTTGCTCAGGTAGCCACAGGCCCAAGGCCTGCGCGGGGGTCGCGGCGATTCACGCCCCCCAAAGCCGGTCACCACCCACTTTCGCACAGCCGTTCCACCAGCCAGACGGCAAACGCATCTTTGCCCATGAAGCCCGGCGACGCACGCTTGCCGCTGGCCGTCAGCCACAACGCATCGACCTCCCCCGCATCCATCGTCGCCAGCGGATTCGCCACAATCGCATCCACCTTCTTGCGCTTCAGCTTCGCCGCCGCGCGTTCCTCCAGCTTTGCCGGCTCCTCCAACGCAAACGCCACCACCCGCTGATCCGC
>CAZIXN010000091.1:0-2173 GCA_964543215.1 uncultured Phycisphaera sp.
GGTCTTGGAGGAGGGTGAGGGTGTCGCGATCGGACCAGGGGTCTTTGTAGATGCGAGGCGAGCGGAGGGCGTCGTAGACATCGACGACGTGGACGATGCGTGCGGGCAGGGGGATGTCGTCGTGTTGGAGGGCGTCGGGGTAGCCGGAGCCGTCGAAGTTTTCGTGGTGGTGTCGTGCGATGACGCGCGCGAGGTCGAAGAAGGGGTTGTGTCCGAGGATGCGTTCGCCGGCGAGGGTGTGCTGTTCGATGGCGGTGCGTTCGCCCTGGGTGAGGGGGCCGGGCTTGTTGAGGATGTGGTCGGGGACGGTGATTTTTCCGACGTCGTGGAGGATGGCGGAACGTCCGAGGTGGTGGGCGAAGTCGGCTTCGAGGCCCAGGGCCAGGGCGGTGTTGCGGGCCATGCGTTCGATGCGTCGGACGTGGGCGCCGGTGTCGGCGTCGCGTGCTTCGGAGGCCACCGCGAGCATGGTGAGCGCGTCGAGGTTGGCGTCGGCGAGTTCGGCGGTGCGCTCGTTGACGCGGCGTTCGAGCTCGTCGTTGATTTCGGCGATCTGCATGGCCGAGGTCGCGGCGTTGTCGGAGAGTTGGGCGACGGTGGTGAGCAGTTCGTGCTGGTCGGTGGTGTCGAGAAAAACGACGACGCCGGGCAGGGAGCCGACGACGGTGAGGGCGACCGGGCCGCCACTTCGGACGATGACGACCTGCTGCGGTTGGCCGGTCTGCAACTGGTCGAGGTTGAGGCGATCGGGCAGGCGGTCGGCATCGAGGGCGAGTTCGACGAGTCGGGCGACCCATCGTCGGTTGGCGTGGAGGACGTGGCCGGTGGCGTTGACCCGGGCGGCGGGGCAGGGCAGCGCGTCGAGGGGAAGCGCGGAGTTGGCCGGTGCCGGGTCGGGCATGAGGGAAGCGTAATGGGGCGCGGGGCCCACGGCCACAGACCGTGGGCTTCGGGGTGTTGTGGGTTATGCGGCGGCGCGGCGTTGGAGATGGTGTTGGAGGAGTTCGAGCAGGGCGGCGCGGTCGATGGGTTTGGTGGCGAAGTCGTCGCAGCCGGCGTCGATGGCTTGACCCCGGGCTTCTTCGGACGCGTGTGCGGTGAGACCGATGATCGGGCCGGTGTAGCCGAGTTGTCGGGCCGCGCGGGTGGCGGCGAGGCCATCGAGTTGAGGCATTTGGATGTCCATGAGAACGGCGTCGTAGGGTTGATGTTGATCGCGTGCCCGGGTGATTTGGTCGAGGGCATGCTGGCCATCCTCGGCGAGGTCGACGGTGAGGCCGGCCTTCTGGAGGATGAAGGTGATGAGTCGCTGGTTGTCGGGTCCGTCTTCGGCGAGCAGGACGTGGCCGGCGAGCGTGGGCGGGGCGGGCGGGGTGGGCGGGGCGGCGGGGACGACGATGGGCGGGGGCGTCGCGTGATCGGCGTGGAGGATGAATGCGGGATCGACCGGGCCGGTGGCCACGGTGGCGGAGAAGGTGCTGCCTTGTCCGTGCTGTGAGGTGACGGTGATGGTGCCGCCGAGGGCTTGGGCGAGTCGGCGCGAGATGGTCAGGCCCAGTCCGGTGCCGCCGAATCTTCGGGTGGTGGAGACGTCGGCCTGGGTGAAGGGTTGGAAGAGTCGGGCGAGTTGGTCGGGGGTCATGCCGATGCCGGTGTCTCGGACGTCGATGCGGAGTTGCTGTTTGTCGGCGTCGAACGACGGCGCGACGATGACCCGGCCGTGCGGCGAGAACTTGATGGCGTTGCCCACGAGGTTGAGCACGATCTGTCGGAGGCGGACCGGGTCGGTCTCGATGACGGCGGGCAGGGGGTAGACCGGTTCGAGTCGCAGTTCGACTTCGGTATCGAGCGTGCGGACCTGGAGCAGGTCGATGCACTGGTGCAGGAGCACCATCGGGTCGGTGTCGAGATGTTCGACGGTCATCTGGCCGGCCTCGATCTTGGAAACGTCGAGGATGTCGTTGATGATGGTGAGCAGGTGTTCGCCGTTGCGTCGGATGGTGTCGAGGTGTTCGCGGCGGTGGGCGTGGCTGAGTGATTCGTCCTGGAGCAGATCGGCGTAGCCCATGATCGCGGTCATGGGGGTGCGGATCTCGTGGGACATGTTGGAGAGGAACTGGGTTTTGGAAAGATTCGCGGCGTCGGCGGCGGCGCGGGCGTGCTCGAGTTCCTG
>CAZIXN010000091.1:2273-10235 GCA_964543215.1 uncultured Phycisphaera sp.
GTCAGGTCGCCGGCGCGGTGCTCCATGTCTTCTTCGGCGTGGCGGAGCGCGTCGTCGAGGTGGTAGAGCGTGCGGAGGAGGTGGCCGGCTTCGTCGGGGCTTCGGTCGGGTCGGCCGTCGATGCCGCGCTGGCCTTGCGCGAGTTGCTCGGCGACGCGCAGGACTTCCCGCATGGGCACGGTGATGCTGCGGGCCAGGGCGGCGGCGGCGATGATCAGGATCAGCAGCAGCAGGCCGGCGATGGCCAGGTCGCCGGACGTGTCGGCGCGGAGCGTTGCCAGGACGCCGTGGAGGTCTGCGGGCGTGTCGGCGTGGCCGATCTGGGTCAGCGCTGCTTCGACCCGTCGGTTGGCGTGCAGGTGCATCGCGGTGATGACGACGACGGCGGCCATCGTGAGGCCACCGAGCGCGTGGATGCGAGCGCTGAAGCGGACCCGTCGCAGCAGCGGGAGGCGCGGTGACGGGTCCGGGGACATGCCTCCATCATCGACTCGCCGGGCGGGTGGCTTCACGGTGCATCCGCGGAGGGCCGTGGGGGGTGCGGTAAGGACGTTGGGGGGGGCGCCGGGTCCGAGAAGTCGGACGTTCGATCAGCCGCGGCGCTCCCCTGGCCCCGTGGGATGAGAAAGCTTTTAGAGTGCCGCGGTGAACGAAATCCTTCGCGGCATCTTCGGGTTGGTGGTGGTGCTGGGGCTGGCGTGGGCGATGTCGTCGCACAAGCGGCTGATGCCTTGGCGGGTGGTGGCGTGGGGCATCGGGCTGCAACTGCTGCTGGCCGGGGTGGTGCTGGGGACGGGTCTGGGGCAGGACGCGCTTTCGGCGGCGGCGAAGGGCGTGCAGAAGTTCGTGCAGGTCAACACGTTCGGGGCGAGCATGATCTTCGGTCCGTTGGCGGATCCGAGCACCTCGGGCGGTTTTATCTTCGCGTTTGCGGCGACGGGTTTGCCGGTGATCATTTTCTTCAGCGCGCTGTTGGCGGTGCTGTATCACCTCGGCGTGATGCAGGTGCTGGTGTGGTGCATGGCCCGGGTGATGATGGTGACGATGGGCGTCAGCGGGGCCGAGGCGATGGCGATGGCGGCGAACGTGTTCGTCGGGCAGACCGAAGCGCCGCTGGTCGTGAAGCCGTATCTGCCGGGCATGACCCAAAGCGAACTCAACGCGCTGATGACCGGCGGGTTCGCGACGGTGGCGGGGTCGGTGCTGGTGGTGTACATGTCGTTCTTCAGCGAGACGCTGGGCACACTGGGCACGACGATCGGGCCGCACCTGCTCACGGCGTCGGTGTTGTCGGCGCCGGCGGCGTTCGTGATCGCCAAGATCGTGCTGCCCGAGACGCAGGCCTCGCAAACGGCCGGGGCCATCCCGCTGAAGATCGAACGCACGGCCGACAACGTGGTCGAAGCCGCCGCCAACGGCACGACCGACGGGCTGAAGCTGTACCTCAACGTGATCGCGATGCTGCTGGCGTTCACGGCGCTGGTGAAGCTGGTGGATTGGCCGCTGGGCGTGATCGGCGCGAGCTGGTTCGACATGCCCGCCCAAGGCAACGCGGCGCTGAGCCTGGCGTATCTGCTGGGCTGGCTGCTGTCGCCCTTGGCGTGGGCGATCGGCGTGAACGGCTGGACGGATTGCCGGCTGGTGGGCGGATTGATCGGCCTCAAGCTCACGACCAACGAATTCGTCGCCTTCAGCGAACTGGTCAGCGCCGCCTCGCCGCCCACCCCGGAAGCCCTCGCCGCCAACCCCGCGCTCGCCGACGCCCCGGTGCTCTCGGATCGGGCGGCGCAGCTGGTGGCCTACGCGCTGTGCGGCTTCGCCAACTTCGCCAGCGTGGGCATCCAGATCGGCGGGATCACGCCCCTGGCCCCGGAACGCAAGACCGAGCTGTCCCGACTGGCGATCCGCGCGATGCTCGGCGGGGCGCTCGCATCCGGCTGCACCGCGGCGGTGGCGGGGATGTTTTTGTGAATCGTGGCTCGTGACTCGTGATTCGTGAATTCCGAACCGTCGGGAACCCGCAAGTCCGGTCACTTAAAAGTCAGTTGCTTTCTCGTGTCCAGCTATGATCCTCGTAAGGCCAAAGCACACGCGACAAGCCACAAGCCACGAGCCACGAGCCACAAGCCACAAGCCACAAGCCACAAGCCACAAGCCACAAGCCACAAGCCACTCCCATGGACCCCCGCTTCATCCGTCTCGAAGAGAAACTCACCTTCGTTGAGCACCAGCTCGGCGAACTCGACGGCGTCGTGCGCGAACTGGGCGACACGCTCGAGCAGCTCGGCCACCGGCTCGACGGCCTGGCGGGGCGGGTCGAGCAGAACGCCGCCGCTTTGGAAGGCCGTTCCGACGCCGGCTCCGCCGGCCGACCCAGCGACGACGACCTCCGCGACGAGCGCCCGCCGCATTGGTGATTCGGTGATCTGACGATTTTCTCGGCGTTTTCCCCCGGTTGTGCTCGGTTCGACGGAGCGATTCGGGAAAAAGTCTGCCAGCGGATGCTCGCGAGCGGCTCTGAGAAGCATTCACCCCCAAACGGTGTGAGCCCCGTGAGCGGTATGAATTCGCGGGCCGTTGCGCTAAGATCGCGTGAATCGGACGGTACCCTTGCGGCCTCGCACGATCCGCCGGCCGTCGCCTCCGCCGGCGCACCGCCCGGCCACATCCCGGCACCGCCCGGCCTGTCCGCGACCGCCCGTGACCACCCTGTCCTCGCCCAGCCCGACCGCCGACGCCCGCCGATCCGGCCCCGTCGCGCCCGAGGTCCGGGCCGACGCCGGCGTCCTCCTGTTCGCCAATCCCTTCAGCGGCTCGGGGCCGAATCGACAATGGGTCGAATCGTTCGCGGCCGAACTCCAGCACGCCGGCCTCGTGCCCACGGTCGTCTGGGATGCGACGCAGCGCCGCGCCACGCTCGCCCGACTCGCCGCCGAATTTGACGCCAAGCCCGACGCCCGAAAAGAGCCGCCCTGGGTCGTCGCCGCCGGCGGGGATGGCTCGGTCGCCGCCGTGCTCAACGACATGGCCGCCGTGGGCGTCACGCACTGGCCCTTCGCCACCCTGCCCGTAGGCAACGAAAATCTCTTCGCCCGGCACTTCGGCATCGACCGCCGCAAGCCGCACCGCCTCATCGACGCCTTGGTCCGTGGCTGGACCCGCCCCGTGGACCTCGGCCGGATCGACCGCGCGGAAGCCAGCCCCGTCCGTTTCACGCTCATGTGCTCGGCCGGCTACGACGCCGACGTCGTCCACCGTCTCGCCGCCTGGCGGTCACGCACCGCCCCCAACAACCCGCCGGGCCAACTCCGCCGCGTGTCCCTGAAAAATTATCTGCCCCGCATGGTCGGCGCGCTGCGGCAATACACCTGCCCGTCCGTCACGCTCACCCCCGCCGACGGCACCCACGCCGGCCAAGCCATCGCCGGCTGCCACGCCTTCATCTTCAACCTGCCCGAATACGGCAAGGACCTGGGCCTCTGCCGACACGCCCGCGCCGACGATGGAAAGCTCGACTTCGTCCTCTTCACCCGCCCCGGCCGAGTGCGGCTGCTCAACTACCTCCGCGCCGCCGCGATGAACGCAAGGCACCTCCGCCGCGCCGACGTGATCCACGGCCAGGCCTCCGCGTTCACGTTCAGCACAAGCGCCGACCTCCCCATCCCCCTCCAGGCCGACGGCGACCCCGCCGGCCACGTCACGGCCGACCACCCCGTCACCATCACCGCCGAACCCGCCGCCCTCCGTGTCGTGCACACCACGGCCTGAACGGATTCGCCACCACGACCACCCCGAAGCCCACGCGCACCGACCGTGGGCCGCGCCCCATCGCTTGACCGCGCCGCCGATTCTGCGTACATTTCGCGGCTCGGCCCATCGCGGCCGGTCCGGACTTTCCCGCAACGCCACTGCCCCACGAGGCTTCCCATGCTTCCCGTTCAACGCAAGACCCACTCCCAGACCCGCATGGGCCGAAGCCACGACGCCATCAAGGGCACGCACTGGGTCGACTGTCCCAACTGCGGCAGCCCCAAGCTCCCCCACGCCGCCTGCCGCGACTGCGGCTACGTGCGTCCGGGTCTGCAGCTGCGCACCAAGGCCGACAAGCAGGACTAAATCCCCCGGATGCTCGCGGACCCTGTCCGTGGGTCGCTTCTTCCCTCCCGTATTTTCGATCAGGAGACCGGACCTTGCGCATCGCCGTCGACGTCATGGGCGGCGACAACGCGCCGGACGCGATCCTTCAGGGCTGTCTCGACGCGCTCGAGCTGCTCGGCGACGACCACCAGATCGTTCTGATCGGTGACGAAGCAATCCTCCGCGAAGGCCTCGAAGAAGCCGGCCTGCTCAACGACCGCCGCCTGATCATCGAGCCCACCACGCAGGTCATCGGCATGGCCGAGACGCCCACCAAGGCCCTGCGTGACAAGGCCGACAGCTCGCTGGTCCGCCTCGGCGAGCTCGGGCGACCCAAATCCAAGTCCGGCGACAATTACTGCGAAGTCATCATCTCCGCCGGCAACACCGGCGCCACCGTCGCCACCGCCCAGATGCACATGCGCCGCCTGCCCGGCGTGCATCGGCCGGGCATCGCGATCGTCCTGCCGACGTTCCACGGCCCGGTGGTCGTCTGCGACGTCGGCGCCAACCCCGAGCCCCGCGCTTCCCACCTGCACCAGTACGCCCACATGGCCAGCGTCTACGCCGAGACCGTCATCGGCATCGACAACCCCACCTGCGGCGTGATGAACATCGGCGGCGAAGAGGAGAAGGGCACCCCGCTGGTTCGCGAAACCAACGCCATGTGCCGGGCCGACCCGGCGCTGAACTACGTCGGTTACGTCGAAGGCCGGGACCTGTTCAACGGCAAGGCCAACGTCGTGATGACCGAAGGCTTCACCGGCAACGTCGTGCTGAAACTTGCGGAAGGCCTGAGCAAGGGCATCTTCGAGACCATCGCGCGCGAGGCGTTCGAGATCGATCCGGAACTGGCGATGCGCTTCGAGCCGGTCGTCAAGAGCATCTACGCCAAGCACGACTACCACGAGTTCGGCGGCGCACCTCTGCTGGGCGCCAACGGCATCTGCATGATCTGCCACGGCAGCAGCGAAGCCCGCACCATCAAGAACGCCATCCGCAACGCCATCACCTACGCCAAGGCCGGCGTCAACGACGCCATCGCACAGCGCCTCACCGCCGCGGACAACACCCGCTTATCCGAAGCCACCGGCATGGAATCACCGAAGTGAGCGGGCCGGCCCCGACCAATTCGTCGGGCATCCCCGCCCTGCCCCGCTACGGCACCCGGATCGTCGGCACCGGCATCGCCCTGCCGCCGCGGGCCGTGTCCAACGACGAGATCGCCCAGCGCGTCGACACCAACGATGCGTGGATCACCAAACGCACCGGCATCCGCACGCGCTACTACGCCGACGATTCGCAGAGCGTCCGCGACCTCGCGCGCGAAGCACTCCAGGCCGCGCTCGACGATGCCGGCTTGAAAGGCGCGGACCTGGATCTGATCATCCTCGCCACGATCACGCCCGAGATGGCCTGCCCGTCCACCGCCGCCCGCGTCGCCGCCGAGGTCGGCGCGAATCCCGCCGGGGCGTTCGACCTGGCCGCGGCGTGCTCGGGGTTTGTTTACGGCATGAACCTCGCGGTGTCGCAACTCGAGACCGGCCGGGCCCGACGCGTCGCCGTCATCGGTGCCGAAACCCTCAGCCGACACATCAACAAGGACGACCGCCGCACCTGCATCCTCTTCGGCGACGCCGCCGGCTGCGCGATCCTCGAGGCCGACCCCCGGAAGATTTTGCCGCCGCAGGACCCCGACTTCCGCGGCTGTCTGCACCAGTCGATGCGCTCCGACGGCTCGATGTGGTCCGCGCTGTTCATGCCCCGGCAGACGCAACATCTGCCGCAAGGCGTCGATCCGGCCATCACCACCGAGCCCGGCTGGAACGGGCAATTCGACACGCTGCAGATGCACGGCCAGGACGTCTTCAAGTTCGCCGTCCTCCAGACCTGCGACATGATTCAGGCCGCGCTCGACGCGACGCAACTCAAGCCCGAGCAACTCAAACTCATCATCCCCCACCAGTCCAACGCCCGCATCATGGCCACCGCGCGCGATCGCTTCGGCCTGCCCGACGAGGCGATGTACGTCAACATCGAACGCTACGGCAACACCTCCGCCGCCTCGGTCCCCCTGTGCCTCCACGAATGCCGCGCCGCCAAAAAGTTCAACGACGGCGACCTCGTGCTGTTCCTCGCCATCGGCGGCGGGATGACGTGGAGCACGTCGCTGTGGCGGGTGTGAGAATTTCAGATGGTGGATTTCAGATTTCAGATGTGAGGCATTGTGGATCAGGCGCAGATGCGATCTCGGACATTGGCGTTCGCCAGTCGCATCGTTCGCTTGTCCGCCGCACTACCCAACGATCGTGTCGGTGATGTGCTTGGTAGGCAATTGCTCAAGTCCGGTACATCGATCGGTGCAAACTATCGTGAAGCGATGAGAGCTTCATCGCGAAAGCACTTCATCACCATCTTGGAAATTGCGTTACGCGAAGCGGACGAAACGGACTACTGGCTCGAACTCATCCTCGACAACGACCTGATACCTTCCGACAAGCTCAAGCCGCTACAACAAGAGTGTCGTGAGTTGATCGCCATCCTCGCCGCCACCGTCCGTACCGCCAAAGGGCCACGACCCCATGACATCTGAAATCTCAAATCTCAAATCTCAAATTCTGCTCTGCCCCGGCCAAGGCGCACAGCACGTCGGCATGGCCCGCGCCTGGTGCGACGCGCATCCCGTCGCGCAGGAAACCTTCGCCGCCGCGACGCGGCACCTGGGCTTCGATCTGGCCGACCTGTGCTTCAACGGGCCGGACGAAAACCTCAACCGCACGGACATGGCCCAGGTCGCCATCTACGTCGCGTCGGTCGCGGGGTACCGGGCGCTCGTTGAGGCCGGCCAACTCGGCGACGTCGCGGCGACCGCGGGTTTGTCGCTCGGCGAGTTCACCGCCCTGCACCTCGCCGGCGCGTACGACTTCCTCGAAGGCCTCGAACTCGTGCGCCTGCGCGGGCAAGCCATGCAGGACGCGGCCGAGGCCTCGCAAGGCTCGATGGTCGCCATCACGGGCGAAGCCAACGAAGCCGCGATCGTCGCGCTGTGTCGGCAGACGCTCGAACAAGTCGGCGGACCTTCCGGGGGGGAAGTGCTCGTGCCCGCGAACTTCAACTCGGCGATGCAGGTGGTCGTGTCCGGCTCGCTGAAAGCCTGCGAGGCCGTCGTGCCGCTGGCGTCACAAGCCGGCTTCAAGCCCACACCACTGAGCGTCGCGGGCGCGTTCCATTCGCCGCTGATGCAGCCCGCCGCGGATCGCCTGGAGAAAGCACTCGCGCAAGTGAAATGGCAGACGCCACGCTGCCCGGTGTACGCCAACGTCACCGGCACCCCGCACGATCCCGACCCCGCCGCGATCCAAGGCAAGCTCGTCCAGCAACTCACCCACCCCGTGCGCTGGAGCCAGAGCATGGAACACGCGGTCAGGTCGTTCCCCGCCGATGCCTTCGACTACGCCGAACTCCCGCCGGGCAAGGTGCTCACCGGCCTGATGCGGCGCATCGACAAGTCGGTGAAGGTGACGAACCTCGCCGAGCCGAGCGACGTTTAGCGCCAAGCCGCCAAGGGGCCAAGACGCCCGGTAGCGAAAGATGTAGGGTGGTTCTCCGTTGATACATGTTCTGCCTGCGGCGTCTTGGCAACTTGGCGTCTTGGCGTTGAAAGGATCCGATAGATGTCCGAATCCCGTGTTGCTCTCGTCACCGGCGCCTCCCGCGGCATCGGCGCCGCCACCGCGCTGGCCCTTGCGAAACAAGGCTGCCACGTCGTCTGCGTCGCGCGTTCCATCGAGAAGCTCGAAGACGTCAAGAAGCTCATCGACCCCG
>CAZIXN010000092.1:0-10231 GCA_964543215.1 uncultured Phycisphaera sp.
GGCGACGACGGGGACGTCCACGGCGTCGGCGATGAGTTTGGAAAGGAAAAGGGGTCAGGAGTCGATTCTGTCGGTCGGGTCACAGTTTGAACGGCTTCCGGCCGGACGCTCTCTGCGGTAGAAATGTCTGCATGCCGCGTTTCCTGCTCCACGCTCTCGGGCTGAGGGTCCGTGGTGGGTCCGCTGCGGTTGACCCACCCTTGCTTGCGATGTTTCAGGTTGGATTGGACGTGCATCTGCGGACGACCACCGCCTGCATTCTCGACGCTCACGGCCAGACGGTCATGACCTTCACCACGGGCCAGGAAGGGATTGTGGGCCAGGAAGGGGTTGTGGGTGCGGGCCCTCAGTCGGTGGTGAGTGGGTGGCGGGTGAGGTCCATCAGGTGTTGATGGGTGCCCAGCGTCGCGGGGCCGGCGGCGGCGTCGGCGTGGGGCGGGGGTTGGCGGAGGGTGTAGCCGCCGTCGCCGTCCATATCCCAGGCGGAGCGGCGGTCGGCGTCGAGGGTGTCGAGGATGGTCTGGCAGCGGGCCTGGAGCGTCTTGTCGTAGATGGGCGTGATGCACTCGACGCGGTTGTTGAGGTTGCGGTACATCCAGTCGGCGCTGCCGATGAAGTACTCGGGTTTGCCGGCGTTGTGGAAGACGAAGATGCGTGAGTGTTCGAGGAAGCGTCCAATGACGCAGGACACGCGGATGTTTTCCGACAGGCCGGGCACGCCGGGGCGGAGGCAGCAGAACCCGCGGACGTGCAGCGCGATGTCGACGCCGGCGTTGGACGCTTCGTAGAGCTTGCGGACCATGTGCTGGTCTTCGAGCTGGTTCATCTTGGCGACGATGCGCGGGCGGTTGGGATCGCTGGGGTCGGCGCCGCGCTTCCGCCAATCGGCGCAGTGTTCGATCTCGCGATCGATCATCTGCGTGAACTTGCGGCGCATGTTGACCGGCGCGATCAGCAGGTGGTGGAAGTCTTTCTTGATCGAGCGGCCGGTGAGGAAGTGGAAGACTTCGACGAGGTCCTGCGTGATGCGGGGGTCGCAGGTGAACAGGCCCAGGTCGGTGTAGAGGTTGGCGGTCTTGGAGTGGTAATTGCCCGTGCCGATGTGGGCGTAGACCTTCATGCCGGCCTCTTCCTGTCGGACGACCATGGCGGTTTTCGTGTGCGTCTTGAGGCCGACCAGGCCGTAGACCACGTGGATCCCGGCCTTTTCGAGTCGGCGCGCGAGCGTGACGTTGCGTTCTTCGTCGAAGCGGGCCTTGAGTTCGACGAGGCAGACGACCTGCTTGCCGGCCTCGGCGGCGCGGACGAGCGCGGGGATGAACGGCGAGTCGGCGGCGGTGCGGTAGAGCGTGAGCTTGATCGCGACGACCTGCGGATCGGTGGCGGCGGCGTTGATGAAGCGCTCGACGCTGGCGGCGAAGGACTCGTAGGGGTGGTGCACGAGCAGGTCGCCGGCGGCGATGACCTCGAAGATGTTCGCATCGGGGTCGGCGAGCCGCTTGGGCACGGTGGGTGACCACGCGTCGTACTTGAGGTCCGGCCGGGACACGCTGCCGTGGATGGTCCACAGGTCGGTGTAGTCCAGCTCGGCGGGCATCTCGTACACGTCGTCGTGGGTGAGGCCCAACTCGTGCAGCAGGAACCGGTTCATCGGGTGGTGCGGCGAATCGTCGACCTCCAGCCGCACCGCATTGGCGAAGCGACGGTCGCGCAACTCCTGGTTGATCAGCTCGAGCAAATCTTCGGCGTCTTCCTCGTCACGCTCGACGTCGGCGTTGCGGGTCACGCGGAACGGCTCGACGTGCTGGATGTCCATGCCCTCGAACAGGTCGTCGAGGTTGTGCCGGAGGATGTCCATCAGGCGCACGAAACGCGTGGATTTCCCGGTGTTTCCGTCCGCGCTGGGCAGCGCGAGCCACTGCGGGAGCACGACGGGCACCTTCACCCGCGCGAACTGATAGCGCGGGGAATTGTCTTTGTCGTTCTCGGCGATGTCGTAGCGCTTCGCGCCTTTGGGACCGCGCAGCATCACGCCCAGCGACGTCGAGAGGTTCGAGAGGAACGGAAAAGGATGGCCGGGATCGACCGCCAACGGCGTGCAGATGGGGAAGAGGTTGCGCTGGAAGTAGTCCTCGCAGAACGCGCGGTCGGCGTCGTTGAGTTCGTTCCATTCCAGCAGGAAGATGCCCTGCTCGCGGAGCTTGGGCTGGAGGTCGTGGCGGAAGCAGTTCGCCTGCTCGGTGAGCATGGGCGTGACGATCTGTCGGATGGCTTTGAGTTGTTGCTCGGCGGTGAGGCCGTCGGGCGTGCGCGTGAGCAGGCCGGCCTTGATCTGGCGCTTCAGCCCGCCGACGCGCTTCTGGTAGTACTCGTCGAGGTTCGAGTTGAAGATCGCCAGGAAGGCGAGGCGTTCGAGCAGGGGCGTGCGGGGGTCGAGCGCGACGGCCAGGACGCGGCGGTTGAACGCGAGCCACTGGACTTCGCGGTTGAGGAATTCGGTGGAAACGGCGAAGGCCTGCGGGGCCGGTGGGGGCACGGTCTCCGGGGCGACGAAGCCATCGACCAGCGGGCCTTCGTGGTGGAATCCGGGGGCGTCGGGGGCGTCGGAGCGTTTCATGGTCGGGCGGTCGGGCGTGGCGGGCCGGAGAATCGTCCAGCATAGAGGGCCGCCGTGAAATCTCCGCGTGTCGCGTAAACGCAACGGGCCGAGCGTCTTCAGGGCGGTGATCGGAAATCGGGGATCAAAGGCGGGGGCTCAACGGCCGGTCTTCAACAGCACGCGCAGGTCGTCGAAGCGAACGCGCCCCAGTGCCGAGCCGTCCGGGCCGGGCGTGACGACGATTTCGAGCGTGTCGCCGGCCACGGGCGCGTGGAAGGGGAAGGGGCGATCGTTTCGCAGCGATCGTGCGAAGGCTTCGCCGCCGTCGTGACGGATCGCGACATCGGCGCCGGCGAGGGCGGACACTTCGGGCGGCAGCCGCGGCGGCAGGGCGAGTGCGGCGGTGCCGGCGACGTACTCGGCGGTGGAGGGCAGGTCGAAGCGCAGCGTGGTCGGGGCGTGGATCCAGGCCTGGATTTCGCCTTCCGCGGGCGTCGTCAGGCGGGGCTCGTAGCTCAGGCCCAGCGCCTCGCCGCCGGTGACTCGCGGAGTGAGTTCGGTGAGTTGGAGCAGTCGTCGTCCGGAGGCGGCGAAGTCCAGGCTGTCGGCGTGATCGATGGGCAGCCGGCGACGGGCGTCGCCATCGGTGTGCGACTCCATGGGCAGGCCGAGCGTTTCGGCGAGCAGCGTGGGCGTGACTTCGAGCGTGGCGTCGTCGAGCCTGGGCGAACGCACATGCACCCGGCTGCCGTCGCGGAGGGCGAGCGTGTCGCGTGGGGTTGGGTGGGTTTGCGGCGGGTTGCTCAGCGTGACGGCGGCGAGCGCATCCCAAACAAGCGGCACGTCACCGGTGTCGGTTTCGAGCGTGATGCCGTGCGCATCCGCGTTCGCGACGAAGCCGTTGAGCGTGTCGCCGTTGCGGAGCGTCGCCGTGTCGCCGGCCGGGAGCGCGGCCGCAGGCGCCCAGGGTCGCATGCGGAGTCCGGGGGCGGCTTGGCCCGCGTCCTCGAATCGGCGAAGGCTCCGCACGCGTTCAAGCGCGACGCGGACGTTGCCCAGCGTGGGGTGCGACCAGCACAAGCTCTCGGGCGCGGCGTCGGCCGGGTCGGTGGTCGGTGCGCCACGCCACGTCTGCCCGTCCGTGAGCGTGAGCATCCAACCCGAAGCATCCGCTTCCGCCTGCGCGCCGCGCGCCGCAGGCTGCAGCGCTTCAAACATCGCCCCCAGCCGCTGGGCCAGCGCGCTTTCTCCGAGTCGCTCGGCCTGTCGCCGCTGCGCCTGCAACGCAGCGCTGTCGGCGGAGGCGGCTGGCGGCTTGGCGGCAGCCTGAGGTGTCGCGAACGTCAGCCGGACGATGCGTGACGTCGGCCAGTGCCGCAGCACGCCCGCCTGGTCGTACAGCGCCACCGCATCCTGCTCCACCGACACGACCCGCACCGGCGTCTCGCGCAGCTCCGGGTCCACCACCGTCGCCGGCACCAGCGCAAACGCCGACACGCCCAACGCACCGACCAGCAGCGCGCCGCCGATCCACACGGCGCACCGCGCTTGGTGCAGGGACGCTTTCATCCGTTTCGCCATCGGTCGCATCGGCTTCACGTTCACCTCTGAAAGATCGGCAATAACCGGTTGGGGATTTGCAGGATCAGCAGCGCCATGCCGGTGCCGTAGGACTCGCCGTGGCTGTCGTTCCACGAGCCGGTGTCCGCCTGGCTCTCCAAGAGTTCGCTGCGCATGGCCGGGAAATACGCCGCCCAGTGCTCGCCGCCAGCCAGGAAGGTCGCCTGCGCCGCGTAGTAGTGGCCATAGAAATAGTGCCCGCCGCCGGCCGCGCCGTTGGTGGCGAGGGTGCGGCGGAGGTAATCGAGGCCTTTCTGCACGGCGTCGTCTTCGTACACGCCGGCGTACTGCAGCGACGCCACGCCCGCGGCGCTGCGTGGGTAGGCCGAGCTGCCCTGGCTGAGCATGTAGCGGAAGCCGCCGTCCTCGGGGTTCTGGCATTGACGGACGTAGGCGATCGCGCGGTCGATGGTGGACTTGGGCACGCTCAGGCCGGCGTTGCGCGCCGAGCGCAGCGCCATGATCTGCGTGATGGTCACGGAGACGTCGGCGTCGTAGGGTCGGGGGTGATACCGCCAGCCGCCCTCGTCGTTCTGCGTGTCGATGATGAGTCGGATGGCTTTCTGCAACACGTCGCGGATGCGGGCGTCGCCGGTCATGCCGTAGAGCTCGCCGAGGAACAGCGTGGCGTAGCCGTGGCCGTACATCGGGCCGTGCGACGTGTCGGCGGCGATAAGGCCCGACTCGCCGGCGTGGTTCATGATGAACTCGGCGCAGCGCTGCACGTTCGAGCCGTACGCCCCCCGACCTGGGATGTGCCCGTCGGCGAGGAACGCCATGCCCGCGATGCCGGTGATGCCGACGTGCCTTCCGTAGCGCTCGCCGCCGAAGCTGCCGTCGTCGGCCTGAGTCTCGGCGAGATACGCCAGGCCACGCTGCACGGCGGCCTGAAGCTCGGGGGTGATCTCGACGAAGTCCTGCGCGGCGGTGGGCCGCGAAATCGAGACAATGAAGAAGATCGAGAAGATCAAGAAAATTCGGACACCCCAGTTCGTGGCCGCAACGGAGTGCTCGGATTCTCTTGATTTTCCGTAGTTTCGCGATGTTCTTGATTTTGCTTTCATCGCCCCGCCTCCTCGGCCAGTCGCCGGTAGTACGCCTCGGTCGCGTCGCGGTAGACCGGGCTGTACGGCTCGTCGAGGCCGTCGCTGAGCGCATCGCGCAGACGTGGCGGCAGGGCGCCCCACTCGCTGCGCATTTCGTCGAGCGATTTTTCGGCGGCGCCGGGATCCTGGGCCGAGCCGGGCGAGAACCCGCCGCCACTGGGCGCGCTGCCGCCGGGCTGCATGGCCTGCTCGCCCTGGCCGGGCTGGTTCGCGTCGCCGGGCTGGCCGGCCTGGCCCTGACCGGGGCGGTTCTGCTGGTTGTCGCCGTCGCGGGGTTGCGGTTGGCCTTGTCCGGAACCGCTCGAACTCGGCGGCGGCGACGACGATGCGGCGGCGACGAGCTGATCGAGCCGATCGAGGATGCGCTGCTGAAGCCGCTGGGTCGGCAGGCCAACCTCCGTCGCTTCGAGCTGAACGGCGACCTGCATCATCTCGGCCACGGCGAACTCGAAACTCTCGCTCAGCGCCGGGCCCTGCAAAACGCCGGCGACTTCCTCGGCCGCGCTGCGCACATCGGCGGCCGCATCGGTGTTGGCGTCACCCGTCACGGCCGGTGTCGGATCCAACCCAAGCAGTTCATCCAGCGACGGCTCGCTCTGGGCAACGGCACCGACCGCGGCAACCAAAGCGCACGCCATCACCACGCTCGCGAGCCGCGTCGCTCCGCGACGCTGGACGAACGTTGCATCGAGCGCTGCTGCATCGCGGCGCGGCTGGACCGCAACGACGAATCCGGGTTCACGGCGCTTCATCGGTCACCTCCGGCCTGATCTGGGTTTCGCGTTGCTGGCGCTGCATCTGCAGTTTCAAACGTTCGGCAAGGCCGGTGAGTTCGCGCTGGGTTTCCGCGAGCCGGCGAACTTCGTCACGCGCGGCAGGATTCGCGGGGTTGGGGCCCCGCAATTCATCGGCCCGTGCCGTGCGCTCCATCAGCCGCGCCTGCTCACCGCGGAGCAGCTTGAGCTGCGCGGCATCGGGGATGACCTCGCCGGCCCCGCCGCCGCCGCCACCACCACCGCCGCCCTGCTGTTCGGCGAAGTCGTTCTTGGGCGGCGGCGGAATCAGCGCCTCGGCCATGCCGCGCAGCCCCGACGCCACCGCGGCCTGCTGCATCGGGATCCGGGCCGGCTCAACCTCGGCGGCGCCGCGCAGCCCATTGATCGCTTCGTCGATCTGCGCGTTGATGCGGCCGTGGATCGCTTCGAACACGACCTGCCCGCTGACCTGCTCCCGCAACGCGAGCAACTCCTGGCCGATCGTCGTCTGCGGCTCGGCGAGTTGACGCAGCGCCGCGCGATCACGGCGATCCGGCACTGCCTTGCCTGCGATCGGCTCGGTCTGCTCGCGCAACGCGTCCTGCCGCTGCGCCAGCGCGAGATACGCCTCACGCAGCTTCGCCCGCTGGTCCTGCGCGTTCTGCTCCTGTTGCTGCTGCTGCGCTTCACGCACGGCTTCGAGCGCCCGCTCCAACGCCTCGATCGTTTCCGCCTGTCGCTCGCGCGCGGACGCCAACTCCGGCGTCCGCAGCGCACCCACCGCCTTGGCCGCCGCGTCCGCCGCTTCACCCAGAATCGGCGACACGGGCTCGGTCGCCGGGTCCCGCTCCGCATCCGTCTGCACCACAATCACCCGCTGCCAAAGCGACGCCTGCGGCTCGGCCAACCCCTGCACCGACGCGACCGCTTCGGCTTCCAACACAAGCTCGGCACCCTGCTCTTGCACAACCTCCGGCAGCCGCTCGACCAGCGCACGCTGATCCGCGATCAAGCGCTCGATCCGCTCGGCCAACTCACGCAAACGGCGCTGCAACCGCTCACGACGCTTTGCCTCCTGCTGACCCATCTGCTCGAGCATCCGGTCCAGCGTGTCGAGCGCATCGAGTTGCTGCTCGCCGGCCTGCGACAAGCGGTTCTGCTCGGCCTGCTCGGCACCCTGCTGCATCTGCTGTTGCAACCCCTGCTGACGCGCAAGCTCCGCCGCTTCGGCGAGGGCTTCGGCGGCGGCCTGGTCCGCGTCACGCTCACTGGACTGCGCGAGCGCCTCGGCCGTGCTGCCCATCCGACGCACCAGATCCTCGCTCTTGTCCGCGAGCTGCGCCTGACGCTCGGCCAACGCTCGCACCTGCGCTTGCTGCTGCGGCGTCAATTCGTCCATCGATCGGCCGGCGGTCTGCGGCAACAGCGCCCGCGTGTCGAGCGCGACCGATTCCTGCTCGGCCCGCAGCGCCCCGATCTCCAGCCGCAGGCTCAGCGCATCGCCGCCCTGATCCAGCAACGCGGCGAGCTCCGCGAGCTTGTCTTCGGCCTGCTCCTGTTCGGCTCGTGCCGCCCGCTCGCCTTCGGGCGTGTCCTGCGCGAAGCGTTCCGCAGCGCGGGCGCTGGCGGCGGCGGCTTCGTCGAGCAGGCGGCCCGCGCCTGCGATGAGCTCGTCGAGTTCGGGCTCGGCGAGCTTGTTCTGTTCGAGGCGCTGCTGCGCGGCGTCGAGCCGGGATGATGCGGGCGCGACGCCGCGCGTCAGGCGCTGCTGAGGGCCGGCCAGGTCGGCGGGCGTGTCGGGCTCGGCGCGGCGCAGGCCGGACTGCTCGATGCGGAGGCGTTCGGCCGTGCGTCGGACAGCGGCAAGCTCGCGCTGGATCTCGCTCAGCAGCGTCGCGGCGTCGATGATCGTGAGCCGACGCGGCACGGCCGCAGTGGGCGACCGATCGCCGAGCGCCGAGTCGAACACGTCCTGCGCGATCCCGTCGAGCACCACGACATCGCCCGGCCGCAGGTCGTAGTCGGCGAGCTTGAGCGTGAGTTCGGCGGCGAGCTCGACGGACGGGCCGGGCCGGGCCGCGAGGGTTTCGATGCGTACCCCGTTCTCCGCGCTGGGGGGATCGCCGGACTGCTCTTCACGCTGTGGAACGCCCACGGCAACACGAAGCTCGGTGAGCGCAACGTCGTCGGACGCCTGCACCCGAACGGGCAGTTCGGCCGTGGGCAACAGCGACAGGTCGGTGGCGGGTTCGAGGATGCCCACCGTGGGCACGGCGTCGGCGGTGGTGAGGAGTCGCAGCCGCCGCGTCGCCGTGTCGGTCAGGCCGAACGCATCTTCGAGCAGAAGCGCAACGGTGGTGGGTTCATCAACGCGCTGACGAAGCGTGAGCGTGCGGTCAGCGAGTTCGAGTTCGGCTTGATCGGCAAGACCCGTGAACCAACCCCGGGCGCGGTCGGCATCGGTATTGGGATCGATCGGCATCGTCAGCGTGAACTGCAGTTCGAGTTGCGCGCCCTGCAACGCGTTGATCGTGCCGAGACGCTCGGCCGAGACCGGCAGATTGACTTGCTGGGTCGGTTGGTACGGCCGGGCGTAGGCGGGTGGCACGACGGTCGCGGTCGCCGACGCCAGGCCCGGACGGAGCACCACGGGAATGGCAATCGGTTCGGTCGTGTCGTCGCCGGCTTCGAGCGTGGCGACCAGGCGGGCGGCGCCGGGGCCGCCGGGCATGCGGCGCAACAAGTCCGCCGGCGGATCGACCTGCACGGAGAAGCGCGGCCCATCGAGCGCGATCGCCTCGTCGCTTGCCGCGCTTGCCGCGGCGGCCAGCGGATTCATCAGCACGCGCTGCGTCGGGCCGACCCACGTTGCGCCTTGCTCAGGCTCGTGCTCGAAGCGATACGCCAGCCAGACCCGCATCCCCTCGGTCGCGCCGCGCGTCACTTCCGCGATCAGCCGAACGGGCGTGTCGGCCGCGACCACGGCAGGCCAATCCACCGGCACCACCTCGATCCGCTTGGGCCAGGCCGCGTCGCCCAAGGGCAGCAGCCAGCGCTGCGCCGCGATGTTCGCCGACACCGGCGAAGCCGCCACCACGCCGACGAGCACCAGCAACCCCACCAGCGCGCCAAACGCGGCGCGACGCGTGGCGGTGGGATCGACGAGTTGGCCGAAGTGCCGCCCCGTCGCGCGGCGCTGCGCTTCACGGATCGTCGCCTCCGCGAGCGGATCCTCGATCGTCCGCGGCATGCCCGCCAACGCCGGCGTCGTGTGCAGCCCGCTCAACTCCAGCCCGCTCGCCAACCAGCCGCGCAGATCCGGAAACAAACGCTCCGCCCGCAACGCCAAATCCGCCAACGTCGGCCCGAACGCCAGCGCCCTGGACAACCGGCCCCACAACCACCACCCCGCCACCGCCAGCAAGCCGACCATCACGATCAGCCGAAACCAGCCAGGTAGCCGCAGCAGCCAATCCATCAGCCCCAACGCCACGCACGCCGGCCCCGCCACCGACACGAATTGACTCAGCCGACGCACCACCAGCAGCCGACGCGCACGTCGGCCGGCCGCGTCGAGTTGTCGGGCGATGGCTTCCAAAACAAGGGGCCGAATCAAACGAACCAACGGGCGACGGATGAAGGCTCAGGCCAGCCGCATCCACCGCCGACCCACCCATTCTAGAGCGAGCAGCCCGATCAGCAGGGCAAAAGCCAGCGGCGAGTGCGCGATGCTCTCCGTGCGGTCGTCCGCCACCCGCCGCGCCACGCTGGGCACCACCGCCGGATCATTCAGCATCGCCAGCGAATCCAGCGGGACCACCGACCCGCCCGTTGCCTCCGCGAGCTGCGCAAGCTTGGCGTGATCCGCTTCCGGGTTACGCAACTCATCGTCCGCCGCCGCAACCACAATCTCCGTCTGCACCTCCAACGACGCCAGCGCCGGGTGCGTCGCCGTCGCCACAAACACCCCCGGCCGGTCCGCCGTCCACACCCCGCTGAACCGCCGCGCCCCCTCCAACGCGCCCCCCGCCTCCCCGCGCACCTCCCGCAACAACAACTCCACCCCCCCGGAACCCCCGGAAACCCCGGAAACCCCGGAAACCCCGGAAGCCCCGGAAACCCCGGAAGCCCCGGAAGCCCCGGAAGCCCCC
>CAZIXN010000093.1:0-10152 GCA_964543215.1 uncultured Phycisphaera sp.
GAAGTATGCGCCGCCGGAGATTGCTGCCCGTGCGCCTCGCCAGATGCTGCACGCGGCGGCGATTGTGGTGGACGACATCGCGGCCGCAGCGCCACTGCCCGAGGATTTCATCGAGACGCAGCGTCGGGTCGAAATCGAGTGATCTCCGCCGCGATGCGATCCGTCGCTTGTTCGATGCGCGATCCCCGCGACGCGTAGGGTTGCGGCGGCGGGGCGCGCGTTCAGATGCTCGGATCGAACGCGGTGACGGCGGCGTCGCCGTTGCGCTGGTCGCGGGGCGGGATGCGTTTGAGCTGCGGGGATTTCATGACGACGGTGTAGCCGGCGGGGACGGATTCGGTGATGAACACCGAGCCGCCGATGGTCGCGTTTTCGCCGATGACGGTTTTGCCGCCCAGGATGATGGCCCCGCCGTAGATCGTGACGCCGTCTTCGATGGTGGGGTGGCGCTTTTGGCCTTCCCAGCGGTCGTGTCCGCCCTTGAGGGACAGCGCGCCGAGGGTGACGCCCTGATAGAGCTTGACGTCGGTGCCGATGAGCGTGGTCTGGCCGATGACGATGCCGGTGCCGTGGTCGATGAAGAAGCGCGGTCCGATGGTGGCACCGGGGTGGATGTCGATGCCGGTGTCGTTGTGCGCCGCCTCGGTCATCATGCGCGGGATCATGGGCACGCCGAGGTCGCAGAGCACGTGGGCGTAGCGGTAGGTGAAGATCGCGTCCAGACCGGGGTAGCAGAAGATGGCTTCGTCGGCGTGGGTGGCGGCGGGGTCGTTGTCGAAGGCGGCCTGCACGTCGGTGGCGAGCAGCCGTCGGACGTCCGGCACGGCGGCGAGGAAGGCGTCGGTGATCCGCCGGGCCTTCACGTCGCAGTCGTCGCAGCCGTCGCCGACGCCGTCGGCCTTGCGATTGAGCTCGTAGCGCAGCGCCTGGCGGACCTGCTCGTAGAGCAGCGCATCGACTTCGAGGAGCGTGGCACGCGTGTGGACGTGCAGGTTGTCGGCGTTGATGCGCTGCTCGTCGAAGAAACCGGGAAAGGTCAGGCGACGCAACGCTTCGATGAACGCGATGACCTTGCCGCGATTGGGCAGGAAGGTCGCGCCGATGTGCTGCGTGGTCGCGTCGTCGAGATACGCCTGGGCGAGCGTGGCGGTGAGCGCGTCAAGCGTCGCGGGCTCAAGCGTGTCGGTGCGATCAGACATCCGTCGCATGGTATGCGGAGGCGAAAGCTCACGGCGGGAGGCTTGCCGCAGGCGGTGGAGATTCGTTGGTTGGTTTCGGCGGTGCCCGGTGAGGAGGCCGTGGTGTGCGAAGTCGTAGGCGAAGGACTCGAACCTCAATTTGAAGTGGGTGCGTCCCCGGGTCGTCCGGGCCTTCCGCTCGTGGGCGGCTTGGCCGTTGCGCCCGATCTCGGCTCCCTTGAGGTTCCATAAGGTTCGAGGACACAAAGAGCCTCGACCTCGCACACCGCGGCGTCCGAACACGCCTCTGCCATCAATCCTAGATCGGATCAGTCGTCGGTCAAGCTTGATCCGGCAGAAACTTCGGTGAAGGAATTTTCAATGCCGATTTCGCTTGACATCGCGCCGATCGCATTCACGTCGGCACCGACCTGAGCGAACTGCGTGCGGACCATCTGCGCGTATCGGCCGTCGCGATCGAGCAGTTCGGCGTGCGTGCCGGTTTCGACGACTCGGCCGGCTTCGAGCACGACGATCTGGTCGGCGTGCATGATTGTGCTGAGGCGGTGGGCGATCACGAAACTGGTTCGGCCACGCGTGAGCTTGGCGAGCGAGGCCTGGATCAGCCGCTCGCTCTCGCTGTCGAGGTTCGAAGTCGCTTCGTCGAGGATCAGCACCTTGGGGTCGGCCAGGATCGCGCGGGCGATGGCGAGCCGTTGACGTTGACCGCCGGAGAGCTTCACGCCGCGCTCGCCGATTTTGGTGTCGTAGCCCTTGGGCAGATCGGTGATGAAACCGTGCGCGTTGGCGGCGATTGCGGCGGCCTGCACAGCTTCCGGGGGCGCGTCGCGTTTGCCGTAGGCGATGTTGGCTCCGACGGTGCCGTCGAAGAGGAACACGTCCTGCTCCACGATGCCGAGTAGCCCGCGGAACTGATCGACGTTGAAGGCGCGGAGGTCCGTGCCGTCGAGCAGGACCGCGCCGTCGGTGGGGTCGTAGAAACGGGCGACCAGGTTGCAGAGCGTGGTTTTGCCCGCGCCCGACGGGCCGACGAGCGCGACCGTGGTGCCGGCCTCGGCGAGCAGGCAGACGCGATCGAGCACGAGGGTGTCGGTCTTGGGATAGCGGAAGGTGACCTCGCGGAGTTCGATTTCGCCTTGGATGTCGTCTGGGCCGGGCAGCCCACGGATTGAATCCGTGGGCTTCGCAGAGGCGTCCTCGAATTCGCGGGGTTCGGCGAGGATGTCGAGGCAGCGGTCCAGCGCCGCCAGGCCGTTCTGCAGCGCGGTGGCGGTGGCGGCGAGGGTGGCGATGGGTCCGAGCAACGCGCCCAGGTACATCAGGAAGGCGGTGAGGTCGCCGATGGTGAGCGCGGCGGCGGGGGCCAGAAGGCCGGCGGCCACGGCGTCGCGGTCGCCCATGATCCGCCACGCCCCGTACACCAGCAGCACCGACGATGCGGCGGGGATCAGCACCGCCCACATCGTGTCCACGCCCCGCATCCACCACCAGCCCAGCAGCTCCTGCCGGATCATGAAGTCGTTGCGTTTCAGGAACGCGGTGGACTCGGCGCGCTGCCGTGCGAAGCCGCGCACGATGCGCATCCCGCCGAAGGTTTCGGTGGCGGTGCCGTCGATCTCCCGGCGGGTCTTGCGGATGTCGCGCCACAGCGGGCGGATGCGCGCGACCCACGTGCGGTGCGTGAACCACACCACCGGCAGCACGCCCAGGCCCACGAGCAACAGCTTCCAGTCCACGAACGCCAGGATCAGCAGCGACCCCGCGAGCTGCACGAGCGCCCGCCAGGGGTTATAGACCATGCCGAAAATCAGTTCGCCGATGGCCCCGGCGTCGTCGCGCAGGAGGCTGGAGATGCCGCCGGACTTGAGCTCGTAGACGCGGTGCAGCGGCAGGCGGGAGGCGTGTTCGAACAGATCGCGCCTCGCTTCGACCTGGACGCGCTTGGCGATGCGCGTGGCCTGCCAGCGACCCCATAACCCGAAGCTCACCGACAGGATGGTCAGCCCCAGCGCGATGCCGACGATCGTGAGCAGCAGGGCGATCGGCCGATCGGCCGTCGGCAGGAAGCGGTCCAGGCCCGGGCCAACCGGTTCGTCGCCGAGCACCGAGTCGATCACGATTTTCGGCGCGTAAAGCGGGATCAGGCCCAGCACCACCGAGGCGGACAGAGCGCCCAGCGCGCCCAGGGTGATGGCGCGGTGCTGGCCAAGCATCTGCCAGAACGCGGCGAACAGGGCGGTGAATCCGCGTTGACGTTTGCGTTTGCGTTCTTCGCCGCGGGCGTCGACTTCCGTGCCGTTGCTTCGCTGGGCGAGGGCACGTTGTTTGTAGGCGGTGTATCGGCGACCGCTGGCGTCTTCGCGCATGACCATGGTTCGATCGTAGCCTTCGGGCGAAGCGGGGGGATGTCGGGTGGGCCCCGCGGGGACACTCCGCCGATGGATGTGCGATACTGCCGGCGCGCGGGTGTGTGCCTGCCCCGCCTTCCTCCAATCGATCATCGCGGCGCGGAAATGTGCCGATAAGTCAGGACCGCCATGCCCGACGCGTCCCCCCCTCACGACACCGCCGCCACGCCCAACCCGGTGTTCCCGTCGTCGCCGCCGTTCCCCACGGTCGAGCACGAACGCCTCGCCGACGAGGCCGATCGCAAAGCCAACTGGAAACGCTGGGGCCCGTTCCTCTCCGAACGCCAGTGGGGCACCGTCCGCGAAGACTACTCACCGGACGGCGCGTGCTGGGAACATTTTCCCTTTGAGCATTCGCACCTGCGTGTGTATCGCTGGGGCGAAGACGGCCTGCTGGGCTGGACCGACCGCGAGTGCCGGATGTGCTTCGGCCTGGCGCTGTGGAACGGGCGGGACAAAATCCTTAAAGAGCGCCTCTACGGCCTGACCGGCCCGCAGGGCAACCACGGCGAAGACGTCAAGGAACGCTACTGGTACCTCGACGCCACGCCCACGCACTCCTACAACGCCGCCGCCTACCACTACCCCCACGCCGCGTACCCGTACGAAAAGCTTCTCGCGGAGAACAACAAGCTCACCCGCGAGGACGACGAATACGAGATCGAAGACACCGGCGTGTTCGACGGCGACCGCTTCTTCGACATCGTCGCGGAATACGCCAAGGACCACCCCGAAGACATCCTGATCCGCGTGACGGTGACCAATCGCGCGCCCGACGGCGAGGCGAAGACGATCCACGTGCTGCCGCAACTGTGGTTCCGCAACACGTGGATGTGGGGCTGCGAGCACGAAGGCTGCACCATCAAGCCGTGGATGTGGAGCGAGGGCACCGGCACGGGCCAGCCGCCCGCGACCATCCGCACGGATCACCAGACGCTCGGAAAGTTCACCGTACACATCGGTGTCGGGCCGGACGGCAAACAGCCCGAGCTGCTCTTTACCGAGAACCTCGCCAACACCAAGACGCTCTACCAAGACAAGGAACCGGCGCCGTTCACCAAGGACGCGTTCGGCCGATACATCATCGATGGCGAGAAGGCCGCGGTGAACCGCGCGATGCGCGGCACCAAGGCGGCGGCGGCCTACAAGCTCACGCTCAAGCCCGGCGAGAGCCAGACGATCAAGCTGCGGCTGCGCGAGGACAAGCTGCCGGCGATGGACACGCGCGCAGCCCTGGGCGAGTCGTTCGACCGCGTGTTCGCCCAGCGCGAGGCGGAGGCCGATGCGTTCTACAACCATGTCCTGCCCGACGACCTGGACGACCAGCAGCGCACCGTGAGCCGGCAGGCCTACGCGGGCCTGGCGTGGTGCAAGCAGTTCTACCACTACATCGTGCAGGCCTGGCTGGATGGCGACCCGCTGATGCCCACGCCGCCGGCCAAACGCAAGGACGGGCGCAACGGCGAGTGGCGGCACTTCTTCGCGCGGGACATCCTGAGCATGCCCGACAAGTGGGAGTACCCGTGGTTCGCCGCGTGGGATTCGGCGTTCCACATGATCCCGTACTGCCGGATCGATCCGTACTTCGCCAAGCGGCAGATGGAGAAGTTCCTGCGCGAGTGGTACATGCACCCCAACGGGCAGATCCCGGCCTACGAGTTCGCCTTCGAGGATGTGAACCCGCCGGTGCACGCCTGGGCGGTTTGGCGGATCTACAAGATGACCGCGCCGCGCGGCCAGCGCGACCGTGCGTTCCTGGCGTCGTGCTTCCAGAAGCTGCTGCTGAACTTCACCTGGTGGGTCAACCGCAAAGACCCCAAGGGCAACAACGTCTTCGGCGGCGGGTTCCTGGGTCTGGACAACATCGGCGTGTTCGACCGCAGCCAGCCGCTGCCCGGCGGCCACACGCTCACGCAGAGCGACGGCACCGCGTGGATGGCGTTCTATTGCGCCACGATGCTCGGCATCGCGATCGAGCTGGCGGACAGCGAGGCACCCGATGCGCGGGCCTACGCGGACATGGCCAGCAAGTTCTTCGAGCACTTCGTCCACATCGCCGACGCCGCGAATCACCTGGGCGGCTCGGGCCTTTGGGATCCCGAGGACGGTTTCTACTACGACCATTTGGTGATCGACGGCAAGAGCGAGCCGCTGCGCGTGCAGTCGCTGGTGGGCCTGATGCCGCTGGTCGCCGTCGAGACGTTCAACCGTGACCGGATCAACCGCATCCCCGGTTTCCGCAAGCGGCTGGACTGGTTCCTCAAGCACCGCACCGATCTGGCACGCACGATCACCTACATGGTCGACGACGAGTCGGCCGAGGCCACCACCGAGCGTGTTCATTCCAACCGCTTCCTGCTCGCGCTCCCGTCGCGTGGCCGGCTGGAGAAGGTGCTGCAGCACATGTTCGCCGAGGACGAGTTCTACGGGCCCTTCGGCATCCGCTCGATGTCCAAGAAGCACGAAGCAGACCCCTACGAAGTGCAGATCGGCAAGCAGCACTACGTCGTCGAGTACGCCCCGGCCGAGTCACGGACGGCGATGTTCGGCGGCAATTCCAACTGGCGTGGCCCGGTGTGGTTCCCGATGAACTACCTGATCATCGAAGCGCTGCAGCGTTACCACCATTTTTACGGCGAATCGTTCAAGGTCGAGGTGCCCACGGGCTCGGGAAACTGGATGAACCTGATGGACGCCAGCCGGGCGCTCGCGCAGCGGCTGACGAAGCTGTGTGTGCCCGACGCGCAAGGCCGGACGCTGTTCTACGAATATTTCCACGGCGACACGGGGCGTGGCTGCGGCGCTTCGCACCAGACGGGCTGGACCTCGCTGGTGATCCGCTGCATCGAGGAGGTTGCTGCCGGTCGCAGCGTCTGGGACCCCGACGACTCGCTGGCGGGCATGGTTGCGGTAAAACCCTAAGCAAAGCGATGCGGTGCGAATCCCGATGAGTGTGGTGTCGAGAGCACGCCACCCATGATCGATCCGCACGAACATCAGTTATCGGCCGTCGCCGCCACGGCCAATCGGGCGCCTTCCGCAGACAACGCGTTGCCCTGTCCGGACCCCGAGACCGTCACGCTGTCGAGGCGTTTCGCGCAGGCGGTCCAAGCATTTCCTGCGCGGACAGCGCTGACCAGCGGCGGCCGAAGCTTCACCTACGCGGAACTCGGCCATTCCTCAGCGCACATCGCCGCTCGCCTCCTGGAAGCCGACGGACCTGCCGATCGTTCGCCGGTGGGGTTGCTGCTGGATCAGGGCATCGATTTCATCAGCGGCATCTTCGGCACGCTGAGCACCGGGCGGGCCTTCGTGCCGCTGGACCCGACGTACCCCGCCGATCGACTCTCGGCGATGCGCGAAGACGCCAATCTGCTCCGTGTGGTCTGCACCGCCGATCACCTCGAACACGCCCGCGCAGTGGGCTTCAAACGCAAGCAACTGCTCGTCATCGACCGCGGCGAAGTGGACGTCAACGCCCGCTACGTCGCCGGCCCCGCGGTTCCGACCGACCCGGCGTGGATCATGTTCACGTCCGGCTCGACGGGCCGACCCAAAGGCGTGCTCCAGACTCACCGCGTGGCCGTCCACAACTACGGCCGACACCTCACGGGTTTCGGACTCACGCCCGCTGACCGCCAGAGCCTCGTCTATCCGACCAGCGTCTATGGCGGGCTGCGCGACATCCTCAATGCGTTGCTTACCGGCGCGGCACTCTGCCACTACCCGCTGCGCGACGAAGGCTACGCCGGGCTGCCCGATTGGCTGGGGGAGCAGCGATGCTCGATCTATTGCTCGGTGGCCTCGGTGTTCCGCCGATTCACGCGCTGCATCGAAGACGGCCGGGCCTTCAAGGATGTCCGCCTCATCAAGCTCGGCGGCGAAACCGTGCACCCCGAGGACCTGCGCCAGTTCCAGCGGCTGTTCGGCGAGTCCTGCGTGCTGTTCTCCGGCTTGGGGTCGACGGAAACAGGCATGACGTTGCGGCATCGCATCGGCGTCAGCGACCGCATCGACACGGCCTCGGTGCCGCTGGGCAAACCGGTCGATGGCGTGGAGGTTCTCCTGCTCGACGAGCAGCGCCAGCCGGTGGAGTTCGGCGGCGTCGGCGAGATCGCGATCCGCAGCCGATACCTCACCGAGGGCTACATCGGGCGGGAGGATCTGAACGCTCAGGTGTTCAGCCGTGACGCACAGGACGCGGATATCAAGACCTGCTACACCGGCGACCTCGGGCAATTCGGTAACGATGGCTTGCTGTACCACCGCGGGCGAAAAGACTTCCAGGTCAAGGTCCGCGGCAACCGCGTGGAGCTGAACGACGTCGAAGCGGCGTTGCACGCGGTGCCGGAGATCCACGACGCGGTGGTCCTCGCCGTGACCGACGAAGCCGGCGACACCCGGCTCGAGGCCTACGTCGTGTTCGACGTGCCCGAGCCGCGCTGGCCGAGCGCCTCCACGCTGCGGGATGCGCTGCGGGCTCGGGTGCCGCGCTTCGCCGTGCCCGGCGTGTACTGGGCGCTCGAGGCGATGCCGCTGACGCCCAACGGCAAGTTGGACCGCAAGGCGTTGCCCGCGTGTGCGACCAAGCGCCTCGGGGCTACGAGAGATATCCATCCGCCGGTGGGGGACACCGAGGTGTGGATCGCCCGGCTGTTTTCCGACACGCTCGGCGAGACGGTGGACGACGCGAACGCGGGCTTCTTCGACCTCGGCGGCGACTCGCTCAAGGCGGTGGACCTGCTGCTGCGGATCGACAAGGCGTTCGGCCGAGAGGTTGCGCTGGGCGAACTACTGCGTTGCCCGAGTGTCCGCGCGTTGGCGGCCATGCTTAGCGACGCGGGCGTCGGCTCGACGCACCCGATTCTCGTGCCGCTGCGGACCGACGGCGACCTGCCGCCGCTGTTCGTGCTGTCGGGGCGCGGCGGCTCGGTGACCTGCTACGCCAAGCTGCTGCCGTACCTGCCGGACGACCAGCCGGTGTTCGGCCTGCAACTGCCCGGTGTAGCGCCGGGCACCGAGCCGATCGACGACGCGGTCGCGCTTGCGACGCAACTCAAGGAAACGATCATCCAGGCCGCCGGCGAAGGCCCGGTGCGATTGCTTGGCTATTCCTTCGGCGGGCTGCTGGTCTTCGAGATCGCGCGCCAGCTCGAAGCCGACGGCAAGCGACCGCAATGGGTCGGCATCATCGATCACCACGCCCCGGGATCGCGGCAGAAGCTCGCGATGCCCCGGCGGCTGGCGCTGCGGGCGCAGCTGCTCGCCGAGCAGGGCTGGAGCGGCCGGAAACAGTGGATGTCCGATCGCGTGAAGCGTCTGATCGGCCGGAGCACGGACAAGCCCGACCTCGTGCCTCCGGGCCAGGAGGCGCTGCTCGAACGGTTGCGGCGGGTGAACGAGGCGAGCGTGCGGGCCGGGCGGAGCTACGCGTACGGCCGATACGTCGGCAGCGTCGAAGTCTTCGCCTGTCGGCAACGGCACGATTTCGAGCTGTTCTACCGGCAAGCCGAGGACCGCGGCTGGACGACCTTCGCGAACGTGCGAAAAGTCCGGCGGATCGACGGCCGGCACCTCGAGGTGTTCGAGCCGAGCAACGTGCCGTCGCTGGGCGACGCCATCAGCGCGGCGCTGCGCTCCATCGCCGGCGAAATCGCAACCCGTCGCGGACCGACAAACCGCCAGGCGGCCTGATCGCGCCACGCACGACCTCGGATTCTGAATCCGATCCCGCCCGATAACCGATGCACCTCCAGCCGCAGCGCCGGCCGCTCCCGGCTACACTGCCCGCTTGCTCACGCCCGCCGGCGATCGCTCCGAACCCGACGCCGACCTCGACCCGCACCCCGCCAACGCACCCGGAACACCTTGATCTTCGACAATCTCCTAAGTTGGTTCAGCGTCGATATGGGCATCGACCTGGGGACGTGCAACACGCTCGTGTGCGTCCGCGGCGAGGGGATCGTTCTGAACGAGCCCTCGGTGGTCGCCGTCAAGCGGGGCACGAATCAGGTGCTCCAGAACGGCAACGCCGTCGGCTGGGTCGCCAAGGAAATGCTCGGTAAAACGCCCGGCAGCATCACCGCCATCCGCCCGCTCAAGGACGGCGTGATCTCCGACTTCGACATCACCGAGGCGATGCTCAGCTACTTCATCCGCAAGGTCAACGGCAAGCGGCCGTTCGTCAAGCCGCGCGTCGTCATCGCCGTGCCCTCGGGCATCACCGCCGTGGAGAAAAGGGCGGTGCTCGATTCCGCGGAACGCGCCGGCGCTCGCCGCGTCTATCTGGTGGAAGAACCCATGGCCGCCGCGATCGGCGCGAGCCTGCCGGTCGTCGAGGCCACCGCGTCGATGATCGTGGACATCGGCGGCGGCACCACCGAAGTGGCCGTCTTGTCGCTGGCCGACATCGCCCAGTGCGAGTCCGTCCGCGTCGCCGGCGACGACCTCGACGAAGCCATCATCAACCACATGAAGAAGGCGTACAACCTGATGATCGGCGAACAGACCGCCGAACGCATCAAGATCGAGATCGGCTCGGCCGC
>CAZIXN010000094.1:0-10068 GCA_964543215.1 uncultured Phycisphaera sp.
CCCTGGTGCGCGAGGTACGAGCCGACGCTGAAGCGCTTCTCGAACGCCGTGGCGATGTCGCGCGGACGGTGGCGATCCGGATCGAACTTCGCGTCCATCGCCTCGGTGCTCAGGTACGTGATGTGCCCGAGCATCCGCGCGATCGCCAGGCCGACGTCCGGCTGATTCGCCCGGCCGTAGTACTGCCCTTCCGCGAAATGCGGGTCGGACTGGATCGCGTTGCGCGCCACCACGTCGAACGCCAGCGCCTGGCTGGTCAGCCGCGGCGAGGTCGCCACCGCCACGCACGTCCGCACGCACGCCGGGTGCTTCGTCGCCCACACCATCGCCTGATGCCCGCCCAGCGAACCGCCCACCACCGCCCGCCATTGCGACACCCCCAGGTGCTCCATCAACCGCCGCTGCACCGCGACCATGTCGCCCACCGTGATCGACGGGAAGTCCGCGCCGTAAGGCCGACCCGTCGCCGGGTTCACCGTACCCGGCCCGGTCGTGCCCCGACACCCACCCAACACGTTCGAGCACACCACGAAATGTCTCGTCGTGTCGATCGCTTTGCCCGGACCAATCAACTCATCCCACCAACCCGGATCGTCCTGCGCCTCGTGACGCGCCGCGTGCGAGTCGCCCGAAATCGCGTGGCACACCAGCACCGCGTTGCCCGCCGACGCGTCCAGCGTGCCCCACGTCTCGTACGCCACCGACACCCCCGGCAACGCCCCGCCAAGCTCCAGCGACAGCGCCGCGGGAAACTCCGCCGTCTGCACGTGCCGCAACGGCCCCGCCACGCGCAGGTCGTCGGTGCTCTCCAGATTGGATACGGGAACCTCGGCCATCAACGCGCAATGTACGTCACGAAAGAAGCCCACGGAGCGACTCCGTGGGCTTCGCGTCTTTTCGATGGCAACGTGGCTCACGCCCGCTTGCGTCGCAGCGCGCCCAGCGCCATCAGCGACAGTCCGCCCACCACCGCCGTGGGCGTCGGCACCGCGTAGCTCACCTCGCCGATCACCTGCGAACCGCCGGGCGTGATCGCCACTTCGTCAAACAGCGAGAACGAACCGTCGCCCAGGTCCGACGCTTCGATCGCCTTGATGCGGTTGGCGGTGTGGTTCCCGAACTCGATCGAGGCGTCGTAGAAGTCCGAGCCGGGCGTGATGAAGTCGGCGTAGGTCAGCGTGTCGATCACTTCGCCCTGGTACGAGAACTTCAGGAAGTAGCCGCTGCTGGGGGTCAGTTCGTCGGCATCGACGTCGACGACCACCAGGCCGAACTTGTTCACCGGCTCGTTGAAGTCGAAGTACAGCGTGCCGGGGTTCTTACGGGCTTCGAGGATCTTCGCGGGCACCCGGCCGGCGATGACCAGACCCTTGCCCAGCGTGTTGAAGTCCGCGACGTTGCCGCCGGCCCACCCGCCGTCGTGCTGCTGTCCGCCGTACGCCAGTTCGGGGTGCGCGGTGAAGTCGTAGCCCAGCGCCGCGTCCCACGAATCGTCGTAGTTCGACTCGGCCGAGACGTTCACGCCGCCGACGTTGTGCACGATCCCGCCGTCGGTCACGCCGTCCAGCGAAAGCACCGTCAAGCCCGCCGCGTCGGGCGCGAGCGTCATGCCGTACACCGCCAGAGCACCCAGCACCGCCGCATCGGCGAACGTCGGCCGCCAGCCGCGCCGTCCTTGCGGGGGGGTCGGTTGCTCGTTCATGGAAAAGTCAGGGGTCGTTGCCATCACACACTCGCCTGCGTCCTGGACGCGGTTGGAAGGAACCCGGCTTGGCCGTGCTCGAGGCAACGTCGCCCGCAGCCATCGGCCCACTCTCACGCTATCGCCCGAACCGCCTTCTGCCCCCGCAAGAGTGACGTTTGTTCTTCTCGGACCCACGTTTTCGGACGCGAGCGCCCCCATCCCAGGCCCGACCGCCACGCAGTCCGCGCCCACGCCATTCCAGCCCGCCCGCGCGCCGCGCAGCGCAACCCCGCAGACGCCCCCGATGCCTCTGCCATACCCTGCACGCGTGCCCGACGACACACCCATCTCAACACCGCAGCAAACGTCCGCCCCCACCCCCGCCCCCGGCCGCTGGCAACGCCTCGCCCCCGTGGGCATCCTCGGCGGCATCGCGCTGTTCCTGCCCCCGCTGGGCGGCTTCGCCCTGCTCGCCAGCATGCCGTGGCTCGGGCCCTGGCTCGAAAGCCACCAGGTGCCCGGCCTGCTGCTCTATATCACCGGGTTCATCGTCTTCGCCGGCCTGGCGCTCCTGCCCACCTACAGCCAGGCCATCCTCGCCGGCTTCGCCTTCGGCATCCCCCTGGGCACCCCCGCCGCACTGCTGGGCTTCACCGGCGCCGCCACCGTCGGCTACTTCATCGCCCGCCGCGCCGCCGGCGACCGACTCGCCGAAGCCGCCGACGCCGAACCAAGACTCGCCGCCCTCCGACACGCCCTGCTCCAGGGATCGTTCCTCCGCGTCCTCGGCGTCATCACCCTCCTGCGACTCCCGCCCAACTCGCCCTTTGCCCTCACCAACGTCGCCTTCGCCGGCCTGAGCGTCCCGTTCCCCGCCTTCCTCCTGGGCACGCTCCTGGGCATGACGCCACGCACCTTCGTCGCCGTCGTCATCGGGGCCGGCCTCGAACAACTCACCCGCGAATCCATCAAGGCCAACCTCCCCATCGTCGCCGCCGGCTTCGTGGTCACCCTCGTCGTCGTCGCCATCATCGGCGTGATGGCCCGACGCACGCTGGACCGAATGACCCCCCCACCCGACGCCCCCTCGATCTGAACCAAAAAAAAAGCCCACGGTCGATGACCGTGGGCCTCGGAATGCTGATCGTTTCACGCCGTCGTCACTCCGCCGGCGTGACGGACTGCACCGCATCTTCCGCGACATCTTCCACCGTCTCCACCGTCTCCACCGCCGACTCGGTCATGGACACATCGGCCGACTCACCCGCCGCCGCGTCTTCCATCGTCGGCAGATCGGGCGTCGGCGGCAGGTCCTCGCCCTTCGGGGCCGGCGGAACCGTCGGCGCGTCGGGCGCTTCCGGGGCGTCGGGCGCTTCCGGGGCGTCGGGCGCTTCCGGGGCGTCGGGCGCTTCCGGGGCGTCAGGCACCGCCGGCGTATCGGGCGTCTCGTCGGCCGTGGGCGCTGCGGGCGGGTCCGATTCCGTCGCGGTCGTCCCGGCCGAGTCTTGATCGGCAGCCCCGGGCAGCGCCGCCTGGGTCGCGCCCTCGGGCTTGGCGAACGCACCCGCCGGCGCATCCACAAACGCAAGCGAAGACACGCTCATCTGGCCCTTGGGCGGACCCTGCACGCCGTCGGCCTGATCCCAATAGTGGAAGATCAGCTCGGTCGCGAGCGTCACGCCCTCCACCGTTTCGGGCTGCGTGTAGAACACGATGCTCGGCTTCTCGGCCGCCTCATCCACCGACGTCCCGCCGTACGTCACGATGTACGCCAGCGCCGCCAAGGACTGGTCGCTGGGGTTGGGGAACACGATGTACCAGTCGTCGGGCGCATCGCCCACGCCGGCATCAAAGGTCAGCTTGCTCGCGACGCTCGAATGCGCCGCGGTCAGCGGCACATCCTGCATCAGCTCGTGCGACACGCCGTCATCGCTGAGCTTGAAGGGTGCCGCCAGGAAATACGGCCAGGTCAACGCGTGGAACCGGTAGCCGTAAGGAATGTCCGCCGCGCCTTCCGACACCCAGCACGTCTGGCCGTCAAACACGACCGTTGCGCCGTTGTCCAGTTCCATCCGCGTCCGGCCCACCGACGTGTCGAACCACATCGTCCCCGCCAGCAGGTCGCCCCCGCCGAAGTCCACGTCGAATTCGGCCGTGACGACCTTGCCCGAAGCGCCCAGGGCGTCGTAAGCCGCCTTGCTGTGCGCCGCTTCGATCGGCTGGACGACCTGCGCCTTGGCGGCACAGTCGCCGCACGCCTCGCCGGCGGGACACGCCTCCGCAGGCGATGTCGACGCCGGCGACTCGGCCGCGTCCGATCCGCGCCACTCCCGCACCGTCTCACACCCCGTCAACCCGATCCCCGTCGCCGACACCACACCGGCCAACCAGGCCCACTTCGTCGCGTATCGCATGCTGATCCCTCTGATCGTGGAAGGAGAATTCATCCGGCTCGACACCCATCGCGCCGCGCTCGTGGTCACAACTTATCGCAAGTCGCTCACCGCCGGCCGATCTTCCTGCCGTTGATCGTGATCTCGCCCTCGGCGATGTTCACCGGCGACGCCGCCAGCCAGCCCGGATCGATCGACGCCACCTCGCCCGTGCGCTTGTCGATCTGCCCGAACGTCAGCACCCCCGTCGGGCACATCTGCACGCACGCCGAGCAACGCACACACTGCGGGTCCTCCATCGGCTTGCCCTTGTTGGCGAAGCTCATGATGTCGATGCCCTGGTGGCACACGCTCGTGCACACGTTGCAGGAGATGCATTTCTTCTTGTCCGCGAAAATCCGGAACCGGCTGAATCGGGTGTAGATGTGCATCAGCGCCGCCAACGGACACGCGAACCGGCACCAAACCCGCCCCGAAAAGTGGAAGTACAGCCCGAACCCGATGATCCCCGCGAACAGCAGATCCACGAACCACGCGTAATTCAGCCCCGGCAGCCAGCCGCCGTACTCGTGCGTGTTCACCAGCCCGGTGTACGCGCCCTCCGCCCAACCCACGCCCGCCCAGCCGAGCACGCGGAACCCCAGGATCAGAAACGCGATCGCGAGAAACACCTGCCCGATCATGTTCACCCGGTTCCACGCCGGCCCGTGCGGCATCTTGTGACGCTGTGTGTCGCCCAGCGTCTCGGCCATCGCGCCGCACGAACAGATCCAGCCGCAGTACACCCCCTTGCCGAAGTAGTAAATCCCCAGCGGAATCAGCACGAACGTCTGCACCAGCGAAATCACCAGCCACGTCCACAACGGCTCGCTCGTGAACACGTTCCAGATGAACAGCGGCCACGCGAGGATCAAACCGAACGCCCGCCAATACTCCCGCCCGTTGGGGTCGTAGCCCGCTTCCGGAAACAACGCATCCGCCACCGTCTTGAGCACGCCATCGTCGTACCACCCATTGTTGCCCAGCCACGGCAACAAGATGTAAGGCAAAAGAAACAGCGGCACGCACTGGAACAGCATCAGCGACCAGGTCTGCACCTTCACATAAGGCGTGTTCCGACGCTTGATCCGCCGGAACCCAAACACCACGATCAGCGTGCAGTACAGCAGCGAAAACCAGAACCCCGGCGAACTGCCCACGTTCTCGCCCAGACCCGCCGCCGAGTTGCGCAGCGTGCCCAGCAGGTGCGCCGGATCGTTGAACGCTTCCGACACCGACCCCAGCCACGGCCCGAGGTTGAACGGGAACCAGCCGCGTGCCAGCCACCACTCGTGCAGCGGCAGCCACGTGCCCGGCTTCTTCCACTGATAGAAAAACGTGAACAGCGCCACCATCGCCGCCAGCGTCGCCCACCACTTCACGCCACGATCGCCCAGCACGTGGACGCCCGACTTGCGGAAAAAATCCAGCGGCGCTTCCCGGCCGATCATCGCAAACACCGCGTCGTTGGCCAGCGTCTGCGCGCGGCCATCCTTGAATTTCACGTCGATCTCGTCGTCACGGATCTCTTCGACTTCGCTGCTCATCGCCAGCGTCAGTTTGCCCTTGGGCCCGCCGGAAGGGAACTCGGCCATGCTCGCGCTCTGCCGCGGATCGCTGGCGCTTTCCACGCTCGCCTGGGCGTCGGGGTTCTCCGCCAGCGCGAGCACCATCGCCACGTTGTCCGGCTTGGCGCGGTTGAACTCCGCGCCGCGATACGACAAGGTGACGTTGCCGCCACATTTCGTCAGCGCGATGGCGGCTTCGAGCGCCGAATCCCCGCCGCCGACCACCAAAGAATCCTTTGCGCAGTAGTCCTTCGGGTCGTGCAGGCGATTGAACACCTTGTGGGCCTTGTCTTCGCCGAGTACGCCGAGCTTGCGGTAATTGCCGCTGCGGCCGATGGCGACGATGACGCGCTTGGCCTTCACACGTTCCGCGCCGCTCGCGAACGACGTGCCGTTGAGATGCACCGTTTCCGGCGTCTCACTCTTGCCGGGCAGCACGACCTCGAACACGCCACCCTTTTTCTCGACGCGATCGACCTTGCCGACGACGTACTTCAACCCTTGATCCACCGTCTGCTCGCGCAGGTCTTCGATCAGGCCTTCCTTCACGTCCGACTTGTCGTGGAACGCAAGCCCGCCTTCGAGCGGCAGGTCGGTCGGATACTTGTAGATCGGCTTGCCCTTGGGGAAGTTCACGATCGTCGAGAACGGCTCGCTGGCTTCGAACACCAGGTACTTGAGCCCGAGCTTCTCCGCTTCCTTGGCCGCCGCGAAACCTGCCGTGCCCCCGCCGATGATCGCCACGTCCAGCGTCTCGGCCGCGGGAGCAGCGCCCGACGCTTTCAGCTCCTGGGCGATCTTCCGCACGACCCGCACCCCGCCGTTGACCGACAGCTTCAGCAGCGGAATTCCCGACAAATCGCCCACGACGTACAGCCCCGACACGTTCGTCGAGCCGTCCTGATTCACCACCGGCAGCTTCTCGGGTTTGCCCGCGGGCCACTGCGTGTGCAGCCAACGGGTGTACGCGGCGATCGGGTTCATCGAAGGGTTCCGTGCGGGGGTAGCGGCAGGCGGGCGAACCACACAACGCTACCAACCGCAGGTTTATTTCCCGGCCGCCGCCAACCGCACCAGGTGATCGCACAGGCTTGCCATCTCCGTCCCCACGTGCGCCGCGGCCTTGGGCAACAGCGAGTGGTCCGTGAACCCCGGCATCGTGTTGACCTCCAGCACCCAGGGCGTGCCCTGCGCATCGAGCATGATGTCCACGCGCGCCAGATGCCGGACGTGCAGCGCTTCCACGCAGCGACGCGTGATGTCCAAGAGTCGCGCAACCACGTCCGGCGATTCTTCGAGGTCGAACGCGTAGGACGTGTCGTCGCGGTTGTACTTCGCTTCGTAGTCGTAGAACGCCACGGCCGGGCGGATCCAGATCGGTGCCTGCACCCCGCGCGCAGCCCTGGGCCCCAGGCCGTCGACCCAGCCGACCGTCAGCTCCTTGCCCGCGATGTAATGCTCGGCAATCAGCCGCGGGTTCCGCGGCGACAGCTCGGCCCAGGCGGCGTCACGCTGCGATGCGTCGTGGCAGATGCACAGGTCGATGCTGCTGCCGTCGTCGATGGGCTTGAGCACCAGCGGCGGCGCGAGTTTCGGCCCGGTGCCGTACGCGGCGTGGCAGACCTCGTACAACGGCGTGGGGATGCGCCGGCTTTCCAAAACGCGCTTGGTCGCGGCCTTGTCCATACACAGCGCCGCCGCGTCCGGCCGACACCCGACGTACGCCACGCCCGCTGCTTCGAGCAGCCGTTGCGCCCCGCCGCCTTCGCCCCACTTGCCGTGCAGCGCCGGGAACACGACCCCGCCGGGTCGGTCATGCACGAAGCGATCGAGGGCGCTGGTGTCCTGGGGCGACAGGTCGCCGACAGCGACGCGGTGACCCGCACGTTCAATTGCCGCCGCCACCGCCGCGCCGGACTTCAGCGACACCGGACGTTCGCGGTCGGGGCCGCCGCACAGCACAAGCACATCCAGAGGTTCCGCAGGTCGGCCCATGGCGGGATCATCGGCAATGCGTGCACCTTCGCCACAAACGCAAGTCCGGTAGCCGCAAGCCGACGGCTCGCGCATGCCCGGGCAGGATGTTCGCGCCTCGCGGCGTGCTCCACATCGCAACACAGCCGCAGGTCAACGACCTGGGCGTGCCCGGGATGCCGCGGTTCGCACGGCCAGGCACGGATGTCCGGTCCGGCTTGCTGCATCGGCCGCGAGTTGCTCGGCGTGCTCTTCGTTGCGGGCGGGCAGGAAGACGGCGGCGCCCGAGCCGGTGACATGGGGTGCGAAATCTAAACGGCGGAGCGCATCGAGCATCGCGGCGAGCCGGGGTTGTGCGGCGCACGCGGCGTCGGTGAGGTCGTTGAAAAGCGCGGCCTGATCGAGCGTTCGTCCGGATTGCAAGTCGGCGATCACCTCGCGCGTCATGCGTTCATGGATCGGCGGGGCCTGCGGACACAGCGCATCGAACGCGGCGTACACCGCGGCGGTCGGGCAGGCGAAGTCCGGCAGGATCAGCGCCGCGTGCAGCGGCTGCGGCAGCGTGAACGGCTCGAGCGTTTCACCGAAACCCGTCGCGAGTGCGGCGGGCTGCTGGGGATGTTGCAGCGCGTGCAGCGCGAACGACACGTCGGCCCCGAGCGCTGCGGCGACCCCCGGAAGGTTGAGTTGGACATCGGGGTGGTGTTCGGCGAGGTGCGTGCCCAGCGCGTGCAGCATCGCGGCGGCATCGGCGGAACCGGCGCCCAGGCCCGTGCCCGGCGGGAGGCGCTTGTGCAGCGTGGCATTCACCGGAACCGCGAAGCCGCAGGCGGCCTGCACGGCGGCGTGGGCGCGGTGCGTGAGGTCGGCTTCGAGCGGCCAGTCGATGGACACTTGACGCGGGGCGTCGGCGGTGAAGGCACGGGACCAACGGGTGAGTGACGTGTCGAACGCGACTTCCAGCGCATCGCCCAAGTCCAGCGCCACCATGAGCGAGGCGACCGGATGTCGGCCGCGACCTGTGGGGGAACGATCGGGCGGGCCGACGGCGAGCGTGAGGTTGAGCTTGGCGGGACAGGGGATCGTGCGCGTCGGCGAATTCACGCGGGTCAGGCGTTCTGCTCGGCGGTTAGTCGGATCGGCGAGAGGTCCGGGAGCTGCTCGCAGTCGAGGTCGGCGTCGAGCATGAGTTGGCCGTGCAGCAGCGCCCAGCGGCAGCGTGCGGCGTTGGGGTCGTCGAGTTGTCGGGCCCAGCCGGCGACGATGGAGGCGATGACGTCCGGCAACTTGGCGGCCTGCTCGGGACCGCGGCCCACGGACGCGAGCCAGAACATGAGGCGGTACTGCTCGGGCCGTGCGGAGGCGGCGGCGTGGTAGAGGCGCAGCGTCTGGTCGGGGTGTTGGCCCTGACCGATGGCGTCGGCGACGGCGACGAAGCGTTGTTCGCAGACGGCTTCGAGCAGTTCGTGCTTATCGGTGTAGTACCGGTAGATCGAGCCGACGGCGCAGTTGAGGCGCTTGGCGATGGTGCGGATCGTGGTTTTTTCCAGGCCCAGGTCGTCGAGGCACTCGGCGGTGGCGGCGAGGATCTGATCGCGGTCAAGCGTGGTGGCGGGTCGGCCGGGCTTGGCATCGGCCGGGGCGTCGGGGCGGTGCGCGGGGCGCGGGGCCTGGGGCATCGGCGGGGACGTGGTCAGCACGGCGGGCCGGACGGGCTGAGGTCGTTCGGGCATGACCGACGCCGACGGCGTGGCGCCCGCCGACTTGCCGACGATGGGGCCGGCGAAGCCTGAGCGAACCGGGGTGACCGGCCGTCCGGGGCTCAGCGGCGGGGCTGCGGTGGGTTCGCGGAACGGGCTGGGGATCGGGACCGGTCCGTCGGTCATGCGTTGATTCATGGGGTTCACCTTCCTTGTGAACTGAGACAGGCTTCGGCGGGCAGTGTGAGCCTTGAGCGCGCGCGCGTCAAACGTCCGAGAAGGAACCCCGCCCGTGCCGTGGAAAACACGTTGCGGCGCGTGACGGTGCGGCCATCCGTGGAAACCGGGTGGAAAGGGTGGACCTGCGGCGCAAAGTCGATCGGGCCGTTCGAACCGAGAAAGTCGCGGGCCGGGCACCCGACATGGTGTCGCCGGGGTCCCTGCGGCGTTATACTGGCGGTACCGGCTACGGACAGCCGCGGCGCCGGCCCGACCGGGACGCCCCCCGAGGCGTCACCCGTTGCAACGCCGCACGGTGGCCAACGTTGTGCAGGTCCGCCCCGCCCCCCACACGTTCGTCACCGCCCTTGGGGTTCATGTTCGTCAAGCCAACGCCGTTGATCCACGGCCGACCGCTTGATCATCCATCGTCGCGATCCACCCGCCGTCCCACGACCCGTCCCACGACCCGTCCCACGACCCGTCCCACG
>CAZIXN010000095.1:0-10024 GCA_964543215.1 uncultured Phycisphaera sp.
CGAACGCATCGCGGCGTGCTCGAAGCGCACGGCGGGTTCGTCGCGTGGTGGCTGCAACACGCGATCCCGCTGCGCGGCGGGGCGCTGGCGCTGACGCTCGGCCACGTCGTGCTGGGGGTGGATGCGCACATGCTGCACATGACGCGGGAACACGAGCGCGTGCACGTCCGTCAATACGAACGCTGGGGCCCGGCGTTTCTGCCGGCCTATGCGCTCGCCTCACTGCTGGCTTACCTCCGGGGGCAACCGCCCTACCGCGGGAATCGCTTCGAGCGCGAGGCGTACGCGGCGGCGTGAATCGACCGAGCGAAACTAACCGACTCACCAATACCGCTCGAAGTGCAGCGTGCCTTGCGGGTTCTTCTTGTTGTGCGTGGTGAAGCCCAGAGAGAGGAGATCGGTTTCGACCTGATCGATCATCTGCGGGTTGCCGCACAGCAGCACGGACGTGTGGGCCGGGTCCAGCGAAAACCCGGCGAGATCGCGGAACGTGTCGGGCTCGAGCAGGTCGGTCACGCGCCCCTTCCCGCGGAAGCCGGTGCCTTGGAAGAACGCGGCGTCTTCGGGCTCGCGCGTGACGGTGGGCAGGTAGAGGAAGCGCGGATCCTCGGCGGCGGCGGCCTGAAGCTCGTCGTGGTACGCCAGGTCGCGCGCGACGCGGCAGCCTTCCATCAGCACGAACGCGGACCAGCGCGGCGGCGTGTCGCCGCGGTGCGTGAGGTACATCGAACGGAACGGCGCGAGGCCGGTACCCGTGCCGATGCAGACGATGTGGTGCGGCGCGTCGGGCGTGGGGACCGGGACGGGCTCGAGCGTGAAGTGGCCGGCGAATCGGTCGGCCATGAAGAGCGTGTCGCCGGGCTGCAGGTCAAACAGCGACGGGGTGAGCTGCCCTTCATCGACCTTGACGATGTAGAACGACACGCCTTGATCGTCGCAGCACGGCGACGCGACGGAGTACATCCGGCGGACCAGTTTCGCGGGCTTGCCATCGTCGGTCGCCGGGCCGTGCAGGCCGAGCGTGGCGTATTGGCCGGGCTTGAACTCGGGGGTCCGCCCGTCGCGGTAGCGGATGCGAAAGGTGGCGAGTCCTTCGTGGTGATCGACGCGCTCGGCGACGACGGCGTTCTGCGGATCACGTGGGGGCATGGGCGGAGGGGGGAGAGAGGGAAGAGGTGACGGAGAGACGGAGAGACGGAGAGACGTGGATACGAAGTGACGAAGTGAACATGCGCGCATGCTCGGGTGTCCGACCCAAGCCCCTGGACCCTGGACCCTGGACCCTGGACCCTGGACCCTGGACCCTAATCCCTACTTCACCGCCTGCCGATGATTTCGATCTGATTGAGGTTCTTGACTTCGAGGCAGGGCATGCCGCGGAACTGGACGACCGGGCCGGTGGCGCGGAGGGTTTTGCCGCCGAAGTGTCTGGCGGGGTCCTTGATGGTCGTGCCTTGCCACGCTTCGTCGAACAGCGCGACATAGAAGGCCTGGGGGTCGTCCTGGAAGCGGGCGAACTGGAGGCGGACGACCGGGCCGGTGGTTCGATAGGTCTCGACGACCCGACCTTCGACGGTGATGGTATCGCCGCCGAGGAACTTGGCGGCGTCGTTCCACGCCACGATGCCCGACGCGGGCAGATCGGGCGTCAACTCGACGGTGCGTTCGAAGGGCAAGGCGGCGACGAAGATCTCGCGCGGCTGGGGCAGCGGCGAGCGGCCGGCGTGCTTGGTGATCTGCTCGTAGCGGTAGGCGAGGTCGTTGGGGTTGGGATTGGCGAACGCGTGGGGGGTGAGCAGCGCGAGCGTCAGGACGGCGGCGAAGGAGCGTGTCATGCCGGGAGTTTATCGCGTGATGGCCCACGGACGATGACCGGGGGTTTCCGGCGATGGTTTAACATGGAGCGATGGCGTTTTCGCTGGACGACATCGTGGGGCAGTCGACGGCCACGGGGCAGCTGCGGGCGATGCTTGATTCCGGGCGGATGCATCACGGGCTGATCTTTCACGGGCCGGCGGGCGTCGGGAAATTCACGACGGCGGTCGTCCTCGCGCGACGTCTGCTGTGCCACCTTCCCGAGACGACGCTGACGGGTCAGACGCTGGCGTGCGGGCATTGCGCGTCGTGCAGGTTGTTCACGAAGCAACCCACCCTCGATCAGCGTGGGCTTCAAGCGGACGACCCGCCGACGCCGTCGGCGGGCCTTAGCGCACATCCAGATCTGCACATTGTCACCAAGGAGTTGTCGCGGTACAGCGACGAGGCGAACGTGCGGGCTCGGAAGCTCACGAACATCCCGGTGGACGTGTTGCGGGAGCATCTGATCGGGCCGGCGTTCCGTTCGTCGCAGTTGGGGCACGGCAAGGTGTTCATCGTGGACGAGGCGGAGCTGATGCGCGGCGAGGGGCAGAACGCGCTGCTCAAAACGCTCGAAGAGCCGCCGGCGGGCACGACGATCGTGCTGGTGACCAGCAGCGAAGAACGGCTGTTGCCGACGATCCGCAGCCGGTGTCAGCGGATCGGGTTCGTTCCTCTGCCGCCCGAGGACGTGGTTCGTTACGTGAAGCGGATCGCGCCGCAGTTGGACGCGGACACGGCGGCGTGGGTCGCGCGATTCGCCGACGGGTCGCTCGGCCGGGCGGCGACGGCGCTCGAGCACGGCCTGACCGGCTGGGCCGATGCGCTGCTGCCGCGGCTGGGGGCGCTTGCGAAAGGTCGGCCGGCTTCGGACTTCGGCGACGAAGCGGCCGCGCGGATCGAAGCCTTCGCCGAAGGCTGGGTCAAGGCGCACGCCAACGCGAGCAAGGAGGCGGCGAACAAACTCGCGGCCGACCTGCTCGCGCAGCTCGTGAGCGCCGAGGCGCGGCACGCACTACGCCGACGATCCAACGACGTGCCGATCGGCGATCCGCTGGCGGGCGACGCGGCGCTGGGGCCCTGGCTGGCGGTGATCGACGCGGTGTCGGCGTTCCGCGGCCGGCTGGGCAGCAACGTGAACCTCAAGCTCGCGTGCGGCGGGTTGTCGGCCGACCTGCACGTCGCCTTCGCGCCCGCCGCCGTTGGGTCGGCGTAGACTCGCCGCCCCATGAGTGATGCGAAAGACAATCTGAAATACCGGATGGTCGGCATCGATCTGGACGGCACGCTGCTGCAGCCGGATCAGACGATCCTCGACGCCGACCGCGACGCGATCCACGCGGCGCTGGACGCGGGGATGCTGGTCGTGCCCTGCACCGGGCGGGCGTGGCACGAGAGCAAACGCGCGCTCGAGGCGCTGCGCGACCTGGACGAAGGCGTATTCGTGACCGGAGCGCTGGTGACGAAGCTGGCCTGCGGGACGGTGCGGGACCACGCGGTCTTCGAGCCGACGCTGCTGAACGAGATCGTCGAATCGCTCGCGGATCTACCCGAGGCGGTGCTGGTGTTCCGCGTGCCGGATCGCATCGACCACGACTACCTCATTACCGGCAAGGGGCAGCTCACGCCCAACACGAAGTGGTGGTTCGAACACAGCGGCGCCCGCGTGGTGGAACGGCGGACGCTGACCGACGAAGACCGGGCACACTGCGTCCGGGTGGCGGTGGTGTCGACGGTGCCGGACATGAGCCATTTCGTCGCGGACCTGCGGCGGCGGTTTGAAGGCCGGATCGAGTCGCACAGCTTCGAGGGCGTCGAGCGCGTCGGCGAGCAGGACCCCGTGCAGATCCTCGAAGTGTTCCCCGCGGGTTGCAGCAAGTGGCGCGGCCTGCGTGCCGTGGCCGAGCGACACGGCATCGACGACGGGCAGATCGCGATGATCGGCGACCAGGTCAACGACCTGCCGGCGATCCGCGCCGCGGGCCTGGGCGTGGCGATGGGCAACGCGATCGACGCGGTGAAAGACGTTGCGGATCGTGTGACGCTGCCCAACCGCCAGGCCGGCGTCGCCCACGCGTTGCGGCAGATGCTCGATGGCCGTTGGTGAGTTCTCACAGAAGCCCACGTTCACTGAACGCGGGCTTCATGCAACTCTTCGTACAACCCGAGATAGTCGTCGGCCATGCGCCTTCGATCGAAATGCTGACGCGCATGCTCGGCGGCGGCCGCGGACCTCGCACGCACTTCTTGAGGGTCGTCGGTCATTCGCAAGACCGATGCCAACCCCTCCAACGCGCCGGGCCCAAGGTGCCAGCCGTGAACATCGTGCTCGAACTGCTCGGGGATGCCGCCCACCGGTGACGCCGCGACCGGCGTCCCGCAGGCCATCGCCTCCAGCACCACGCTGGGAAAATTGTCCTCCGCCACCGCGTGATACACCACATCCGCGGCGCGATACAGCTCGGCCATGCGCAAGCGATCGCTGATCCGGCCCGTCTGAATCACACGCACCGCCCCGCCATGACTGGATGACCACCTGCGGAGGCGATCACGCGGGACCTCCACCCCGACGTTGCACGCCACGAACCCTCGGGGGCCATGACCGAAGAACTCCGCAGCGCTCAACAACTCCTCGGGGAGCGTATGGCTCGGCGTTCCTCGCCCCGTCAACCCGACCTGCATGACCAACCGTGCTCCATCCCCAACACCCATCGCGGCGCGATCCGCCGACGCACCCCGCGGATTGAACACCTCCAGATCGATGCCGTTGGCGATCACCACCGCATCCCCCACCTTCAAGCTCCACGGCGAACGATCCCACACCCCCTTCATCCAACGCGACGGCGAGACGATCGTCAGCGAAGCGTCGCGCAGCGCCGCTTCGCGCAGCACGTTATTCGCCCGCAACGCATCCGCATCCCACGCATCGACGTGCATCGGCCAATGCGGCCCGCCCAGCGGCAGCCACGCGTCGTGCAGCGTGATGACGGTCGGCACGCGGTGTGACAACGGCCCGAGTTGTTGCAGGTCGAACCACCCGCCGTGCAGGTTGTGCAGGTGCAGCACGTCCGGCGGTTCGGGGGCCCACGGCAGCAGGTCGAGCAGCCCCGCCGTCCACGGATGGTCCGTATCGTCGAAGCCCCGCCGACGACGCGCCGCCGCGTGCGGACGCGCCAGCCGGCGATCGATGCGCATCAGCGCGCGTTGCCACGCGGGTCGGCTGGCGTCCACGTCGATGGCCACGACGCCGGCACGCTCGCTGTGCGGATCGGGCCGGGGCGTCAGCAGCACCGCGTCGTGCCCCTTGGCAAGGAAACACTCGTGCAGGTCCGTCGCCACGCGCTCGGCCCCGCCGCCGGTTTCCGCGAAGCTCACCTGCGCGATCCGCATCAGCGCGTCGCCCCGCAGCCCAGCGCCGCGGCGAAGAACTCGGCGGCGCTCTGCGACCAGTCGATCGCCTCGGTGTACTCGCCCGCGGCCGGTTCAGGCAACGTGTCCATGCGTTGCAACAAGCCCGCCAACGCCGCCGCGTCCCGCACCGGGAAGTAGCTCGCCATCGTCCCGCCGGCCTCGCGGTGCGGCGGGATATCGGTAGCAATCACCCGCGACCCTTGTCGCAGTGCCTCAACGATCGGCAACCCGAAACCCTCCGCCAACGATGGACACACCACCGCCGTCGCCAGCCGATACGCATACGTGAGTTCGTGATCATCCAGATCGTGGAACACCAGCAGCCGCCGCCCGCGCCGCGGATGTTCGTCGAGTCGACGCAGGATCTCGTCGGCGTTCCAACCGACCGCGCCCGCGATCAGCAGCCGCGCTTCCCCGCCGCGCGACCAGTACGTCTCGAACGCATCGAGCAGCGTCGCGTGGTCCTTGCGCGGCTCGATCGTGCCGACACACAGCACCGTCGGGTCGCCCACGAAGCACGGCGGCAGGCTCGCCCGCAGCCGCGTCACGTCCAACTCCGCCGACATGTTCGTGTCGGCCGTGACATCCGCACCGGGCCGGAACACCTTCACCGCCAAACCCGACACGCCCAGCTCGGCCGCGTGCGCCTTCACCGCCTCGGCCGTCGCCTGCGACACGGTCAACACCGAATCCGCCGCCGCCAACACCCGATCCAACCACCTCCGAAATCGCCCCGGCACGCCCGCCTCGCACGTCTCGGGCACCTGCAACGGCAGCAGATCGTGGATCAGCACCACGACCCGCGCCTCGTGGCGTGCCGCGTGATCCAGCAGCGTCCGCGAGTTCCACGGCGCATCGGCCAGCACCAGCAGATCGTCGCCCTCCACCCGCACCGTCGGCCGCCGCAACTGCGACAGACCGATCAGCCGCTCCATCCACACCGGCATCCACTCCGCCGACTCCGACGCGATCGGCTCGCTCGCCGCGCTGCGATCGCCGCCCAGCCGCACCAACCGGCGCCGCTGCTGCACCCGCTGCAGGAACGACACCCACGGATGCCGCTGCGTCGACAACGTCCCGGTGAAGCGCACGTAGCGCGACCCCGTCCAGACCACCGGCACGAGCGGCGCGTCACCCAGCGTCCGCAGCGCCTCGGGCCCGTGCTCCAACAGCTTGCGCACCACCCGCTGAACGCCCGTATTCCCGCCGTGCAGCGCCGCCCGCGTGACGTCGAAAAGCACACGCCCTGGCTTGGCGTGCGGCCCGTCGACAGCTTCCGATTCGGCACACCCCATGACGCCAGCTTAGCGAGCGGATTAGCATCCTCGCGTGCTGCTGATCGACGCCCGCTACCTCGCGCAACCGCCCAGCGGCATCCCGCGCTACACGCTGAATCTGCTGGACGCCATCCGCACCGCCGATCCGGGGCGACGCGTGCGCGTGCTGCTTCACCCCGCCGGCGTGTTGCCCGAAACCCTGGCCAGCCACGCCGGATTCGACGCGGTCACCGAGCCCCACCTTCCCCGCGCCGCCGGCGAGGTCGTGCGCTGGCGCGGCCGGCTGCGACGGCTGCAACCCGACGTCGTGCATTGCCCGGATGCCTTTGCGCCGCTTTGGCCCGGGCCTGCGGTGATGGTCACGCTGCACGACGCGATCCCGCTGATGCCCGAACTCTCCGCCGCGGGCGTGCGATCCAAGAAGGAAAAGTTCCGCCGGCTTTGGCGAAACTGGCTGCAGTTGCAGTGCCGACGCGCCGACGCCGTGCTCACCGTCAGCCGCCACTCGGCCAACGACCTGCAACGCCTCCTCCAACTGCCGCCCGGCAAGCTGCATGTCGTCCCGGTCGCCGTGCCGCCGCCGAGTTCGCCCGATGGTTCCTTCACGCACGACAAGACGTCCGACCACCTGACGCCCGCCACGCCCTACCTGCTCTGCGTCGGCCGGTTCGATCCGTACAAAAACACGACCGCGCTCGTCGAGGCGTTCGCGCAATTGCCCCCACATCTGCGCCTGGTCTTCGTCGGCCCGCTCGACCCACGCTTCCCGCAAACCCCGCAGCGCGCCGCCGAGCTCGGACTGAGCGACCGCGTCACCTTCACCGGTTCGATCGACGATGCCACGCTGCAACGCCTTTACGCCCACGCCACGGCGCTGGTCATGCCCAGCCGATACGAAGGCTTCGGCCTGCCGGCAATCGAAGCGATGCACCACGGCCTGCCGGTGATCGCCTCCGACGCCGGCTCGCTGCCCGAGATCGTCGGCGACGCCGCGCTCGCCGTCGACGCCACGCAGCCCCCGCGCATCGCCCAGGCCGTGCAACGAATCCTCGACGACCCGTCCCTGCGAAGCCGACTGATCGCATCGGGCAAGCAGCGCGCCGCGCAGTTCTCGCTCGCCGAGGTCGGCGTGGCGTATCTCGACGTCGTGGATCGATTGCTTGCTTTGACGCGGCGGTCGCCCCGCTCGACGATGCGCCCGTGAATCCAACCCACCCCCCTTCCGATCGCACGCCGACGCTCCGCCTGCGACGCCCCGCCGACCTCGACCACGTCGCCACGGAGATCTGGGGCCAGCCCGAGGAAACCATCGCGCTCGCCGGCCGGCTGACGCGGGCCGGCTTCGTCCCCGCCGACCCCGACGAACCACCCGCCTCGCCGCCCCACCGCGCCTTCGTCGCCACCCCCGACGCCACGCCCGCCCCGGTGTACGCCCGTGCCCTCGCCAGCCTGCAACAACAGGCCCACGCATCCGCCCAGCCCGCACCCGCCCTGCTCCACCCCGTCGCCCGCGCCGTCTGGCTCGACCTGCCCGACACCGGCCGGTTCCTCGTCACCGGATACTCCGGCCACGGCAACATGCTTGTCCAGACGCTCCTCCGCGCCCTCGACGAACACACCCTCGGACCCGACGAACACCGCCCACGCCCCACGTGGATCCAACGCCTCCGCCACGACGCCGATCTCCACGGCCACGTCCTCCGCGCCGCCAGCGAAGCCCTCCTCGCCAGCGTCGCGCAAGCCTGCGACACCGAACTCCGCGACTACGTCGTCGCCCCCCACCGCTTCGAGGATTGCGAAGTCCGCGCCCGCTTCACCGACGATCGCGTGCTCCTGATCCGAGGCCTGACCTACGCCGGCTTCCTCGCCGCCGACTTCGGCTCGCACGCGCCCTGGGACGACACCGCCCAACGCTTCGCCCAGCGCTTCGGCTACCGCCGCATCTACGCCGTCGTCCGCGACCCCCTCGCCGGCCTTGCCTCCAACGCCGCGAAAACCGCGCGGCCGCACGAGGCAGCGCTCCACCGCGCCGACTGGTTCGCCCACTGCGCGAAAGACTCGGCCGACTACCTCGCCGCGCTGCACCGCCGACGCGACAACGTGCAGCTCATCGTCTTCGAAGACCTGCTCCGCGAGCCGATCGCGCACCTGCATCGATTCGCCCAAGACGCGGGCTACGCACTCACCGACGCTCAGGCAAACGGCATCTGGAACCGGATCGGCTTCCGTCCCGTCACCGACGCCGGGGCCGATCACTTCGTCGATCCCCTCGCCGACAAGCGTCGCCACTTCCGCAAGGCGCACCTGCCGCTGCTCGAAGCGTCGGGATTGATGCCGTGGTTCGACGCGTTCGGCTACGCCACGCCCACCGCCGACGACCTGCCCGACGGGCCACTCGAACCGCCGGCCAGCGATGCCACGCCCAATCCGCTCTACGGCCGACCCGATCCGACCCGGCTGCACACTCTCACGCTCACCGACCCCGCGCTCGACATCCTCGCCACCGACGCGCCACTGGCCGACCGCGCCGCCGAACTCGCCGCCCAACCCGCCTTCGCCGCGGTTGCCCAATGCCTGGGCCGCGGACTGCTCGGGGAAGCGTCGCGTTCCCGCTAGGCTGCTCGACTTTTCGCCTCAACTCGCCGGACCGACCGGAACCCACGCATGGCCCTGCTCGACAAACTCCGCGCCGCCTTTGCCAGGCCACCCGCGCGTGACGCCAACCTGTGGCGCTCCCCCGCCGGACAACGCTGGAGCGCCGTGGGAACCCCCGTCGAACACGACGCCATCGACGCAGTCCTTCGTGTGGCCGGCTTCACACGCGAAGCCGACGCTTTGCCGACACGAGAATCCTCGCCCGACGTCCATCTCCTGCTCACCGGCACCACCGACCCGACCCCGCAAGGCGCCGCCGGTTTTCTGCACGCCTTACAAGCCCATCACGCCGGCACGCCCCCCGGCACGCCCATCCGTCACCCCGCCGTCCTCGCCGCGGATGTCCCCCTCGCCCAAGCCGGCCTCGACGCCTGGGCCGTCACCGGCTACCCCGGCACCGGTAACGTCGTGCTCCAGAACATCCTGATGAAGCTCGACGCGCTGCGTCCGCCACCCGGCAACGCCGCGCTCGGCCAAACGCTCCGCCGATTCGCCGAGCACCACGCCGCCGTCGTCCACGCCGTCGTCCACGAACTGCTCGCACAAGCCGGTCAGACCACAGGCCACGCCACGCCCGACATCGTCCTGGCGCCCGGCCACCTGGGCCAATGCTCCGTGCGCGCCACCTACGCCGACGGCACCGCCCTGCTGATCAACCACCTGCCCCACGCCGGCTTCCTCGGCCAGCCCTACGGCGCCCACTCCCGCTGGACCGACGAGGCCGCGGCGTTCTTCCCGCGCTTCGGCTACCGCCGCGTCTACCTCGCCGTCCGCGACCCCCTGGCCGTCCTCTGCTCCAACGCCGCCAAAACCGTCCGGCCCCT
>CAZIXN010000096.1:0-9957 GCA_964543215.1 uncultured Phycisphaera sp.
TGGACGAGGTCGCCGTTGCGCAGTTGGCCGGAGGCGACGGCGGGGGCGATGCGGTCAAATTCTTCGTGCGGCACGTACGTCGTTTCGATCTGCACGGTCCAGTCGTCGATGTTCTTGTCGAAGTTCTTGTTGAGGAACTTGGCGACGTCGGCCTTGGACTTGAAGGGCACGGCCGCGTCGCGGGCGACTTCGTCGGTGACATCCTGCACGAGCCAGTCGTTGCTGACGTTCCACTGGGACTCGGAGTAGTGGTTGCGGGTGGCGACGCCGATGCGGCCGTCGATGTAGCGGATGCGTTGGAGGTAGGCGAAGAATTCGGGCCAACTGTCTCCCAGGGCCATGGCGTAGGTGTGTTCGACGAAGACGACGCAGTCGGACTTTTCGAGTTCGAAGAGGGGTTGGGGGTCGTCGAGTTCGAAGGGGAATTCGCCGAGCAGGTAGATCTCGTAGGGTTGGCCGAGCTGTCGGTGGGCGGCGGTGAGGACGCGCGCACGAAGGTCGGGTTCGGATTTGTGCAGGCCGACGAGGAAGGCGTCGACGTCCGAGGGGGTCATGGGTTGATAGCTGGCGCAGCCGGTGAGGAGAAGCAGGTTGGCCAAGAGCGGGATGGCGTGTTTCATGTTGATGTTGCGGCTTGGCTTGGGGGCGACCCACGGACGGTGTTCGTGGGCTTCGCGGAAGCTTGGAGTTTCGGCTTACCCGATGAATTCGAGGCCGGTCACGGTGTCTTCGGAGTCTTCGTCGGAGTGGACGATGACGGGGTCGGTGGGGGCTTCGATGGTGACGCGACCGTCGGGCGAGACGACGCAGACGGGCACGCGGCCGGCGACCCAGTCGGCCAGGGGCAGGAGGGGCCAGCGCTGGGGCATGTGCCGGTCGGGTTCGACGGTGAGGTAGGCCCCGCCGGGCGCGAGTCGGTTGACGGTGAGCCGCGGCGTGGCGAGGAAGTAGCCGAGGGTGACGATGCCTCGGGGGTAGTGGGCGAGGTAGTCGGAGATGTAGGAGTCGGTGAAGCCCAGGGAGTTTTCGCCGACGTTGGACATGACCTGGAGGTCCCAGTACTGCTGGGCGGAGGACGGCCCGGTGAGGCCGAGGTATCGGGCGATCATGTCGCGCCAGAGGTTGAGTGAGACGCGGATGGATTCGGGGGTGTCGGAGGTGTGTCCGTCGCCGTAGCGTGACTGGTTCTCGCGGTCGGCGGCGATGAGGTCTTTGGCGAGGCGGTCTTTGGGGAGCAGGATGGGTTGGCCGACCATCAGCGGCAGGAGCAGGCCGTTGGCGGTGTGGATGGAGTACGCATCGGTGCCGGGCATGGTCTCGAAGGCGACGGGCTTGCCGGTCTGGGGGTCGAGCATTTCGAGGGCGGAGCGTTCGCAGGCGACGGCGTAGTGGTCGCCCAGCCAGGCGGTGTGGTCGATCTGGTGGGCGTCCTGCTCGAGACGCGGGTCGAGTTCGCGGGCCTTGTCGGCGCGCCCGCCGATGCGGAAGAGGTCTGCCGAAGCGCGCAGCGCGGCGAGGCGCTTGATGGCGAGGTAGGTCTGTTTGCGGGCGTAGGCGACGGCGGCGGAGCCGTCGACGAGCGTGTTGGTGTTGCCTTCGGTGGGGAAGCCCGAGCCGTCGCGGTCGGCCCAGAGCAGGTAGCGGGTGAGCTTGCGGACGGTGGGGATCAGCGGTTCGAGCAGCGAGCGGTCGCCGGTCCAGCGGACGTAGGCCTGGAGCATCAGGAGGTAGTTGCTGTTTTCCTCGACCTCCATGGTGTAGGGCGAGCGTTGGCCGGTGGCGTTGATGCCCGAGCCCAGGTCGTGGCAGAGGACGGCACCGTCGGAGGGTTCGTGGAGGCGGGCGAATTGCGGCCACTGCTGGAGTTGCAACCTGAGCAGGTCGGGCCAGAGCGTCAGGGCGAAGACCGCGGCGTTGTATTCAACGTCCAAGGTGGACTGGTAGAGCGACGAGCCTTCCCAGACGCTGAACCACGGGAACCGCAGGGGGCCGTCTTCGGGGTCGGCCTGGTTCTCGAGTTCGGCGTCGTCGACGCCGGTGCACCACCAGGTGTTGCTGAGGTAGTTCTGGAACGACAGGTTGAGCAGGTGCTGCTGGGCGAGGTCCAGCGGGGCCTGCTCGATGAGTTTTTCGAAACGGCGCGAGAGCGCGAGATATTCGTCACGGCGTTGTACCGCTTCGGTGAGCACGGCGTCGAGGTCGGTGAAGTAGTCGCAGTAGGCGAACCGGGCGGGGCAAGTCCGGCCTTCGCGGCGTACGCGGAGCACGGGCTCGGCGACGTGGACACCCCAGACCAGGCGCCACTTCACGCCCGACGCGGCTTCGGTGACGGGCAAGTCCATCTCAAGGCCGGCCCCGCCGTCGCACGTAAGCGGCGCGGCGTCGGGGTTCAGCGAGACGATGCGTTCGCGGACTTCGACGCGACTGAAATCATCGGGAGGCGCGAGATCGTCGCGGTGCTTGGGATGACGAGGCTCGAGGGTGTTCGTGTAGGCGAGGTCGATTCGGCCGGGGTGGGCAACAACGCGGGTGTCTGCCCGGTTGACGCGGAGGCGGAGCTTGACCGTTTCGGGCGTGGGGCCGGCCTCGGGAATGTCGCGGACGTTGTCCACGGCGTGGACGCGCATCTCCAGATAGACCGCGGGCATCACGCACAGCCGGCGGTTCTGCGGGTAGAAGACCGCGTGCACGTTGAGCTCGAAGCGCAGGCGATACGCCGCGCTGTATCCGCGGAAGGTGATGGAATTGATGCGGTCGAACTGCTCGCAGTTGTAAAGCGGCTCGACCAGGTCGTCGTCGATACACCGGGTAAACGGGAGGACGCGTTCGGTACCGTCGGGTTCGACCAGACCGACACTGAGGTCCAGCGGCGCGTCGAGAAAGCGTCCCATGGCCGAGTGCATGACGCGGCGGTGCTGCGGCTCGAAGAGCAGCGAGAAACGGCTGCCCAGCCGTGCGACGGTCCAACTCATCGACTGCATCCACGAACCTCGTCAAGCCCCGGTGTCTCGTCGTCCCCCAACCACCGCCGCGCCGCTTCGGCGAACGCGTCTCATGAACGAGTCTGCATCATATTCGGTCGGGCCGCTCGATGGGTTGCGGTTACGACATCGGCAGCGTGGCACGCAGCCGCGCGACGACCCGCAGCACCACGGGGACGGCGGCGTCGATCTCCGCGTCCGTGGTCGTTCGGCTCAGTGAGAAGCGGACCGAGCCGTGCGCGAGCGGGTCGGGGATGTGCATCGCACGCAGCACGGGCGACGGCTCGAGCGAGCCGCTGCTGCACGCCGCACCCGCGGATGCGAATACGCCACGCTCGCTGAGGCCCAGCAGGATCGCCTCGGCCTCGAGGCGGGGGAACGCGAGGTTGGCCGTGTTCCACAAACGGCCGCAACGCGCATCCCGACAGTTCACGACGGTGTCGGGCAGCGCGGCGCAAACCTCGTGCTCGAAGCGGTCGCGCAGCGCACCGATCCGCCGGATCGCCGCAGGGTCCTGGAGAAAAGCCGCGGCCTGCTCGGCCGCGACGCCCGTGCCCAGGATGCCCGGAACGTGCTCGGTGCCGCCACGCCGATCGACTTCCTGCGGTCCGCCGACGGTCTGTCGGACGAGCCGCACGCCACGACGGACGTACAGCGCGCCCGCGCCTTTGGGGCCGTAAAACTTGTGCGAGGCGATCGTGAGCAGATCGACGGGGACCGCCTCAAGGTCCATCGCCAGCTTGCCCGCCGCCTGGGTGGCATCGACGTGGAACAACACGGCGGGCCGGTGCGCTTCGCGCCGCGTCGCGTTGATGTCGGCCAGCGTCGCCGCGATCTCGGCGATCGGCTGGATCGTGCCGGTTTCGTTGTTGGCCCATTGCACGCTCACCAGCGTGACGCCCGTTGCCGCCGCAGCCGCCTCGGCGATCGCCGCGACATCGACCACGCCGTCTCCGTCCACCGGGACCCACACCGTGCTCACGCCGCGCAACGCAAACGCCTCGGCCGGCTCGCGCACCGCGCTGTGCTCGACGCGGCTGGTGATCAGCGTGCCGGGAAGCTCGGGCGTCGCGCGATCCAGCACGCCGCGCAGGGCGAGGTTGTTCGACTCCGTGCCGCCGGACGTGAAGACGATCGCGTTGGGTTTGACGTGCAGGAGTTCGGCCACCTGCCGACGGGCGAGTTCGATGTGCCGGCGCACTTGTTGGCCGAAGCGGTGCACGCTGGAGGGGTTGGCCCACAGTTCCCGGTTTGCTTCGTCGATGACGCGGCAAACCTCCGGGGACGGCTGTGTCGTGGCGTTGGCGTCGAGGTAGATCGTCTGCACGCCGGGAGTGTACGGAGACGGCACCGGTGCGGTAGATTGCGGCGGTCATGCCCGTGCTCGAATTGTTGAATCCGCAAGCCAAGGTGATCCGGTCGCTGCCCTACGAGCAGGAGCGGGTGCTCATCGGCCGAGCCGAGGACTGCTTCCTGCGGATCCAGGACGACGACCAGATATCCCGGCACCACTGCGAGGTCGTCTATCACCAAGGGCGGTACATCCTCCACGACCTCAACTCCCGCAACGGCACCATGGTGGGCGACCGGAAGGTCGACGCGGTGAAGCTGCGCAGCGGCGGGGTGTTCCGCGTGGGCAATTCGTTCGTGCGTTTTCTCGAGCAGGCGGCGGTTCCGGCGGGCGCCGGGGGCGAGGAAGCCGCCGCGTCCGGCGACGAATCGGTGTACGACGTGGCGGTGCTCGCCGAGGACGGCACGGACGAGGAACGCGATCGCGGTACTCAGGCCTACGCACGCACGGGTAACGCCTACGGCGCGGATTCTCTGCAATCGCTCGCGACTATCGGCCACGACCCGGGCTTCGGGCTGGACAAGCTTTCCCTCATCAACGCGCGCAGCCAGATCGTCCACCGCGCCGGCGAATCCGCCAGCGGTCAGGGCGAATCGTTGCTCGTGCTGCAGCTGGTGTTGATGGGGGCGCTGCGGACGCGGGCCACGGATATCCACCTGGAACCGCGCCACGAAGATGCGCTGCTGCGGATGCGCATCGACGGCGCGATGATCGAGGTTTGCTCGATCCCGCTGGAGCTGGCGAAGAAGACGGCGTCGCTGGTCAAGGTGCTGTGCGACATCGACATCGCGCAGCGTGCGATCATTCAGGAGGGGCACTTCTCGCTGGGCGTGCCCGGCCGACGCATCGACTACCGCGTGAGCTTCACGCCGGTCATGCACGGCCAGAAGATGGTCATCCGCGTGCTCGACAAGGCGCTGTCGCCCCAGACGCTCAAGGACATGGGCCTCACCGGCGAGGTGGCCGAACGCCTGATTGCCACCAGCGAACAATCCACGGGCCTGGTCACCATCTGCGGGCCCACCGGCTCGGGCAAAACCACCACCCTCTACGCCATCCTCCGCGGCATCGACGCCCAGCTCCGCAACGTCATCACCATCGAAGACCCCATCGAGTACGAGCTCGAGTCCGTCACCCAGATCCCCGTCGATCACGACAAGGGCCACGGCTTCGCGCAGCTGCTGCGCTCCTGCCTGCGGCAGGACCCCGACGTGATTGTCGTCGGCGAGATCCGCGACCGAGACACCGCCATCACCGGCCTCCAGGCCGCCACCACCGGCCACCTGGTGCTCTCGACCATCCACGCCACCGACACCATCGGGACCGTGTTCCGTTTGCTCGATCTGGGCGTCGAACCATACCTCGTCGCCAGCACGCTCAACCTCGTGCTCGCGCAGCGCCTGGTCCGCACGCTCTGCGAAAACTGCAAACGGCCCGTCGAACTGTCGCCCCGCGACCTGCGACGCATGGACACCGACGAGGAGATCAAGACGCCGATCTACGGCCCGGTCGGCTGCGATCGGTGCTTCCACACCGGCTACGCCGGCCGCACCGCCGCCTTCGAGTTGCTCACGGCCAACGACCGCATCCGCGACGTCATCCTCGCCACGCCCAACATCGCCGACCTCAAGGCGGCCGCCTCGGAATCCGGCTTCACCTCCCTGCGCGACCACGCCCGCTCGCTGATCCTCGCCGGCAGAACGTCCATCGACGAGTGCCACCGCGTCATCGGGCTGGAGTGACGCTTTCGCTTACCATCTATCGATACCGATGCTGCCGTCCCGAGAACCCATCTTGCCCCGCCTTCGCGAATTGCTGCCGGCGCTACGTGGCATATATGTCTCGGAAATCTCCCTGTTCGGTTCCGTGGCTCGCAATGAGGCGGATCGACACAGCGACATCGATCTTCTTGTAGCGTTCGACGAGAACCGCTTGGCGCGAGAGTGTGGTCGGGCGCTGTCGCTGTTTCATGTAGCGCAGGTTCAAGCGTTGCTCGAAGACCGGCTGAAGTGTTCGGTGGGCTTGACGCTTCGGCGGTCGGTGTCTGCGTCTTTCCTGGAGCGGATTGAATCGGAGCTTCAGCGTGTCGCCTGACGTATGGATCGACCGGATCGACCGGATCGACCACATGCTTCAGGCGATCGCCGACATCGAGACGGCGATTGCCGGCGTCGATCTGGCTGCGTTTCGTCTGGATCGCACCCGGCAAAACGCCGTATTCTGGTCGTTAAGCATGCTCGGTGAGGCCGCGAAACACGTCCCGGAGCAGGTCCGCGAGCGCCACCCGGAGGTTCCGTGGCGATTGGCGCGAGCGATGCGGAATTTTCTTGTCCATCAATACGAATCCATTGACCTTTCGATCGTTTGGGAGTCGGCCATGCACGATCTTCCGGGCCTCCAACGCGAACTCGAACAGCTGCGCGAGAAAGCGCGAAAAGGCGGTGCTTGAATCGCGAAGGAACGCCTCATCTCGGGAGACTCGGCCGGCGTCGACGAAGAACGCTTCAACCTGTCCCTGCGCCCGCAGGCCTTCGACGAGTACGTCGGCCAACCGACGCTGATCGAAAAGCTCCGCATCACGCTTGAGGCCGTCAAGCAGCGCGGCGAACCGATGGAGCACGTCCTGCTGCACGGCCCGCCGGGTCTGGGCAAGACGACGCTCGCACACCTGATCGCCCACGAGATGGGCACGCACTGCGCGATCACGTCCGGGCCGGCGCTGACCAAGGGCGCGGATCTGGTCGGCACGCTCACCAAGCTCCAGCGCGGCGATGTGCTGTTCATCGACGAGATCCACCGTCTGCCCGTCGCGGTCGAAGAGTTCATCTATCCCGCGATGGAAGATTTCCAGATCGACTTCACGATCGACTCGGGCATGCACGCCAAGACGATCGCGCTCAAGCTCAAGCCCTTCACGCTGATCGGTGCCACCACGCGAGCGGGCCTGCTCTCGTCGCCGATGCGGAGCCGGTTCGGGCTGAGCCACAACCTCGAGTACTACGGCCAGCGCGACCTCGAAGCGATCCTCGTGCGTTCGGCGGGCTTGCTCGGGCTCGACACGGGCAAAGCGGTGACGACGGCGCTGGGCGCCATCGCGTCCCGGTCGCGCGGGACACCGCGGATCGCCAATCGCCTGCTGCGGCGCGTCCGGGACTTTGCGCAGGTCAAACACGCCGGGCGGCTGGACGCGAAGATCGTGGACGCGGCGCTCAAGCTCGAAGGCGTCGATGCGCTGGGCCTCGACGGGTTGGATCGCAAGTACATGCGGGTGATCGGGGAGGTGTACGAGGGCGGGCCGGTGGGTCTGGAGGCCGTGGCCGCGACGCTGGGCGAGGACAGCGGCACGCTCGAGGCGGTGGTCGAGCCGTATCTGTTGCAACTGGGTTTTCTCGCGCGCACCCGTAAGGGCCGCCAACTCACGCGGGCCGGGGCCGGCCACGTCGGCTTGAGCCTGCCCGCTTCGAAGCTGGAATCCGAACTTTTCGACGAGCGCACGGATCAGCGGTGATCCGGGGACGCCCATGCGATGCCGCGGCTTTTGCGGTCGTGCAACGAGGATTGCCGCCTGAGCTCGGTGGGCTTCGATCCACGTCGGATGAACCCCAAGGGCGCGGCTGGCGTATGTTCTCCTGCTTGAAAAGTCCCGCTACTATCGCGTTGGTTCTGGTCCCGGCCTTGCTGTTGGCGGGGATGTGGCTTGCGTGGCCCACACCGACACCGGTGCGGGCCCAAACGCCGACGCGCTCCGCATGGACGTTCGGCGACGCCGAGAAACTCGCCCCGCTCGACGCCTCGATCCGCGAGAGTTCGGGTCTGGCCGCCTCGCGAACCCGGCCTGGTTGGCTGTGGACGCACGAGGATTCGGGCGGCGGCCCGTGGCTGATGCGATTCGATCCGACTCAGGGCCAGGCCGAGAAGTGGTCGGTCCGCAACGCCATAAACCAGGACTGGGAAGATATGGCGTCGTTCCTGCTGGACGACCGGCCGTATCTGCTCGTGGCTGACACCGGCGACAACCAGCGGAAGCGATCGGCCGTCGCGCTGTACATCATGCCCGAGCCGATGGATGTACGAGGCGCGGAAGGCAAGGAACGTCCGGCCGGCCCGGTGCCACTGGTGGAAGTGACGCTGACCCTCCACGTCACCTACGCGGATGGGCCGCGCGACTGCGAAGCGGTGGCGGTGGATCCGAACACGCGGACGGTGTGGCTGGTGAGCAAGGAGATCGACGCCGGCGGGCGCATGTACGGCCGGTCCGGCTTGTACGCAGTCACGCTGCCACCATCGGAACAGTGGGCGCATGCGGATGAGGAAGCGATCGGTTCGCCGGAGAAGCCGCTGGTGCTTGAGCGGATCGCGACGCTGGATACCGTCATGCCGACGGCGATGGACCTTACGCAGGACGGGGCGTCGCTACTGATCGGGACGTATGGCGACGGCCTGCTTTTCGTACGCGACCCTGCGGCCGATCCGAACTGGATCCACGCGGTCGCCGTCGGCCCGCAGAAGGTTTCGCTGCCGCCGCGCCGCCAGGGCGAGGCGCTGTGCTTCAGCCTCGACGGCGATGCGCTGTACCTCACCAGCGAGAACTCCGAGCAGCCCGTCTGGCGCATCCCGGTGTCTTCACGGCCCTCGACGCCGTGAACCGCAGGGCCTACGCTGCGGCATGAACCCGACTCGCGCACATGTTTTTTTCCATGCCGTTTTGACGCTGGTCGCGTGCGTGTCGCTGGCATATTCCTCCGTCGCCAACGCCCAGGACGCTGGGGCGCAGGATGCGTCGCCCGCGCGGCAGCTCGCCGAGCGATACGGCATCGACAACTGGCCGGACATCGAGCAGATCGACTTCACGTTCCGCGTTGTGCTGCCCGATGGCAAGGTGATCGAACGCCCGTGGTCGTGGCGGCCGCAGGACGGTGCCGTCACCGCGAACTTCGGGATGCCGGAGGCGACGACATTCTTCACCGACGCGATCGACGACATCCACCGCGACGATCACGCGAGGTTCATCAACGACGCGTATTGGTTGCTGTTCCCGTTCCAACTCGTGTGGAGCACGTGCGACGTGACCGACGACGGCGACGCCGTGATGCCGATCTCCCGACGCCCCGCACGGAAACTCACCGTCACCTATCCCGACGAGGGCGGCTACACGCCCGGCGACGTCTACGAACTGTTCCTGGATCCTGAGTCCGGCCTGATCGCCGAATGGGACTTCCGCAAAGGCGGCGGCGACAACGGCCGGCCGGCGACGTGGGAAGGAAACTCCGAGCTCAACGGATTGCTTATTTCGACGGAGCATCGCGGCCCCGAGGACTCGGGCTTTCGGCTGACGTTCCCGCGGGTTGCGGTTCACACTCAGAGGTCGGTCGCCGTCGCGGATCCGACAGCCGGCTCGGAGTGATCCGGGGAGAGTATGTCGTTTGCCACCGCCACGATCACGCTGGCGAGGCGGCGTTGTCCTTCGTCCGAAGGGTGCATGCGGTCGCGGTAAGCCGGATTGCTCAACGGTTCGTCCGTCAGGACGTGGTCGCAGAGGTCGACGAAGCGTGCGTTGCCGTGCGTGGCGATGTCGCGCAGGCGTTGGCGGACCTGGTCGTGGCGTTCATCTGTGTCGGCTTCGGG
>CAZIXN010000097.1:0-2165 GCA_964543215.1 uncultured Phycisphaera sp.
GCGGAGCGGGACAGCCCGGCGGCGGACGTGTCGGCGATGGACGGGTACGCGTTGTGCCTGGCGGATGTGCGGGGGTCGCTGGCGACGGCGACGGATGGGGCGTTGGTGTGGTTGGACGTGGTGTTTGAGGTGCGGACGGGGGCGATGCCGGGGGGGCTGAGGGGTGAGCGCGGGGTGGCGCGGATTTTTACGGGCGGGGTGTTGCCCGAAGGCGCGGACACGGTGTTGCGTCGGGAGGCGGTGCGGGAGGAAGCGCAGCGCATCGGTGTGGATCGCGCGACGGTGGACGGGTTGTCGGTGGGGCAGCACGTGCGTCGGCGGGGCGAGAACGCGGCGGCGGGGGCGGTGCTGGTTGAGCCGGGATGTCGGATCGATGCGGCGGTGATGGCGACGCTGGCGGGCCAGGGGCGTGAGGCGGTGTCGGTGTATCGGAAGGTGCGGGTGGGGTTGGCGATCAGCGGCGATGAGGTGGTTGGTGGTGGTGGCGTGGTGGATGGTGCGGCGGTGCGCGACAGCAACGGGCCGGGGTTGCGGGCGTTGGTGGAGTCGTCGGCTTGGTGTGAGTGGGTGGGGAGCGTGGCGTTGCCGGATGACTTGGCGTCGACAACGGCGGCGCTGCGGGAGATGGTGGGGCGGTGTGATGTGGTGTTGACGACGGGCGGGGTGTCGATGGGGGCGTACGACTGGTTGCCGGACGGTTTGTTGTCGTTGGGGGCGGAGGTGGTGTATCACCATGTGGCGATGCGGCCGGGCAAGCCGAACCTGGGCGCGGTGACGGCGGGGGGCGTGGCGGTGTTGGGTTTGCCGGGCAATCCGGTGTCGGCGTTGGTGGGGGCGGTGGTGCTGGGCGGGCCGGTGCTGCGGAAGCGGGCGGGGCTGACCGAGCGGGGCGGCTTGCGGGTGATGGTGGAAGGGGGCGAGGCGTTGTCGCGGCCGGCGCAGCTGTGGCAGTATGTGCCGGCGGCGGTGACGGACACGGGCGGGGTGCGGGCGGTGGCGCACCGGGGATCGGGGGATGTGTCGGCGATCGGTCGGAGCGACGGGGTGTTTGAGTTGCCGGCGGGTGAGGAAGTGCTGGAGCAGCGGTTGCGAAGTTGGTGGCCTTGGAGTTTGGAAGGATGAGCGACGAGCGTTCGATGCGTGATGAGCCGGTGTTGGAGCTGTCGCATGTCGATGCGCAGGGGGCGCGGATGGTGGACGTGGCGGGCAAGCCGGTGTCGGCGCGGAGCGCAACGGCGGAGGCGTGGGTGGCGCTGAATCGCGTGGCGGCGCAGCGGGTGCGGGAGAAGCGCGGGCACAAGGGCGAGGTGCTGACGGTGGCTCAGCTGGCGGGGATCCAGGCGGTGAAACACACGGCGACGCTGATCCCGTTGTGTCACCCGTTGCCGGTGGACGGCGTGGCGGTGGAGGTGACGTTGGGAGAAGATGATCGGGTGCGGATCGTGGCGACGGTGCGGACGACAGCGCGGACGGGCGTGGAGATGGAAGCGCTGCACGCCGCGGCGACGGCGGGGCTGACGGTGATCGACATGGTCAAGGCGGTGCAGCGCGACGCGTGTGTGGAACGGGTACGGCTGCTGGAGAAGACCGGCGGGACGCGGGGGGATTATCACGCCGGTGATGCGCCACGCGATGCGGGGCAAGACGGGGCGCATCGTGCGACGGCGGTTTGGCCGGCGGGCTTGCGGGTGGGGGTGCTGACGGTGAGCGATCGCGCGGCGGCGGGGGTGTACGAAGATCGCAGCGGGCCGGCGGTGGTGGCGTGGTTGCGGGAGCGCATCGACGGGTTGGAAATGGAGCAGGCGGTGGTGGCGGATGAGGCGGAAGCGATCGGGGCGGTGCTGCGGGGGTGGTGTGATGGGAGCGGAGAACCCACGGACGGAGTCCGTGGGCTTCAGGGGATTTCACTCGTGCTGACGACGGGGGGGACGGGGTTGTCGTCGCGAGACGTGACGCCTGAGGCGACGCTTGCGGTGCTGGAGCGGTTGCATCCGGGGTTGGTGGAGCACGCGCGGCGGGTGACCGGGGCGGTGCATCCGCTGTCGTGTTTGTCGCGGGGCGTGGCGGGGGTTCGGGGGCGGACGCTGGTGGTGAATCTGCCGGGTTCGCCGAGCGGCGCGGTGGAGTGGTTGGAAGCGTTGGAAGCGGTGTTGCCGCACGCGCTG